>JADCJJ010000491.1 GCA_020247085.1 Myxococcaceae bacterium | reverse complement strand
TGAGCTGCATGAGCTCGCCGAGGAGCTGGTCGGCGGTGGTGATCGTCTTCGAGTTGGCCTGGAAGCCGCGCTGCGCGGCGATCATACGCACGAACTCGTTGGCCAGGTCGACGTTCGACTGCTCGAGGGCCCCGGAGGTGATGGTGGCGCGGCCGCCCTCGCCCGGTGCGCCGATGGTCGGCTGGCCCGACGCCCTGGACTCGGCGAGCAGGTTCCCGCCGACCCGGTTGAGCTTGTCCACGGCCTCGAAGTCAGCCACGGCCACCTGCGCCAGCACCCGGGTGCGCCCGTTGGTGAACGAGCCGACGACCTGGCCCTGGTTGTTGATCTGGATCGAGGCCAACGTGCCAGCGGCGTTACCGTTCTGGCTGACGAAGGTCGTCTCGTTCCGGTTTCCGCCGATGTTCTGGACGATGCCCGCGAGCCCGGTGCCACCGCCGGCGATGGGGTCGCCGAAGTTGAAGGTGAGCGGCTGTGGGTTCACCGCATTGAGCGGGTTGAAGTTCGACGTCTGCGTGAGGGCGTCGAGGCGGCCCTGGGTGTCGAAGGTCATGGTGCCACTGGCGATCTCGGCCGGCGCGCCGGCGGTGCCGCCCGTCAGCGCTGCGCCGTCGTCTACCATCGCGCGCCAGTCCCACGCACCGGTGCCAGTCCGGTTGTAATAGACAGTGACGTCATGTGATTGGCCGAGCGAGTCGTAAATCGTCACTGACGTGTTGAAGTTCGACGTGTTGCCTGGGTTGGCTGGGTCGAAGGTGATGATGCTCGCCAGCGGGTCGAGCTTCGCGCGAACGTCGATGTCCTCGGTGGCGACGGCGAGGGCGTTCGAGGCGCCTACCTGCAGATCACCCAGCGTGCCCTGAAGACGGCCCTTGTCGTCGGCGGTGTAGCCCTGGAGCCGCAGGCCATCCAGGCTCACCATGAAGCCGTCGTTGTCGATCGTGAACTGGCCGGCGCGGCTGTAGAACTGCCCCGAGCCGCCGACCCCGCCGCCGGTACCGCCGCGGAGCACGAAGAACCCGTTACCCTGGAGCGCGAGGTCGGTCGCGACGCCAGTGGTCGCCAGCGCGCCCTGGCTGATGATGCGCTGAATGGCTTGCAGGCTCGTGCCGAGACCTACCTGGCCACCACCCGGCGCGCCGATGACCTGGCTCAAGAGCGTGTCCTGGAACGCGGCGCGCGAGGCCTTGTAGCCGATGGTGTTGGCGTTGGCGATGTTGTCGCCGACGACGTTGAGTTCCTGGCTGTTGGCGTTGAGACCCGAAGTACCGGTGGTGAGCGACGTGAGCAGTGACATGATTTCCCCTCCTCAGGGTGCAGCGGTGGCGTTGGTCTTCGGCTCATTGATCTCGAGCACGTCCGTGAGCCGAACCCGGACGCCGTTGACGACGAGCTGTGGAACTCCGTCAGCGAAGGACACGCCAGTCGCGCGGCCCCGCCCACGGGTGGAGACGTCGATGGACTTGCCCTGCACGTTCTCTGCCGTGAAGGTGACCGAGTAGTCCCCGGCCGGGAGTTGGTTGCCGCGAGCGTCGCGGCCGTCCCACTGGAGCGACACCTCGCCCGCAGCGCGGCGCCCCTCGACGGTGATCGAGCGCACGACCTTGCCGTTCTCGTCCTTGATGATCGCGCTCACCTTGGTGGCCTCGCCGCTGAGGCGCGCGTTGAGGTCGACGCCGTCGGTGCCGTTGAGCCGCACCGAGCTCGACGCGAAGGTGATGTCCTTTCCGACGAGGTTCGCGACGTTCGTCTGGTTGCTCGAAGCCTGCGCGAGCAGCAGCGACTCGAGGGTCGAGTTCATCTGCGACTGCTGCTCGACGGTCGCGAACTGCGCCAGTTGCGCGATGAAGGCCTGGTTGTCGACGGGCGCGAGCGGGTCCTGGTTGGCGAGCTGGGCGGTGAGGAGCTTGAGGAACTCCTCCTTGCCGAGCTTGTTCGACCCGGTCGGCGTCGCTGACGTCGGGGGGGCTCCAGGCTGCGAGAGGCCTTGAATCGCGGTGGGCATGGGCGTTCCTTTGACGTCAGGCCTTCACGGAGAGCCGCCCGTCGGTGCGGGTGGTGGTGGTGGTGGCGCGGAGCGGTGCGCGGCGGGGGGCGAGCTCACGCTCCTCGGCGGTCTCGAAGCGCTCGCGGCGGCCTCCGGAGTCCGACTGGCCGAGGTCGAACTGCCCGAGCGACAGGCCCTCGGACGCCAGCGCGACGCGCAGTTCGCCTTGCCGGGCCTCGATGAGCGACGCCGCCGGGCCCGTCGCGCGAACGTCGGCGACGCCGTCTTGCACCTTGACCTGGAGCGACACCGAGCCCTGGTCGCCGGTGTCGACGTTCACGCGGGCCACGTTCGGCAGGACGATGACCCGGAGCGCGGGGTCTTCGAGCATCGCGGGCGTCACGGCGTGCAGGGGCGGAGCCGCGGGGGGCACCTCGATTCGGGCAGGTGCCGACGGCTCGAGCGGAAGCGCCGCGACGGGCGGCCTCGATAGGGCGCTGGCGTCGTCACGCTCGGGCTCCCGCTTGCGCTCGAGGCCAGCGACCTGGGGCTCATGGGGCGAGGGGCTCTGGCCCTCGCTGCGCGCACGCTTCGGCTCCGGGGTCGGCGCCAGGCGCTGCGCGGCGAGCTCGAGGATCAACGGCGCCTTCGCTGGCTGTGGTGCCGTTCCGTCGGCGGCGGCGGTGCGCGCCTCGCGCTCACGAGGGCCCTTCACGTCGTCTGACTTCGTGCCGAAGTCATCGGTGGCGGGCGAGGTCGCGGCGGGCTTCTGGTGGGGCAGGGCGATGAGCGAGAGCGGCGCGGCGGTCGAGGGCGACGAGGTGGGGTCCGCGGCAATCGCGGCGGACGGGAGGGGGGACTCGTCTGACGTCGAGGCGCGCGCGACGTCGGCCTCTTGCGAGAGGGGGACGAGGTGCTCGGGCGTGAGCAGCAGGTCGCGCGTCACGGAGGTGCTGGTCTGCGGGCCCATCAAGCCTCCAGCCGCTGGTGTGGCACCGCTCGGCTGCGAGACCTGGGCCATCGGCGGGCCCCCGGGCGGTTCGGTCGGCGACTCATCGCCCGGCGACCGGCGCGGCATGCGCTGAGCGCGCTCCCCGGCGCGAGGAGCGCGGGGCGCGTCGAGGTTGGGGGCAGACGGGGGGGCGGCGCCCGCGGTGGCCTGGTCTCCGACGTCTGGGGCGTTCACGAGCTGGTGCGCGTTCTCCTGGCTCGCCGAGGAAACGCGCTTCGCGCGCTCGGAGCCGATGGGACTGCCCGTCGCCTCGGACCGAGCCGGGGTCGAGGTCGCCGCGCCGATGCCGGCAGTCACGGGTGTTGACGTCGCGTCTAGCTGGCTCGATGCCTCGAACCGAGCGTTGCGCGTCGCGGCCACGAACGATGGTCGCTCGCTGCGAGCGGCAGCCGGGTCGCCCCGGGCCGCCATTCGCGCTGGCGGCGTCCCTTCCCGGCTGATGTTTGACGAGCTGACTGCGCCGAGGCCGTCATTCGACGGAGCACGCGTGCGCGAAGCGTGCGGCGCGGTCTGCGTCGGCGCGCTGACGCTGAAGACGGCCGAAGCGCCGGAAGGACTGGTCTCGAGGTGTGAGCGGCCGTCCTTCGCTGGTCTTGGCCGCGCTTCGATCGTTCGGGTGAGCCCCGCGGGTTCGGCTGAACCAGCGGCAGGCTTCGCGATGACCGGGCCCTCGGGCGCGACGACGCGGACGTCGGCCGAAGACTTCGCGACGAGCGTTGACGCGTTGAGGCCCGGGGCGAGCGGCCGAAGGGCGGGGGCGCCCGGGGCGACTGGACCGGTGGGCAGGATGCCGACGGCCTGGGCGACGGAGTGGACGCAGGGCGCTCCCTGGCCCACGCGGGGGCGGTCGCCGACCGAGGTGAGCCGGGCGCGAGGCTGCGTCTCAGATGGCTGGTCAGCCTCACGCTGAGGGGGGGGCGGAGTCGACTCGCGTGATGACGGTCGCGCGTCGAGCGCGAGCATCGACCGGTCGCGGGCCACAGGCACGTCGAGGTGGGGTTCTACGCGCGCAGCTGGCCCGTCGACCTGGGCGGTGGTCGTGGCGCCAGCGCCCTTGGGGCGAAGCGCAGACGACGCGATGGTGCTCGCAGGACCTGGCACCTCCTCGAGGGACTGCGAGGGGCGGGGCTCGCTCGTGCCGTGTGGCGCCTCGGCCGTCACGCCTGCCTCGGTCCCCTCCGGTCGACGCACTGACACGCCCGGGCCCTTCGTCATTGGCGCCGTGGGCACCGGTGGCTCCATCGACCTGGCTGGTCCCATCGACGACGAGGGCCGCGTGCTCGTCGCGGGCTCGAGCAACGCCGGCCGCTCCGCCAGTGCCACCGCTGCGAACGCAAAGTCCTTCGGACGTGACGTCGCCATCGGTGCGCCTTGCGAAACGGGGGGGCGCGCCCGTCCGGGGGCCGGGTGATGGTCAGAACGTTCACGCGCTGCGGCAGCGACCCCAGCCGTGACCGGCGCCTCTGCGCGCCCACCGTCGGCGAGGAGCGGCGCGAGTTCCAGCGTCAGCGGCTCACCCCCGCCGAAGGGCGTTCGCGCCGGGTCCTCTGCCAGCGCGGCCGGCGCCTTCGCGGTGGGCACCGCGAGGGAGCGCTCGTTGGCCTTCAGGAGCTGCGCGAACGGGTTCCCCTGCGACGCAGCGCGTCCCGCTCTTTCCGCGGAGGCGACGTGGGCCTGGCCTGCGCTGGTGGCGTCACGAAGCTTCACTTGAGGGCGCCCTTCGCCGGGGGCGCCGGCATGATGGCCATCGCTGCGACCAGCTCAGCCGCGAACTCAGGCTTGAGGCGGTTCATCACCGCGCCCGCCTCGGCCGGCTTCATTCGCTTCAGCAGCGCCGCCGCGAGCTTCGTTTCGGACTTCTGGAGCAACATGGCCGCGGCCTCGGGGTTCATCGTGTTCATCGTCTTCGCGAGGCCCTCGAGGTCGACCTTCTTGTCCGGCTCCGAGCCCTTCCCTGGCGTGGCGGGCGGGGGCTGCGTCGGGCGCGAGGCGACCAACTTCTCGAGGCGCTCGGTCTCAGCGCGCAGTTGCTCCCGCGCCTCTGCGACGTCCTTCGCCAACTTCTCGAGAGCGGCGCGCTCCTGGTCGAGCTGGGCCCGCTCGTCGTCGAGCTTCTTCCTCGCCGCGGCGAGCTCCTTGTTCGTCTTCACCAGCTCACCGCAGAGCGCCTTCTTCGTCAGCGCCGGAGGGACTGGCGCCTCGGTCTCGGCCTTCTTCGACGGCTCGACCGACGGCGGAGGAGGCGGAGGTGGGAGCTCCGAGAGCCTCTCGGGTGGCTTCGTCTCAGCGCCCTTCGACTCGGTGGCCTTCTCTCCGTCAGCCTTCTCGGTGGCCTTTGGTGCCTCGACGGTCGGGGCCTGCGGGGGCTTCGGCTCAGCCGGCCCCGCGCCCACCACCGTCACGAACACCAGAGTCAGCACGCTTCATCTCCCGGCCTTCAGGGGCACCGGCCGCTGTGCCGATGCCTCCTTCGGTTTCAGAGCGCCGTTCAACTGCGCCAGGGTCTGGTCGAGCGTGAAGTGCTCGGCCGGACCCTGCTTGAGGAATGCATTCACCTGGCCAACGCACGCGAGGGCCCGGTCGACCCGCGGGTTCGAGCCCGCCTGATAGGCGCCAACCTCAATCAGATCGGCCGCTTCGCGGTACGCCGACAGCACCTCGCGCGCCGCCATCGCCGCCTCCCGGTGCGTCACCGCCGTGACGTCAGACATACAGCGGCTGACCGACGACAGAATGTCGACGGCGGGGAAATGACCGGCGTTGGCGAGCTTGCGCGACAGCACCACGTGGCCGTCGAGCGCGGCCCGGGCGCAGTCGGTGACGGGGTCGGTCAGATCGTCACCCTCGGCCAGCACGGTGTACAGGGCGGTGATGCTTCCCCGACCCGCGTCGTTGCCGGCGCGCTCGACCAACCGCGGGAGCATCGCGAAGACCGATGGCGGGTAGCCCTTCGACGTCGGCGGCTCACCGGCGGCCAGGCCGATCTCGCGCTGGGCCATCGCGACGCGCGACAGCGAGTCCATCAGCAGCATCACCTTGTGGCCGCGGCTGCGGAAGTGCTCGGCCGCCGCCGTCGCGGACATCGCCGCCCGCACCCGCACCAGGGGCGGCTCGTCGCCCGTCGCCACCACCACCACCGAGCGCCGGAGCCCCTCGAGCCCGAGGTCTCGCTCGATGAACTCCCGCACCTCGCGCCCGCGCTCACCGATGAGGCCCACGACGATGACGTCGGCCTTCGAGTGCCTGGCCACCATGCCCAGCAGCACCGACTTGCCGACGCCGGGGCCCGCCATGATGCCCACGCGCTGACCTTCGCCGAGGGTGAGGCAGGCGTCGATGGCCCGTACGCCCGTCGGCATCGGGTCGCTGATGCGCCGCCGCGACATCGCCGCCGGAGGGCTGGCGAGGAGGCGCGCCCGCTCGGTCGTCAGCAGCGCCGGTCCTCCATCGATCGGCTGCAGCCGCGCGTCGACGACGCGCCCGAGCAGCGCATCGCCTACCGGCACCTCGCCCGCGTTGGCCCGGGGCACGACGGCGCAGCCCTCGCAGATGCCCTCCATGTCCCCGAAGGGCACCAGGAGCGCCGTCGGGCCGTTGAAGCCGACCACCTCGGCGTGCACCACCCGCCCATGCTGCGCCCGGATCTCGCACGACGTGCCAAGCGCCACCTGCGGGAGCGAGGCCTCGAGCAACAGCCCCGTCGCCCGAACGATGCGCCCCTGAACCACGACGTCGCGGCTCTCGTCGAGCACGCGGCGAACGCGATCGAGATCGACGCCGGCCATGGTCGGGTCACTCCTGCTGCATCGAGGCGCGGAGTTCGCGCCGCAGCTCCTCGAGGCGGGTGTCGAGCCGGGCGTCGACGTCGTGCCGGTCGGACTCGACGATCACGTCGCCAGGCGACAGCGACTCGTCTGCCACCAGCGTGACCGTGCCGAGCGACAGCGACGAGCCGGGCGACTCCTGGAGCCGGCGGTGGTCCTCGACGCTCACGCGCACGATGATCTGCCGCGCCTCTCCCACCTTGCGCACCGCGCCGCGGATCAGCCCGAAGAGCGGGTCGAGGCTCGCGGTCAGCTCGCGCTCGAGCACGCGCCGCGCGATAAGCACGCCGATCTCGAGGGCGTCGCTGCGGGCCTGTTCGGCGAGCCGCTGCGCCTCGAGCCGGAGCGCGTCGAGCCCGGCCTGCAGCCGCGGCGTGTGATCGATCACGATGGGCGCAGGCGTCGGGAAGGGCGGGGGTGGCGGCGCCAGGGTCGGCTCGGGCGCCAGCCTCGTTGGCGGGCTCTGAATCGGCGGCAACGGCGCCGGCGAGAGGGCGGCCGAGGGTCGCGGCGTGTGGGCGCCCTCGACGTGGGTCGCCGCCCAGGGCGCCGGCCGGGGCGTCGGTACGCTCGCCCGCGCGACCGGCGGCAGGTGCTGCAGGAACGTCGGCTTCCGCGCTTCGCTCACGGTGTCCTCACAGCATCTTGTCCGTCGGGCGGACGATGGTGATGCGGCCCTTCTCGGCGCTGTCGATGGCGACCTTGGCGATCTCGCCCTGGGCCGCCTCGACCTCGGACAGCTTCACCGGGCCCATCGCGGAGAGATCGTCCTCGAGCAGCTCGGCCGCGCGCGACGACATGTTCCGCAGGAACTTGTCCTTCACCTCCGGGCTCGCGCCCTTGAGCGCGACGGTCACCTGCTTCATGTCGAGATCCTTCATCAGGGTCTGCAGGTCGCGGTCCGACAGGCGGGTGAGGTCCTCGAAGGTGAAGAGCTTCGAGCGCAGGTCGTTCGAGAGCGTCGGGTCGTCCTTCTCGATGTTGGTGAGGATCTCGGTCTGCTGCGCGGCCGGGCTCCGCCTGAGGATCTCGAGCGCGGCGGTGCGCCCATCGACGCGGCGCATGCCCTCGGAGACGAGCGACTGCAGCTCACTGGTCAGCGCCAGCCGTACCTCGCGCAGCACCTCGGGCGCGACGGCCTCGACCACCGCCATGCGCCGCACCACCTCTGGCCTGATGGTCATGGGCAGCTTCTCCATCACCGCCACCGCGCGCTCTGGCGTCAGCGAGCTCAAGACGAGGGCGACGGTCTGCGGCTGCTCCCGGGCCAGCACCATGCCGAGCGACTCGGCGTCGGCGTCGGCGACGGGGCCCAGCAGCTCCTCGGGGGCATTGCCTGGCGGCTGGGCGTCGAAGGTGCGCCGCACCGTCTCGGCGCCGAGCACCGACCCGACGACCCGCCGCAGCACCTCGTCGCCGACCAACGTATCGACCCCGCCCTGGTTCATCGCGTCGACGAAGGTCTGAAGCGACTCGGTCAGCGCCTCGGGGCCCGCCCGCTTGAGTTCTCGTGCCCCGAGCGCGATCTGGCGCACCTCGAGCTCGCCGAGGTTCCTGAACAGCTCCGCCGCCATCTCCTGGCCGAGCGCGAGCATGAGCGCCGCCACGCGTCGTGCGCCCGGTCCGCTCTTGTCGAGCCAGGGCAGCTGCGTCGCCGTGGGTTGGTTGTTCAGGGCGTCAGGCACGGTCGGCTCCTGTCAGCTGGGTGGCGTCGGGCTGGGGCTTCTCGAGATCGGCGCTGAGCCACGCGCGAATCAGCAGGAGCGCCCGCTCGCGGTCGCCGCGCACCATGGCGCGGGCGCGGTCCTTCATCTCGGCGAGGGGGTCGGTGAGCGCAGGCGCGGCGGGAGTGGCGGGGAGCTCGGGCTTCGGCGCGGTGCCGTCGATGAGCTGGCGTCGCGCCTCGGCGTCGCCCACCTTCTCACCGGGCTTGAGCACCAACTCGGCCTCGAGGGGCTTCGCGCGGCGGCGCGCGAGGACGAAGACGAGCCCGGCCAGCGCCACCAGCCCCGCGCCGAGGCCCCCCCACGCCCACGCCGGGAGCTTCGCCGCCTCGGGCTCGGCGGCCAGCGTGGGCGCGTCCGACTTCCCGAAGGCCTGGCTGTTGATCTCGAATGCGTCGCCGCGCGCCTCGTCGTACCCGATGGCCTTGCGCGCCAGCTCTCCCAGCCGCGCCACCTCGCCCGCGTCGCGGGGCTTCCCGTCGACGCCGTCGACGATCACCGCCACCGAGAGGCGCTGCAGGCGTGGCACCTTCACCACCGTCTGCGTCGTCGTCTTCGAGATCTCGAAGTTCTTCAGCTCGTCCTGGTTGTTCTGCTGCCCCTGTGACGAGGGGCTCCCTCCGGGCGACGTCGGCTGCAGCGGAACGTTGGCCTGCGCTCCCGCGACGCCAGTGGCCACCGCGCCGTTTGTCTGCTGGGTCGAGGACGACTGCGTCACCTTGCGCTCGCTCCGCAGGACGACCGAGTCGGGGTCGAAGACCTCGGAGTTCTGGTTCACCTGCGTCGCGTCGATCGTCGCCGTCACCCGCGCGACGACCGCGCCGGCCCCGACGACCGGCTCGAGCAGCGTCACGATGCGCTGCTCGAAGTCGCGCTCGAGCTTGCGCTGGTACGAGGCCTCTGGCGCGTCCCAGGCCGAGTCGGACGACAGCAGGGCGCCCCGCCCGTCGATCACCGTCACGACGTCGGGCGCGAGCCCCGGCACGGCCGAGCTGACGAGGTGACGCACCCCGGCGAGCTCGCGCTCTCCGAGCGTACGGCCGGGCTGCATCATCACCACCACGGTCGCCGAGGGCTTCTTGTCTTCGTCACGGTACAAGCCCTTCTCGGCGAGGCTCACCGTCACCTTCGCGCTCCGCACGCCCGTCAGCCGGCCGATCGTCCGCGCCAGCTCACCCTCGATGGCGCGGCGCAGGTTGACGCGCTGGGTGAACTCACTGACGCCGAGGTCGCCCCGGTCGAACAGCTCGAAGCCGACGCCACTACCCCTCGGCAGCCCGGCGGTCGCGAGCAGGATTCGCGCCTCGTAGACCCGGTCGGCCGGCACCGACAGGGCCGACCCGTTGGCCTCGGCGCGGTACGCGATGCCCGCCTGCTTCAGCACGCCGGCCGCCTCGGTCGCGTCCTCCTGCGTGAGGTTGGTGTAGGCGTACTGGAAGTCGCCGGTCGCGCGTGCGAGCACCCCGACCGAGGCCGCGGCGAGCACCGCGACGGCCGCGCTGGCCAGCAGGGCGATGCGCACCCCGGCGGGCAGCGCCGACAGCCGCGCGGGCAGGTCTCTCAGCTGCTTGACGAGGCTCTCCATGGCGTCACACCGTCATGCGCATCACGTCGTTGTACGCGTCGACGAGCTTGGTGCGTACCTTCATGGCCACGCGCATCGCCACGTCGGCCTTCTCGAGCGCCAGCATCGTCTCGTGCAGGTTGCCGTCACCGTTCGCCAGCTTCTGCGCCTCTGCGTCGGCAGCGAGCTGCAGGTCATCGACCTTCTTCACCGCGGCCTCGAGCACCTCGCCGAAGCCCTCGCCTGGCGCTGCCGTCGGCCGATCGATGGCCGTCGCGCCGCCCGGGGTCTCGATGGTGTTGACGCTCAAGGTCTTCATGCATCACCTCGCGATGTCCAGGGCGCGCTGCGCCATGGTCTTGAGCGTCTCGACGGCGGTGGCGTTGGCGTCGTAGCCGCGCTGAGCGGTGATCAGGTTCACCGTCTCGTTCACCGGGTTCACGTTGGGGAAGGTGACGAAGCCGTTCGGGTCGGCATCAGGGTGCCCCGGCAGGTAGACCTTCTTCCCGGGCGAGGGGTCTTCTTGAACGCCCGTCACCACGACCGAGGCAGGCGTCGCCGCGGCGCCGACCGGCCCCGAGGGCAGAGGGCCGCCGCTCGCCTCGAGCAACGACGCCTCGAAGGGCACCGCCGCCAGCACGGGGTCGCGCCTCCGGTATGCTTGGCCGTCCGGCCCCCGGGTGGACTCGGCGTTGGCCAGGTTCGTCGCGGCGACGTTGACGCGGGTGCGCTGGGCCGAGAGTCCAGAGCCAGCGACCTTCAGGGCAGAGAGAAAGTCCATGACGTGCCTTTCGTGAATCAGCCGATGCCGTCGCCGGCGACGTAGCGGAGGATGGCGAGCTTCTTCCCGGCGGCCCGGGTGCTCGCGCCGTAGAGCAGGGCGTTGCGCGACAGCTCGACCATGGTGCGGTCGAGGTCGACCCCGTTCCCGTCGAGGCCGCCCTCTCCGGGCGCGACCTTCACCAGCCGGGTGGTGGCGTCGGGGGCGAGGCCCGTCTGTGAGACCGAGAGGTGGCCCTCGACGGGCGGTGCCGCGGGCAGCGACGCCGCCGCGCTCGCGGCCAGCTCGGCGCTGCGGGCCCGCATGGCCTCGGCGAAGTCCAGCTCGCGCGGCTGGTACCCGGGCGTGTCGACGTTCGCCAGGTTGCCGCCGAGCACGTTCTGTCGCGCCAGGCGAACGTCGAGCGAAGACTGAAGACGCTCGAGCGTCGTGTCGAAGAGCTTCATGAGGCGGCGCCCTCGACGTGAGCGGAGGGCTCGAGGGAGGCGTGCGGTTCGCGAGCGGCGGGCCCGTTGAGTTTCTGGCGCAGGGTGCGCAGACCGATGCCCAGCAGGCGCGCTGCGTGGGTGCGGTTGCCTTTCACCCGGCGAAGCGCCTCGGTGATCGCCAGGCGCTCCAGCGCTGCCAGGTCGAGCGGCAGCCCCTCGGGGAAGCTGCCGGCGTCGACGCGAGGCGGAGCCAGGGCCAGCGAGCCGGGCTCGATCGTCGGGGTCCGGGAGCGGATCAGCCCGCGCTCGAGCACGTTCTCGAGCTCACGGACGTTGCCCGGGAAGTCGGCCTGCTCCAGCGCCGCTAACGCCCCCGCGCTCAGCGTCGGCGCTGGGCGCCCCAGCCGCTGCGCGGCCTTCATGAGCAGCACCTGCGCCAGGCGCGCGAGATCGTCGCGGCGCTCGCGCAGCGAGGGCACCCGCAGCGGGTAGACGTCGAGTCGGTAGAAGAGGTCCGAGCGCAGACGCCCCGACTCGAGGAGCTTGTCCGCCGCCTCGCTGGTGCTGGCGATGACGCGGGCGGCGTGCGGGGCCTCGAGCAGCCGGAGGAGGTGCGCCTGGTGCGCTTGTGAGAGCGCGCCGATCTCGTCGAACAGCACCGTGCCAGCCGCCTGCAGCTGGACCTCGACCTGCACGGGGTCGAACGTGGTGGGGTTGATCTCGATGAAGGGGCGCGCGGCTACTTTCGAGTGCTCGTGGATGAAGCGGGCGAAGCGCCGCTTGCCGCTTCCGTGCTCCCCGCGCAGGAAGACCGTCGTCGGACTCGCGGCGACGT
>JADCJJ010000490.1 GCA_020247085.1 Myxococcaceae bacterium | reverse complement strand
GCCCGTCGGGTCCGCCGTTCTCGGTTCCACGCCACACGCCCACACGCCAATGGCGGCGAGCGCACCCACCACGCTCCATACGACCGTTCCTCGGTTCTTCATGATTCCCCTCTTGGGCCCCATCGCCCGTGGTCTGGACTCGTCACACCTTCGGCGCTCACCGCCGATGGGCGACTCCGTTTGCGAGGAACGGGCCACACGGCGATCAGCCGCGATCGCCGTGGCTTGCAGCGGCCCCGGGTGGGTCGCGCTGCACCGAGGGGGGTGGGGAGCGAGGGAAAAACGTCGCGAAGGCGGGCTGGCGAGCGTGCTTCGCGTCAGTTCGCTGGCGCGGCCGCGGGGGCCTTCTCGGCCGGTGCCGCCACGTCCTTCGCCGGGCCCTGGCCGTACGCGGGCGCGTTCACGCCGAGCACCGTCGTCGAGCGCACCGCGTGGGGCAGGAAGTCGAGCTTGCCGAAGTACCAGAGGCCGGCAAGGGCCAGCAGCGCCGCCAGCGCACTGTACAGCTTCCACGGGCGCTCGACCTCGGCGAACGGGTCGATCGTGTCGATACGAGAGCCAGGGGGCACGGCGGCGGTGCGCGTCAGGGCGGCGCCGAAGGGCACGTTCAGGCGCGCGTTCGCGTTGACCGCCCAGCCGTTGGCGTCGAGGAGCGGGCCGATGTTGCGCTGCCGCAGCTTCAGCCAGGCGATGAGCATCGACGGGCCGCTGATCAGCAGCACGAGCCCCAGCACGCCGAGCGGCATCCACAGGCCCAGGCCGAAGAAGGCCTGGAGCAGCGCGCCGAGCGCCGCGGTGATGCCGCCGACGGCCACGCCGAGCGCCGCCACCACCCCGACGTCGAACTTCTTCTCGGGCGCCTTCGCGTCGCCGGCCTCGGCCGACCGCTCGACGGCGACGGCCTTGGCGGTGATCTTCTCGTTCGCGTCGGCGTCGGCCGCCTGGGCGCGCTTCTGCACCTGTTCCTCGACGAAGCGGATGAGCCTCGTGTACGGGCTGAAAAACGCCTCGCGAATCGAGATGGGGCTCTCGACCAGCCGGGTGATGGTGGCGTCCCAGTCCTTGCCGTCGCGGTCGTAGAAGAGCCCGTTGCGGCCCACCATGAGGTTGTCGGCGTCACCGGCGGTGAAGGCGGCGGCGATCGTCATCTTCTCGCCCGAGGCCGGGCGCACGCAGTCGACGTAGGCGAGGTAGGCGCGCGACAGCGGCGCCATGGCTGCGTGCTTGCCCGCGTCGTCCACCCGAATGCACAGCTCGCAGGTGCGTTGGTCGAGGTACAGGGTGCCCGCCTGGAAGATGGCCTTCTCCTTGCGCTCGTAGAAGTCCTTGAACGAGACGAAGTTGTTCACCAGGTGGGCGAGGTCGCGGTTGAGGCGCACCAGCTTCTCGACCGACGTCAGCTTCGCCGCGGTGGCCGCCTGCGCCTTGTCCTCTTCGAAGAGCGCGTCGAGGCCCGCGCGCGCGCCGGGGGCCGACAGGGCTGCCAGCCGCGCCGCGCTCAGCGCCTCGACCTTCGCGCCGGCCTTCGCGCCGAGCCAGGCCGCGTAGGGCGCGAAGGCGCCGCACAGCGACGTCCACTCGGCCTCGGTGAGGGCGCTCTTGTCGCCGAGCAGCGGCTTCACCGTCTTCTCCGCGAAGGTGGCGAGCCGGCCCGCCCAGGCGGGGTTGACGACGTCGCTCAAGGGCAGCGGGCGGTGCGCCTCGACGCGCGCGAGGGGGAACCCGGAGACCTCGTCGGCGGTGATGGTGAGGTCCTTCGCCGCGATGGCGAGGTACTCCTTCTCTTCGCGGTTGAGCGCCTGCAGCGCGCGCGCGTCGAAGGCTGCCAACCGCCCGCGCGCGAAGTAGTCGTCGACCTTCGCGCGCACGGCCGTGAGGGCGTCGAAGGCGGCCTGCGTGCGCTCCTGCAGCACCAGTGGCGAGCCCGGGCCCTCGGCCTGCTGGCGCCACGCCGCGTGGGCGGCGACGTCCTTGAAGAAGGCGTCGACGGCGTCGGCGGTCACCCCGTCTTTCCCGGAGCGATCCTTCGCGGCGCCGTGACAGGCGATGACGTCGGCGATGAGCGCCCTCGTCGCGTCGTCCTTCGCGGCGTCGGCGACCACCACTCCGTCGCCGTTGTTCGGCAGCGTGTCGAAGGCCTTCGTCGCCGCGGTGACGTCGTTGACCGAGAGGCTGGTGGCGTCTGGCTTGCCGAGGCCGGCCAGCACCGTCTTGCAGGCCGCCGCGAGCGCGCGGCCCTCGTCGCTCGCCTCGTCGATGGCCGACAGGGCGAGCGCCGGCGAGCGCTCGAGCAGCCCGTCGGGGCTCTTGAGGAGCCCGCCCACCCACTTGACGGCGGCGAGCAGCTCGGGCGCCCGAATGCGCCCGTCCTGGTCGGTGTCGAGCAGCTCGAGGGTGCGGGCGTCGAAGGCCAGCCCCTTCGTCGGGCAGGCAAGGGCGACCCACAGCTTCTGGTCGAGCTGGTCCAGGGCGAGCAGGTCGGCGCCGGACTCGATGCGGACCTGCTCGAACCCTCCCGCGCGGAAGAAGCGGAAGGGGCGGGGGGGGACGGGCATGGGGACTCCTGGGCGGATCAAGACGGCGGGGCGTCAGAGGCGCTCGTCGATGGCGCGGTTCGACATCTCGTCGGCGGCGCGGTTCATCTCGCGGGGCACGTGCACGAGCTTCACGCGCTCGAAGTCGTTGAAGAGGCTCAGCGCCTCTTCGTAGAGGGGGCGCAGGCTGGTGCTCTTGACCTGGTACCGGCCGCCGAGCTGCCGCAGCATCAGCTCCGAGTCGGCGAAGACCTCGACCTCGCGCACCGACAGCTCCCGCGCGCGCCGCAGGCCCAGCAGCAGCCCCATGTACTCGGCGTAGTTGTTCGTCTGCGTGCCGAGGAACTTGCCGATGCGGTCGACGACCTGCCCCGAGGGCTCGACGAGCACCGCGCCGGCGCCGGCCAGCCCCGGGTTCCCCCGCGCCGCGCCGTCCGAGTAGAGGCGCACGCG
This sequence comes from Myxococcaceae bacterium, assembly GCA_020247085.1. Taxonomy (GTDB): domain Bacteria; phylum Myxococcota; class Myxococcia; order Myxococcales; family Myxococcaceae; genus Xiheimicrobium; species Xiheimicrobium aquaticum. The sequence continues at coordinate 8,435 of JADCJJ010000490.1, read as the reverse complement.
CGCCACCACCGGCTCGGTGGGCTCCCCCTGGCCCTCGAGGCCCTCGGCCGCGGCCGCCGCGCGCTCGAGGATCTTCTTCAGCCGGGCCCGGTCGAGCTGGGGGAAGGCGCCGAGCGTCGCGACCAGCGGCTCCTCTCGCGACATGAAGCGCAGCACGGCGCCCGAGAGCTCCCGACCGCTCAACGCTTTCGACTTCGACGCCATTCGGGACGTGAACCTACTTCGCCTTCGGCTCTTCGAGCACTTCCTGCGCGTACACGATGCGCGAGCACGCCGGGCAGGTGTCGGTGCCCTTCGTCGTCACGAGCGTCGTGTACATCATCGCCGGAACGCTCATGCCGCAGCCGGTGCAACGCCCGGGCGGCGCGAGCGCCACCATCGCCGGCATGCGCTTCTTGCGCACCACGTCGTAGCGCTTCATCAGCACGCCATCGACGCCCTTCGCGGCGGCCTCGCGGCTCCCGTCGAGCGCGCGCACGGCGGCCTCGGCCTCGGCGAGCTTCGCCTTCAGCTGGGCGATCTTCTCGAGCAGGCCCTTCGAGCCGTCGACGAACGCCGCGTCCCTCTGGCGCACCGCCTCGCGCTGAATGGTCGCCTGGCGACCGAGCTCGGTGATCTCTTCGCCCATGGTGAGCTGGCCCTTCTTCGCGATGTCGATCTCGCGGGCGAGGGCCGAGTACTCCCGGGTGGAGCGCTGCTCGGTGAGGCGCCCCTCCCACTTCTTCACCTTGTCCTTCTCTTCGGTGACGGTCTGCTCGAGCGTCAGCCGCTGCTTCTCGAGGTCGTCGAGCTTCGCCCGCTCGGCGTCGACCGCCGACTTCGCGACCGCCAGCTGTCGTTCGAGCTCGCCGATCTCCTTCGGGTACGCGTCGGCGTTCTTCCTCAGCGCGGCGACCTCGACGTCGACCTTCTGCAGTGCAACGAGCGCCAGCAGTTTCTCCCGCAAAACAGCCTCCGTGCTCCGCGCGGCCGAAGGGCGCGCCTCGACGCGGGGCTCTACCCGAAGCCCCCGGCAGGCGCTACCGATTCGTTGGCTCGGCCTTCACCGTCTTCGTCGCGCGCCGCAGGTTGAGCAGCTCGACGCCGAGCGAGAACGCCATCGCGAAGTAGACGTAGCCCTTGGGCACGTGCGTGCCGAGGCCGTCGGCGACGAGCATGGTGCCGATCATCAGCAGGAACGACAGCGCGAGCACCTTCACCGACGGGTGCCGCTCGACGAAGCCGCCCACCGCGTTGGCGAACATCATCATCGTCAGCACGGCGATCACCATCGCCACCACCATCACCCACAGGGCCTGCGCCATGCCGACCGCCGTGATGATGGAGTCGAGCGAGAAGATGAGGTCGATGGCGAGGATCTGCAGCACCACCGAGGCCACCCCCTTGCGCCGCTGCGCCGGGTCGCCCGCGGCCTCGGCGGCCCTCGCGTCCTCTTCTTCGTGGCCCTCGACCTTCACGTAGAGCTCGCGGGTCGCCTTGAAGATGAGGAAGAGCCCGCCGCCCAGCAGGATCAGGTCGCGCCCGGTGAGCTCGTTGCCCAGCACCGTGACGAGCGGCGCGGTGAGGCCCATGAGCCAGCTGAGCATCGACAGCAGGCCGATGCGCAGCACCAGCGCGGCGACGATGCCGAGGCGGACGATCTTCTGGCGGTCGGCCACCGGCAGCCGCGCGGCGATGATCGAGATGAAGACGATGTTGTCGATGCCGAGGACGACCTCCATCGCGGTCAGCGAGACGAGGGCGGCCAGCGCTTCGGTCGAGAACAAAGACATGCGGGTGGGGTTGTGTCGCCGGCGCCGGGGGCCGTCAACGACCTTCGCCGAGCGACTGCAGCGTCTGCCAGCGCTCGTACAGGCGGTCGACGGCCTGCGCGGCGGCGTCGAGCGCGCTCGACAGGCGCGCGACCTCGACGGCGTTCGACATCACCGAGGGGTCGGCCAGCCGCAGCTCGAGCGCGCGCTTGTCGGCCTCGGCCCGCTCGATGGCCGCCTCCATGCCGTCGAGCTCCCGCTGCTCCTTGTAGCCGAGGCGCCCCGGCTTGCGCGGCGGCGGCGCGGGCGCCTCGGCGGCGGGCTTGCTCGCCCGGCCCGGGGCCGCCGACGTCGTCGGGCGCAGGCGGCGGTACATCGACCAGTTGCCCTCGTAGCGGGTCACCCGCCCGTCGCCCTCGAGCGCGAGGATCGAGCTCGCCACCTTGTCGAGGAAGTAGCGGTCGTGCGTCACCAGCAGCACCACCCCCTCGAACTGCCGCAGCAGCCGCTCGAGCACGTTGAGCGTCTGCAGGTCGAGGTCGTTCGTCGGCTCGTCCAGCACCAGCACGTTCGCACCCTCGAGGAAGACGCGGGCCAGCAGCAGCCGGTTGCGCTCGCCGCCCGACAGCGCCTTCACCTTCTGCTTCTGCGCCGGCACCGGAAAGCCGAGGTCGTCGAGGTAGTCCGACAGGCGCACCTTCTGTTGGCCGAGCTGTACCCAGTCGTCGCCCCAGGCGGCTTCGGCCACGGTGGCCTCGTCGTCGAGCTGCGCGCGCTGCTGATCGTAGAACGCGATCTTCGTGCGGGGGCCGACGACGACGGCGCCCTCGTCGGGGGTGAGCTCGCCGAGCAGCGTGCGCAGGAGCGTCGTCTTGCCAACGCCGTTGGGGCCTACCAGGCCGATGCGCTCGCCGGGCTGCACGATGAGGTCGACCCCCGAGAAGAGGGTGCGGGCACCGAACCGCTTGGCCACCTTCTTCGCCTCGATGACCGTCTGTGAGAGCCGCGGCGCCTCGGCCACCTGCAGCTCGGGCACCTTGGGGCGCACGAAGCCGCGCTCGGTGAGGAGCGAGCGCGCGCGCTCGATGCGGGCCTTCGACTTCGTGCGCCGCGCCTCGACGCCCTTGCGCAGCCACGCCACCTCCTGGGCGATCCACCGCTGGCGCTTGTGCTCGGCGGTCGTCGCGTTCTCGAGGCTCACCATCTTCTGCTCGAGGTACGCCTCGTAGTTGCCCGGGTAGCTCACCAACCCGGTGTCGGCGGTGCCGGGCGCGTTCACCTCGACGATGCGGTCGACGAGGCCGTCGAGGAAGTAGCGGTCGTGCGTGACGAGCAGCAGCGCGCCGCCGAAGCCGTCGAGCTCGTCCTCGAGCCACGACACGGTGTCGGCGTCGAGGTGGTTGGTCGGCTCGTCGAGCATCAGCAGCTCGGGCTGGGCCAGCAGCGCGCGCGCGATGGCGACGCGCTTGCGGAGCCCGCCCGAGAGCTCGGCGATGGGGCGCTCCCAGTCTTTCACGCCGAGGCGGTCGAGCAGCTTCCGCGCGTGGAACGACGTGTCCCAGCCGCCGTGGCGCTCGATGGACTCGGTGAGCACCGAGAGTCGGCCCAGCGCGGCCTCGTCGCCGCCCGTCGCCAGCTGCGCCGAGAGCCGGGCGTGCTCGTCGAGGGCGGCCTTGAGCGGCGCCTGGGCGGTCTCGAGCTCGCTCTCGACGGTGGCTCCAGGCGGAAACGACGGCTCCTGCGGCAGCCACTCGATGCGCGTGCCGCGCTGCACCTGGAGCACGCCCCCATCGGGGGTGAGCGCGCCGGCCAGCACCTTCATCAACGTCGACTTGCCGGTGCCGTTGAGGCCGACGAGGCCCACGCGCTCGCCGGCCTCGATGACGAACTCGACGCGGTCGAAGAGGGTGCGGCTCCCGAAGGTGACGGTGACGTCGGCGGCCCGGAGCAGAGTCATGAGCGACGCCCTACCGCCTCCGCCGCGTCGGCGCACCTGCCGGGTCGGGGGCAGGCCGACGCCACGGCGTGGTCCGGGCGCGCGGCGGTGGCCTCGGCGCGCCCCGCGGCCGGCCTCACCGGGCGACGCGCGCCAACGTCGCGACGGCGCGCTCGAGCTCGCGCTCGGTGTACCGCGCGAAGACGAGCCGCACCGCGCGGGGCTCCTGCCCGTCGAAGCGATAGGTCGCGCCCGCCGCCACCGAGACGCCCTCGCGCCGCGCCCGCGAAAGCCAGCCGTCGAGCGAGAGCGGCCGCGCCAGCCTGGCCCAGAGTGAGATCCCCCCGGCGGGCACGTCGAAGGCGAGGGTGTCGCCGAGCTGAGCGCGCAGCGCCGCTACGAGCGCGTCTCGCCGCCGCTGGTAGGTGACGCGCATCTTCCGGACGTGCCGCTGCAGCTCCCCCTCTTCGAGGAGCTCGGCCACCGTCGCCTCCATCGGGTGGTCGCCCTGCCGGTCGGTCACCGCCCGCAGCCGGGCGAGCCGGGCCGCGAGCGCCGTCGGCGCGATGACGAACCCGAGGCGGAGCCCCGGGGCCAGCACCTTCGACAGCGTGCCGACGTACGCGACGACGCCGGCCTCGTCCGCCGCCAGCAGCGGGTGCACGGGCCGCCCCTCGTAGTGGAACTCGTGATCGTAGTCGTCCTCGATCACCAGCAGGCGGTGCCGCCGGGCCAGGGCCAGCAGGGCGAGGCGCCGCGCCGCCGACATCGTCACCGTCGTCGGGAACTGGTGGTGCGGCGTGACGTAGACGGCGCGCACCGCGTGGCGCCGCGCGAGCGCCTCGAGGGCCGAGACGTCGAGGCCCTCGCCGTCGACGGGAATTGGCGCGAGGCGCGCGCCGGCGAGCTGCAGGGCCTCCCACGCCGGCCGGTAGCCGAGCGCCTCGACGGCGACGGTGTCACCCGGCGAGACGACGGCGCGCGCCAGCAGCTCGAGCGCCATCTGGCTGCCGCGGGTGACGACGACGTTCTCGGCCGTCGCGGGCACCCCCCGCACGTCGGCGGCCAGCTGCGCCAGCGCCCGGCGCAGCGGCGCCGAGCCCGCGGGGTCTCCGTACTCGAGCAGCCGCTTGCCGCTCCGGCGCACTACACGCCGCCAGGTGCGCGCGATGAGCTCGACTGGGAACAGCCGCGGGTCCGGCGTTCCCGCCGACAGGTGCATGACGTCGCCCGCGCGCGTCAGCTCACGGTCCCCGAGGAACGCAGGCGGCGCCCCGAGCGGGCCCCCGAGCGCCGAGAGCCCCGGGACGCGACGCCCGGGCAGCCGGTGCGCGCCGTCGAGCGGCAGTGACGACTCGACCCACGTGCCGCGCGCGGGCGCCGAGCGCACCCACCCCTGCGCCGCCAACTCGGCGATGGCCGCCACCACCGTGTTGCGGTGCACCCCGAGCGTGCGCGCCAGCGTGCGGGCGCCCGGCAGCCGCTGCCCCGGGAACAGCCGCCCCCGCCGCACGTCGCGCTCCACGGCCCGGGCGATCTGCAGGAACACCGGCGCCGTCGGGTCGGCGTCGAGGGCGAGGCTCCATGGCGTCTTCGGCACGCAACTGGCCTAGCAGAGATATCAAGACTGGTCCTGGTCAGAGGGCCAGACGCGGGCCACCCTGAGCGCATGAGACGACGAGAGTTCCTGGGGACCGACGAGACGGCGCGCGCGCTCTTCGACGCGGCCGAGGTGGTGCACCTCGCCGGCGCTGACGCCGAGGGGCGCGTGGTGCTGAAGACGGTGCACGGCGTCGTCGACGACGGCTGGCTCTGCTTTCACGCGGCGCCCGCGGGCGAGAAGCTGTCACTGCTCGGGCGTGAGATCGTCGTCACGGCGGAGGAGGTGGTGGCCCGGGTACCCAGCTTCTTCATCGACCCGGTCCGCGCCTGCCCGGCCACCACGCTCTTCCGGTCGGCGCAGCTCCGCGGGGTGCTGACGGCCATCGACGCGCCGGGGCGGAAGGCGAGGGTGCTGCAGCGGCTGATGGAGAAGCTCCAGCCCGAAGGCGGCCACGCGCCCATCACGGCGGAGCACCCGCTCTACTCCGCGGCGGTGCGGGGCCTGCTCGTCGCCGGGCTGCCGCTCGAGGGCGCGGTGGCGAAGGTCAAGCTCGGGCAGAACCGCGACGACGCGAGCCGGAGCGCCATCGTCGAGCACCTCTGGCGCCGCGGGGCCCCCACCGACGCCCGCGCGATCGAGCTGCTCCTCGCGGCAAACCCGACGACGCCGCGCCCTGCCTTTCTCCGCGGCCCCGCCGGCACGACCCTGCGCGCCCACCTCGACGGGCGGTCGCTGCCGCAGGCCCTCGGCCTGCTCGAGGGCACGTCCTGGAACCACGCCTTCTCGCGCGACGAATTGGCCCGCGCCCACCTCGGGAGCGCGGCCTGGGTCGGCGCCGTCGACGCCGGCGGGGCTCTCGTCGCCACCGCCCGGGCCACCTCCGACGGCGGGAAGTACGCGTGGGTCTACGACGTCTGCGTGCGCACCGACCGCCGGCGGGAAGGCGTCGGGCAGGCCCTGGTGCGCCTGCTGCTCGCGCACCCGGCCGTGCGCCGCTGCCGTCGGGTGCGCCTCGGGACGCGCGACGCCCAGCCGCTCTATCGACGCTTCGGGTTCGTCGACGTCGCCTCGCTCGCCGGTGCCACGTCGTCGTCAGAGCTGGTGCTGGTCCGCCAGGAGGGCGCAGGGCCGCCGCTCGCCGAGGGGCCAGCCGGCAGGGGCCGGGGGTGAGGAGGCGCTCCGCGCCCGGCGCGTCGCCATGACCCGGGGCGATGGCCGCTCCCCCAGCGGGTGCCGGCGTAACATGGCAAGGGCTTTGACAGGTGTGGCCTGGTCGTCGCAGCCTCGGAACACCCACAATCACTCGTGTCTCGACGCCGGTGAGCGGCGCCACCCAAGCCCGGAGAACCGCATGAGCCGACGAACGACTGACGCCACGCAGCGCGCCGCTGAAGCCGCGGCGAAGGCGAGGGTCCAGGCCGCGGCGCGCGCCAGAGCCGAGGCTGCGCGCACCGCGGCCGCGACAAAGGCGCCGCCGAAGCGGGGCCTGCCCAAAGACGAACTCTCCACCGGTCGTGGCACGGCGCTGCGCCGGCGCGGCCTCGACGCGACGGGCGGGGCGCTGAAGGTCGAGCAGGTCGCCGCCGCTGGCCCGCGGCTGTCCGTCGCGCAGCTGCTCGCGGCGCAGAAGGGGAACGCCCCCCTGGTGGCGAAGGCGCAGCAGCCAATCGGCGCCACGGTGGGGGTGGTGAAGCCGCCGCCGACCAGGACCGCCGCGATGCGCGCCCCCGGCGGGGGCCCGGCGGCCGTGGCCTCGCAGACGGGCTCGACCGCGCGGGCCTCCGAGGACGCGGCGCGCGTGCAGCGAGCCTGGGCCGCGGCGAAGGCCGCCGGGAAGAGCGACGCCCAGGCCGCGAAGGCCGCCGCTGCCGAGCTCGAGCGGCTCTCCCGCGCCCACCCGGGCGACGCGGCCTACGTGAACACGCTCATCCGCGAGGCCGGCCCGACGCTCGAGCGCGTCGCCTCGACCCTCGGGGCGAACACCGAGGGCACCTTCAAGTCGGGAGCCGACGCGCGGGCCATCAAGGACACCGTGCACTCCCTCGCGGTGGTGGCAGAGCAGGGCGGCGCCGTCACCGCCGGCACCCTGGCCGCGCAGCTCGCGGAGCACGTCGACGACGACAGCGAACTCTACCAGTTCGACGACGGCTTCTACGCCCACAAGGACGGGGGCGGCACCAACCTGCTGCTCGACGCCACCGTCGCGGCCATGAGGCAGATGGGACACGACGCCGCCGCGGGAGAGCTGGCTGAGCGCGGCGGTGACGGTGGCGCCGTCGACGCCGTGAAGGACGGCGTCGGCACCGTCGTCGGCTCCATCGCCGACGGCTTCGGCGCCGTCGCAGGCTTCGCGAAGGACCTCGGCCAGGGCGTGCTCCACGTCGTCAGCGAGGCCGGGGAGTTCGCGGTCGACGTCGCGAAGGGCACGCTCGACGCCATCGATGACCCCCTCGAGTGGGGCGCCGACAAGCTCGGCGACGCCGTCGCCTACGCGGCCTCGCAGGGCCTGAAGCTCACCGGCAGGCTGATGGAGGCGGTTCAGGCGAAGGCGCGCGACGCCATCGACGGCGGGCTCGGCATCACGAAGAACGTCAGCGCGCTCGGGCCTGGAGACTCGCTCAGCCTCGGCGGCTCGGTGCGCGCGCAGCTCGGCGTCAGCGTTGAGGCGAGCGCCGAGATTGAGGTGCGACGCGAGCAGGGTCCTGACGGAAAGCCCGTCTACACCGTCTCGGGCGAGGTCGACGCGAGCGTCGGCATCGGCGTCGGCGGTAGCGGCAGCGCGGGCCTCGGCGGCGAGATGTCGTTCTCGTTCGACAACCCGGAGGACGCCGCGCGCGCGGCGAACATCCTCGCGGCTGGCGCCGCTGGCGTGGCGGCGCTCACGGGTGGGGCGACTGCTGTCCTCGCGCCGGCCCTGCTGCCGACGCCCGATGACCTGTCGTTCCTCCAGCAGCACCTCTCCTCCGTCGAGGTCTCGGCGTCGGTCGGCGCCCACTTCGACTCGGCCGCGGGCCTCGCCGAAGCCGATGTCGGCGGCGAGGTCGGCTACCGGCTCAACTTCGAGAACGGCAAGCCCGTCTCGGTCACCCGCACGACCGAGCTGTCGGCCGAAGGCTCCGTTGGCGGGCCGCTCGAGCTCGTCAAG
>JADCJJ010000049.1 GCA_020247085.1 Myxococcaceae bacterium | reverse complement strand
TCACCGTCATCGACGATGGGTGCGGCATGTCTCGCGACGACGCGGCGACGAGCCTGGAGCGGCACGCCACCAGCAAGCTCATCGACAAGGACGGGCTCTTCCACATTCTCACCAAGGGCTTCCGCGGTGAGGCCCTGCCGGCCATCGCGTCGGTGTCGCGCTTCTCGCTGGTGACGAGCGAGCCCGGGGCCCCGTCTGGCACGCGGGTGGTGGTCGAGGGCGGTGGCGCGCCGGACATCGGCGAGGCGCCGGCCGTCGGCGGCACGCGCATCGACGTCGCCGATCTGTTCTTCAACGTGCCGGCGCGGCGCAAGTTCCTCAAGCGGGAGCAGACCGAGCTGCTCCACTGCGAAGACGCCGTCACCCGGCTCGCGCTCGCGCACCCCGAGGTCGGCTTCACGCTCGAGCACGACGAGCGGGTGCTGTGGTCGAGCCCCCCGTCGGCGACCGAGCCGAAGCACCGGGCGGCGGCGGTGCTGGGGCGCGAGGCGGCACCCCACCTGCTGGCGATCGACGCGCGGCGGCTCGGCGTGACGGTCAGCGGCTTCGTCGCCTCGCCCGAGTTCACGCTCGCGAACGCCCGAGGCCTGATGACCTTCGTCAACCACCGCTACGTGCGCGACCGGGGGCTGACGGCCGCCATTCAGCGCGCGTACCGCGATTCGCTGCCCATGGGGCGGCAGCCGGTGGCGCTCGTCTTCATCGAGGTCGACCCGGCGGCGGTCGACGTCAACGTGCACCCGCAGAAGCTCGAGGTGCGCTTCTCGGACCCGCGCTCGGTGCAGGAGGCCGTCGGGGCCGCCGTCTCCGAGGCGCTCGCGGCGGCGCCCTGGCGGAAGCCGCTGGCGGGGCAGCCCCCGGGGCTCGCGCAGGCCGAGTACGCGCAGGCCGTCGACCGCTTCTTGATGCGGGCCCAGGCCCCGGCGGCGTTCCTCGAGGCCCAGGCACCGCTGCGGGCCGACCAGCCACTCGGGCGGCCCGCCTTCGGCACGGCACGGCCCTCGCTCGACGGCGCGCCGCCGCCCGGGTTCTTCTCGCAGCTCGTCTTCCTCGGCGCGCTCTCGCGCCGGTTCTGGTTGGCCGAGTCGCCGGCCGGGTCACTGGTGATCCTCGACCCCAGGGCCGCAAGCGAGCGCATCGCCCTGTCGGCGCTGCTGACCCGGCACCAACGAGGCCTGCTGGCGCTCGCGCCCCGGACGCTGTTCGCCGCGCGGCTGGCCCTCGGGCCGACCGAGCGGGAGCGGTTGCTCGCGGCCGCTCCCGCGCTCATGGCCATCGGCGTCGAGGTCGAAGACTTCGGGCCCGGCTCGGTCTCGCTCATCCGGGTCCCCCCCGAGGTCGAGTCGCTCGACCCCGCCGAGTACCTGCTCGAGGTGGCCTGCGCGAAGGACGACGCGGCGAGGCTGTCTTCGCTCGCCCGGCACGTGGGGCTCGCCGCCGCCGTCAATGTGACGCACGACGAGGCGCGCGCGCGGCTGGCGGCGCTCGACGAGGTCGTCGCCCAGGTGCACGCGACGGCCACCCGGGTGGTGGTGCGCGATCTGCCGGTGCTCGAGCTCGAGCGGGGCTGACCCGCAGGTCGCTGCCGCGCAGACGAAAAATTGCCGCCCGCGCGCGCGCTGCTACCGTCGGAGTCAGGCCTGTAGCGCGGGAGGCGCGCCGTGAACGGGGTGATTACCGGTCGTGAGCTCGTCTCGCACTTTCGCCTCGTCTGGAAGGAGTTCGGCCTGCGCTGCCTTCTCCGGTGCGCGGCCTGCTGCCTGGCGAGGCGCCGCCGCACCTTCCTCGAGATCGCCTGGGAGACCCGACGACCATGAGCTCCATGGAGCACCCGCTGACGCTCGCCCTGCCACAGCCGCTGGCCGTTCCGGCCCCGTTCGCCGAGAAGGCGATGGCGTCGCTGATGCAACTTCACGGCGAGCTGATGGAGGAGAAGGAGCGGCGGGTCGACCTCTACCGCCGCCTCATGGAGCGCGAGCAGGCGCTGGCCGAGCTCAAGCTCTACGTCCGGCTCCTCGAGGAGAAGGTGGCCACGAAGGACGCGCCCCCGGCGACGCCGTTCGCCGAGCCACCACCTGCCCATGCCGCGGCGGCCGAGGTGAGCCGGCCTCCCGCGCCGGCCGCCGCGCCCAGAGCGGCGGTCCCGCCGAAGGTGCCCGCGGTGCCTCCCAGGGCCAGCGGCCGCGCGCAGGGCTGGAAGGGTGTGGTGATGCGCGGCAGTGCGCTCGCCGCCGCGTTGCTGGTGACGGGCGTTGCGCGCGCCGACACGCCGACCGACGGCATGGGGCGGGTCAGCGTCGGCGGAACGCTCCGCGTCACCCCCAACGACTATTTCAACGACCGGGCCCGCGAGGCTGGCCGCGCCCTCATCGCCGAGGGCACGACGTCGCCGCTCGGCGCGGGGGGCGTGGCCAGCTTCGGCTACGGCGCCTTCGAGTACCTCGAGGTGGCGATCGACGTCTACGCCGCGTGGGAGGCCTTCGCGCTCGAGGGCTGGGCGCCGTTCTCGTCGACGAACTACGGGCTGCTCGCCGGCGTCCGGCTCACCCGCTACGACGTCTTCGTGAAGGGGTTCGCGCCGTACCTCGGCGTGCAGACGGGCATCTCGCTGGTGACGGTGACGTCGCCCTCGGCGCCCGGCGGTGAGCGCGCGCTCCAGCCCCTGTCGGTGAATGGCGGCTTCTCGTGGCGGTTCACCGAGCGCCTGGGGGCCTTCGTCGAGGTGCGCTACCTGCTGTCCAGGGTCTTCGTCGCCGACATCGCCGGCCGGAACGTCGGCGGCTTCTTCGCCTCGGCGGGGGTGGTGTTTTTCTTTCCCTCACCCACCGAGCGCCGCGACGCCAGCGAGGTGCCCGGCTTCCCCCCGGTGCCCACTCGGTGATGCCGGCGCGCTTCGAGGCGGCGCCCGCGCCTCGCCGTGGTACACCGAAGCGGCCATGGCGCAGGACACCGGTTTCGACCTGAACAAGTCCCTCGAAGAGATTCGTCGTGAGGCCGTCGAGGCCCGCAACATGACGATCAAGACCGACAACGCGCTCAAGTCGCTCCACGCCGAGCTCAAGGTGGTGAGCCACCAGCAGGCCGAGTTCCAGCGGCGCACCTGGTTCTCGACCGGGGCGGCGTACCTCGGCTTCCTCGGCGTGTGCGTCGGCGGGGCGGTCGCCCTGTCGGGGGCCCGGGCGGCGTCGGCCAGCGAGCAGAAGCAGCGGCTCGAAGCTCAGCTCTCCGAGCTGACCGCGCAGCTCGACCGCCAGCGCGCCGACGCGGCGCAGGTCGAGAAGGCCGAGCGGGCCGCCGACCAGGTCTACGCGATGATGACGACGCTCCAGGGCGACGAGCGGCTCAAGGGCGTCGAGGCGCTCGCGAAGCTCGACCTGTCCCGCCTGTCGCCGCTCACCCAGAAGGCGCTCAAGGAGCGCGCGTCGCTGCTCCGAAAGGAGGTCGGCGCGTCGGTGCTCGAGCGGGGGAAGGCCGCCTTCCGTCGCGGCGAGTGGGCCGAGACCATCGAGCAGCTCGGGCGCTTCATGGCCATGAGCCCCGGCGAGGACGAGGCCCTCGACGCCTCGTTCTTCCTCGGCAATGCGCTGTTCCAGTCGCGGAAGTACGACGAGGCGGTGAAGCCGCTCGCCCGCTTCGTCGAGGGGGACAAGAAGGCCCGCACCCGCGACTTCGCGCTCATCATGCTGATGCAGTCGCACGACATGCTCGGCAACAAGGACAAGGCCGTCGAGTACGCGAAGGAGGGTTGGCAGACCTACCCGGCGAGCGAGTTCCGCATGCAGTTCATCAATCGCCTCCAGCGCGCGGCAGCGCCCGCCGGCGCCCCCCCGCCGCCTGCGCCCGCGCCGGCCGCCACGACGCCCACTCCCGCGCCACCGGCTGCCGCGCCCTCGACGCCCGGCCAGGCGAGGTGAGCCCGATGGCAGAGCCTTCGAACGACCCGCGCCTGCGCCCCTTCCGTGCGATGTCCTGGGCGCTCTACCTCGTGGTGTCCGTGGGCTTCTCGGGCCTCGTCATCTTCAGCGTCTCGAAGTCCGTCTTCGAGATGTCACCGGGGCGGCCCGAGGCCGCAGAGAAGCGCTCGGTGCCCGAGTGCGTGGCCGGTCTCACGGCGGCCTTCGAGGAGCTCGAGCGGGAGCGCGCCGCCCTCGGGCGCCTGAAGGCCGTCGGTGCCGACCAGGGGTGGATGGTGTTTCGAAACGGCTGGGTGCGCCGGGCGCGGCAGCTCGAGGCCACCTGCGACGTCGAGGCGCCTGACCGCGAGGCCCTGCGCCGCGCCTTCGCCGCGCTTCACGAGGTGATGGATGTGGCGACCGTCAACGCCACGCAGGTGTCGGGGCAGATGGGCCCGGCCCTCGACTCGTTCCGCGCGCAGCTCGGCGCCCTCGACTGATCACTCCTGAGCCCGCGGCGCCTCTCGCGTCGGCAGAATGACGGTGTACACCCCGATGCCATTCGTCACCCCGGTGCCCAGCAGCACCGAGGCCGGCTTGTTCTCGATGCGGGTGACGCGGAAGAACCGCACCTGCGCGTTCGAGAGCGGCGTCGGCCCCCGGTTGGCGACGTTCGAGGTGACGACACCGGTGACGCGCCGGCCGCGCGGCAGGACGATCGGCGCCAGCTGCTGACGGTCGAGGGTGCCGCCGTCGGACGCCGCGATGGTCGACACGGTGACGAGGCGGCTCGTCTGGGGCAGGTCGCCCGTCGGCAGAAACTCGAGGCTCCAGCTGCCCGGGTCGAGGCGCAGCTCGTAGACGCCTGCGGAGTCGGTGAGCACCTCGACGTCCTCGAGCGGGAGCGGCCGGGTGGGCGACTTGCTCGTCTCGACCGCCCGGACCCGAATCATCGCCGCCGGTGACTGGTCGGCGAGCAGCACGGTGCCTCGCACCAACAGCCGCTCGCGACACCGCAGGCGCTGCGGGGTGAGCGCCGGCGGGGCGCCGGGCGCGCTCGTCACCCTCGCCTGCGTCTGCGTGACGCCCGAGCGCGCGCCCGGCGCCGGGAAGACCGTCATGGTGAAGGTGCCGTCGCTCGGCAAGAGGTCGACGGTGAAGGCGCCGTCGGGGCCGGTCTCGACGAGGCGCGAGCGGAACACGCCCTCGCCACCGACGCGGCCCTCGAAGAGCACCGAGGCGCCCGCGAGCGGCTCGCCCTCCACGCCGAGCACGACGCCGCGCACCTCGGGGATCACCTCTCCGAAGTCGCCGAGCTCGAGCGTGACGTTGGCCGCGAACGGTGGCCTCAGCGCGAAGCGGCGGGTGGGCACCAGCGCATCGAGCGAGCGCGGCGTCGCGACGACCTCGATGACGGGCAGGCTGCGGGCGAGCGGCGACATCACGAGAATGAAGTCGCCGGTGGCGCCCGCGTGGCCCGAAGACGTCGCGCCGCGCTGCGAGAGCGGCTCCCCGGTGGCCGGGTCGAACGCCTGGAGCTCCATCTCGGCCTGGGTCACGACGAGGTCGGTCGGAGGCGGGCCGGCCAGCCGCTTGCGAAGCAGCCGGCCCGAGAGCTTGACGACGCCCTGGTCCGAGGCGAACGCGAAGTTGAGCGCGCCCCCGGCGTCGAGGCCGGCGAGCACGTTGGTGAAGGTCATCGGGGGCACCCCGGGATCCGTCGGGAGCGCCGTGACGGAATAGCGGCCCTGGCCGACGCCCATCGAGAAGGTGCCTCGGTCGGTCTTCGCGAACCGCGACTGGTAGCTCCGGGTGACGCCGGGCAGCAGTACGCTCTCCCCGGTGGCGCGCACCAGCACCTCGGAGTCGTAGATGTCCCGCTGCGTCGGGTCGACGCCGGCGGTGCGCTCGAGCTGGAAGGAGCCGCCGATGGTGATGGGCCCGGGCAGGAAGAAGTCCTGCGAGGCGCCGAGCTCTTTCACCTCGAAGTCCTGCGGGAAGATGCCCGTCAGCGACGAGCCGGTGACCTCGACCGCGAGCTCGCGCGTCGGGTCGGCGCACCCGTCGACGAAGCAGATGGTGCCCGACGAGCAGTCGCTGTCGGTGACGCATGACGGAGGCGCCGCGGTGCCGAACGAGCAGGCCGCGAGGGCGAGCGCGCCGAGGGCGGCAGAGAAGACGGCGGCCGGAGGGCGCGTCGATGGCGAGGGAGCGTTCACTGGCATGGCGCGGTGTTCACCTCGACGAACCAGACGTAGTCGTCGCGGTAGGCCTCGACCGGAATCACCTCGCCGGTCGCGATGCGAACGGGCTGCCGCGAGACTCCCAGGGCAGGGCGGGGCTCCATCGTCGTCGGGTCGACGAACTCGGACTCGATGAACTCGCCGTCGGTGATGACGACCTCGACGCGGTGCCGCTGCCCGTCGGCGAACTGCTGCAGCGTGATGCGCAGGTTGCTCGGCGAGGTGATGATGCGCTCGTCGGTGCCAGCGATGCGGGTGCCGGGGTTGCCCGAGATGACCGGCCGGTTCGGGGCCGCGACGTAGCGCTCGTTCGGGTCGATGAACCAGTTTGCTCGAATCGTGTCACCGACGTCAGCGTCGCTGGCGCGAATCGAGAACTCGGACTCGGCGCGGGGGCAGTTCACGCCGAGGCGCACCAGGGCCTCGCGCTGCCCGGGCCTCGCGCTGCCGGTGACGAGCCGCACCGGCCGGTTCGCCGCCGGCGGTCGCTCGGTGAGCAGTAGATCGTCCTGAGGCAGCAGACACGACATCGAGCACCCCACACACACCATTCCTAGCAACCTCGTTGCCAGCGAGCCGCGCGGGGTGGGGCGACGGGAATTCAAGCGGTTCGAAGCCCTCAGGCGTCCTCGTACTCTGTCGTCGGTGGCAGGGGGTTGCCCTCGGCCTCGGCCTTCATCTGCTCGAGGTGTCGGAAGATGGTGCGCGGGTCGACGCCGAGATCCTTCGCCGTCTTGGTGCGGTTCCCGTTGTTCCGCTCGAGCACCTCGTTGATGTAGCGCTTCTGGAAGTCCTCCTTGGCCTGGGCGAGCGGCAAGATCGGGGGCAGGTTCTCGGGCCGCAGGTCGAGGTCCTCGGGGCCGAGCAGGGGCTTGTCGGCGAGCACCGAGGCCTTCTTGATGCGGTTCTCGAGCTCGCGGATGTTGCCGGGCCAGTGGTACTTCTTCATGGCGACGGTGCCGCTGGGCGTGAAGCCACGCGCCTTCGAGGTGAACTCCTTCGAGTACCGGTTCAGGAAGAAGCGCGACAGCGTGACGATGTCGTCGCCGCGCTCCCGCAGGGGCGGCAGCTTGAGCGTGACCACGTTGATGCGGAAGTACAGGTCTTCGCGGAAGGCGTTCTTGCGCACCTCGTCCTCGAGGTTCTTGTTGGTGGCCGCCACCACGCGGATATCGACCGGCTCCGGCCGGTTGTCGCCGACCTTGTAGACGACCTTCTCCTGCAGCGCGCGCAGCAGCTTCACCTGGAGCTGCACCGGCATCTCGCCGATCTCGTCGAGGAAGAGCGTGCCCCCGATGGCCGCCTGGAAGCGCCCGAGCTTGGTGGCCACCGCCCCGGTGAAGGCGCCCTTCACGTGGCCGAAGAGCTCGCTCTCGAGCAGGTTCTCGGGAATCGCGCCGCAGTTGATCGAGATGAAGGGGCCCTTCGCGCGCGACGAGTGCCGGTGGATCTCCCGCGCGATCAGCTCCTTGCCGGTGCCCGTCTCGCCGGTGATGAGCACGCTGATGTCGGTCGGCGCGATCTTGTCGATGCGCCGGTAGACGTCGCGCATGCCCTGGCAGGCGCCGACGATGTCGCCGTAGGTGTACTCCTCGATGCGGTTCTTCAGCTCGAGGTTCTCGAGCTTCAGGTCGTTCACCAGCATCGCGTTCTGCAGCAGGAGCGAGGCCTGGGCGGCGAAGATGGTGAGGGTGTCGAGGGCCTTCTTGTCGAAGCGGTTCACCAGCCGATCGTTGCCCACGTACAGCACGCCGATGAGCTCGCCGCGCAGCATCAGCGGCGCGCACATGACCGACAGCAGCTTGAGGTTCACCACCGACTCCGACGCGTTGAACTCGGGGTCGTCGAGCGCGTCGGCGATGATGAGGGGCTTGAGCGACTTGACCACCCGGGCGACGATCGAGTCCGACACCCGCTCGATGGCGTCTTCGATGGTCTCGCGCAGCACGTTGCGCGCCACCTTGACCCGCGGCTGGTTCGACTCCATCAAGATGAGGAAGCCCTTGTCGGCGCGGGTGACGTCGATCACCTCGTCCATCAGCGCCTCGAGGGTGCGATCGACCTCGTAGCTCTGGAGCAGGCGCTCCGAGAAGGCCGTCAGGCGCCGCAGCGCCGCCAGCTCGCGGCCGGGAATGCCGGGCTGCTCCTGCGTCGAGGCGTCGGGGTTGCCCGAGTCACCGCGGGTGAACCGCGTCGTCGAGAGCGCCGGCTGCGCGAGCGGCGCGGTGCCCAGCGAGAAGGAGAGCTCGGTCTCGCCCACCTTCACCACGTCGTTGGCGTTGAGCTGGCTCTCGTCGGTCTTCTTGCCGTTGACGAGGAAGGGCGCCTCGCCGCCCGCCTTGTACCCGGTGCCGTCGAAGATGATGGCGAAGGCGGTGTCGGGGACGCCGGGGTCGTCGAGCACGATGTCGTTGTCGGGGCTGCGCCCGATGCTGGTGACGCGCTTGAGCAGGTTCACCGAGCGGCTGGTGCCTTGCGGGCTCTTGATGGTGAGGCTGGCCATGGTGGTGGGGCCCTCGTTCGAGGTCAGAAGGAAAGGGTGACGCCGGCGTACAGGCCGCCGCCGGGGAGCGGCGCGAGGTTGAGACGGGGCGGCTCGGCGTCCTTCGTCTCGGTCCGCTTGTCGCCGCCGTGGTGGATGATGGCGTCGACGACCCCGGCGACGTAGGCCGCGTAGAAGGCGCCGCCGCTGACGTACTTGACGACCCGCCAGGCGTCGCGCTGGGCCCGCGCCGTCGTCGGAATGCCCCGCAGCGTGCGCCCCGACGACGTGGTGAGGAGCCCGTCGAAGGGCTCGAAGACGTCGACCTTCAGCAGCTCGATGGCCCAGTACGCGATGACGCTGGTGACGCCGACGACCACCTCGGTGACGGCGAAGGCGATGCCCCAGGCGGTGCGCTCCTGCACGAACTGCCCAACGCCGAAAGGCAGGAAGTTGAGCCAGAAGGGGCGGCGCTCGATGGTCACCGTCTTGCCGGCCGCCCGCGCCTCACCGGCCTTGCGCCGCTCGTCCTCTTCGCGTCGCCGCTGCTCGGCGCGCACCTGCAGCACCTGGCGTACCAGCGTCAGCTCGTCGGCATTCTCCTTGCGCACCTGGTCGAACAGGCGCAGCGCCGGCGGCGGGGCCACGAACGGGTCGAGCACGTAGTCGGGGTTGAGGCGCAGCAGCGCCAGGAAGCTCTCCTTCGCCTCGGGCAGCTCCCCGAGGTTGAACGAAGACAGGCCCGCCATGCGGTGCAGCTCGAGGCGCTGATCGTCGCTGAAGTTGTTGACGCCCAGCGCCTTGCGCACGAGCGCCACCGTCTCGGCGTACTTGCCGGCGTCGAAGAGGGCCCGGGCGAGCTCGACCTCGCGCTCCGGAGCGCCCTGCGCCAGCGCCGCGCCGGCCGTCAGCACGATGAGCGCCAGGGTCCGCCTCACGGCGCCCTCCTGACGATCTCGAGCTTGCCGGGCGCGACGCGCGCGGTGCCCTGGGCCACCACGGCGCCGGCGTGCGAGACCGTGTAGCGCACCTCGTGTGCCATGATGCGGCGCCCCTCTGACGGCGTGGTGACGCGGAAGGGCGTCGCGAGCGTCAGCCCGGCGGGGCGGCTCTCGGCGCCGACCTGCACCACCGCGTCAGCGGGGAAGCCCTCGAAGCTCAGGAGCGACGCCTTCAGCGGGGCGACGATGTTGAGCGGGGGGCCCCCGGCGGCCACCGCCTCGGAGCGCACCGCGCCGCCAGCGTCGCAGTAGTCATCACAGGTGACGAGGAACCGGTGCACCCCGGGAGGGATCGAGAGCTTGTGCACCGCCAGCGCGTCGACCGACCGCGGCCCGTCGTCGATGGTCACGTAGCCGAAGGGGCGCACGTTGACGACGACGTCGACCAGCGCCGGAGGCGCCGGGGTGGGGGCCGGCTCGACCCGCTCCGGGGCCAGCCTTCCCGCGGGGGGCGCCGGCAGTGGCGAAGGCTTGACTGCGACGGTGGCCGGCCGGGCAGGGTCCTTCACCGGCGCGCGCTGGGGCCCTTCGAGCGCGGCCTCGACCGCGCCGGCGTCGTCACTCGGCGGCGGCCGCGCCTCGCGCTGTGGCCAGGCGACGCTGGCGAGCACGATCTCGTGCGGGCCGAACGAGAGGGGCACCCGTGGCGCCGGCGCGCGCGTGGCGAGCGAGAGCCCCTTGAGCGCCGCCATGCCGACGACGAAGGCGCTCCCCGCCGCCGCCGCCGCGCGCACGAGCCGGCGGTTCCGCGCCTCGCGGAGCTTGCGCGCCTTCATCGCGTCGAGCAGCCCCGCGGCCTCGGCGTTCGTCGGGTCGTGCGCGAGCACCTGGTTGAGCGCCGAGAGCGCCCGCGCCGCCTTCTTCTCGCCGATGAGTCGACGCGCGCGGTCGAGCAGCGTGCGCGTGACGCGCCCCACCAGGTCGCGCCGGTAGCCCTTGGGGTCGAGGAAGAAGCGCGGCAGCTCCTCGTGCGGCCGGGTCAGCCCCAGCTCGCTCAACAGCCCCGCGAGCGCGTCGCGGAGCTTCGCTGCGCTGGGGTACCGGTTGCCCGGCTGCCGCTGCAGGCAGGTGCCGATGATCTCGGCCAGCTCGTCGGAGCACGTCGGCACGCTCTGCCGAGGGTCCTCGTACGCGCAGTCGAGGATGCGCTTGAGCGTCGCGGTCGTGTTCGGCGCGGTGAAGGGCAGCTTCCCGGTGACGAACAGGTACAGCATCGTGCCGAGCGAGAAGACGTCGGCCTCGGCCCCCGACTCCTCTCCCTCGATGATCTCGGGCGCCATGTGCGCCGGGCTGCCCACCAAAGCGCCCGTCATCGTCATCTTCTCGTCTCGGTCGAGGATCTTCGCGATGCCGAAGTCGGTCAGCTTCACCACGCCGTCGTCGCGGACCATCACGTTCTCGGGCTTGAGGTCGCGGTGCAGCACCCCGGCCTCGTGTGCGTGGGCGAGCGCGTTGGCGAGCTCGTGCATCACCATCGCCGCCACCTCGGGGGGCGAGAGCGGCTCGGCCGAGATGAACTCGCGCAGCGTCTTGCCGCGGATGTACTCGGTGACGAGGTAGGCCTCGGGAGAGTCGGCGCCCGAGAAGTCGTACACCTCGAGGATGTTCGGGTGGTGCAGCCGCGCCACGGCGCGGGCTTCACGGTCGAGGCGCTTGCGGCTCTCGGGCTTCTGCGCGAGGTGCGGGTGCAGCACCTTCACCGCCACTTCGCGGTCGAGCGTGGTGTCGAGCCCCTTGTAGACGACGCTCATGCCGCCCTGGCCCAGCTGCTCCAGGATGCGATAGCGGCCGATCTGGCGTCCGACGAGCGACACGGGGCGGTCAGTCTCCGAAGCTGATGCCCATCGAGCGCGCCATGCGCACCTTGTCGCCGGTGACGTCGACGTGCCGCTCCTTGCGCGACTCGGCGAGCGAGGTGAACTGCAGCCGCCCCTCGCGCAGGCACACCATGTGATCCCACCGGCGATCGCGCACCAGGTCGAGCACCATCGCCCCGTACATGGTGGCGAGCACCCGGTCGGCGGCGCTGGGGGTTCCGCCGCGCTGCAGGTGCCCCAGCACCGTCACGCGAATCTCGGCGTCGATGTGCGGCGCCAGCAGATCGGCCAGCACCTTGCCCGAGCCGCCCAGGCGCACCACGCCCCGGCCCGGAATGTCTTCGGCCTTCTGCGCGACCGCGACCTCGCCGCCGGCCGGGTAGGCGCCCTCCGAGATGGCGATGATCGAAAACTTCGAGCCGCGCGTCACCCGGTCCTTCAGCTTGCGGACGATCGCCTCGGCCCGGTAGGGGATCTCGGGGATCAGCACGACGTCGGCCCCGCCGGCGAGCGCGCCCTCGAGCGTGAGGAAGCCCGCGTTGCGGCCCATGATCTCGACCACCATCACCCGCTGGTGGGCCTCGGCGGTGGTGTGCAGCCGGTCGATGGCCTCAGCGATGATGCCGACCGCGGTGTCGAAGCCGAAGGTGACGTCGGTGCCCGACAGATCGTTGTCGATCGTCTTGGGGCACCCCACGACGTTCAGCCCCTTCTGCGCGAGCTGGTGGCCGATCGACAGCGTGCCGTCGCCGCCGATCACCACCAAGCCCTCGAGGCCGAGCTCGTGGTACCGCTTCACCGCGACGTCGGAGCGGTCAACCTCGACCAGCTTGCCGTCGACCCGCTCCGGGTACTTGAAGGGGTTGGCCTTGTTCGAGGTGCCGAGAATGGTGCCGCCCTTCGGCAGAATGCCCTTCACCTCGCTCAGCGGCAGCGGCATCGTCAGCCGGGGCTCCATCAGCCCCTCGTAGCCGTTGAGAATGCCCACGAACTCGTGCCCGAACTCGAGCACGCCGCGCCGCACGAGGCCCCGCAGCACCGCGTTCAACCCGGGGCAGTCTCCACCACCCGTCAGCACACCAAGTCGCACCAGACCCTCCAGTCGAGAAGACGCCACCAACGTCAGCTTCGAGCTCGAGCCTATGGCGGCCCCGTCAGGAGGCGCCAGCACCATGTGACAGGGTCGTCAGGGGCGGCTGACAGGAAAGGCGTGGCCGAGGCGGAGGCGCAGGCGGCGTGCCCGGTGGGGCGACTCAGGCCCGCTTGCGGGCGCCGATGCGGCTGAGCAGCTCACCCAGCACGGCCTCGCGGGTGGCGGTCGGGGCCGAGGGGCGGGGCGCGGCGGCGCGGGCGAGAGTGAAGAGCTCGGCGAGGCGCTCGCGGACGAGCTCGTTGTCTGGGCGCGCGGCGAGCAGGCGGCGGTAGGCGACGATGGCGCCGGCGTAGTCGCCGGCGGCGGCCAGGTGCTCGGCGTGCTCGGTGTCGGAGCGGGGGAGGTCGACCGGCTCGGCGCGGAAGTTGGCCTTCGACGACGTCAGCTCCGCGGGTTGGAGTGACTCCTCGAGCTCCGAGAGGCGCCGGGCCAGGGCGGCGTCGTGCGGGAAGGCGGCGGCGAGCTTTCGGAACAGCGAGAAGGCCTCGGAGAGCTCGCCGCGCCGCAGGCACCGCTCCGCCTTCGCTTCGATGGCCTGGCGGTCGGTGGGGGGCATCTCGGCTGCAGACGTTCACCCGCTTTGGCGCCCGAGGCAAGCCGGCGACCGCCGCGCCCCGCGTCGCGCCGGTGGACGCGCGCGGAGAGAAGACGCAAAACCCTCTGCCGTGCCCCCGGCCGCCGCCCTGCTCGTCGTGCTCGCCGGCCTCGAGCTGACCGGCCCGCCGGTGCTCCACGACGGCCTGTCGGTGCGCCCCCCGAGGGCGTTTCGCCTGGCGCGTATGGACCTGTTCCACGGTACGCGGGTGACCGGCGAGGCCGCCGCTGAAGGCGTCAGCCGGTACCTCTCGGCGGCGCTGATGGACGGCGACGGCGAAGACGCGGCGAGCATGCTGGTGTCGGTCGTCGAGGCGCCGCTCGAGCCGGGGCCCAACGCTCGCGACGAGGCGGCGACGAACGTCACGAGGCACCTTCGAGACGAGCTGGGGCTCGACTTCGTCCTGGAGCGGGCCGACGTGGTGACCGGCGGGGCGGCGCGCGTCGAGGTGCGGGGGCAGGTGCGCGAGGGGGCGCAGCTGCGCAAGCTGCTGGTCGCCAGGTTCTTCGGCGCGCCCAGGCACGCGGTAGTGGTCTTCAGCGTGCCGTCGGGTCGCTGGGATGCGCTCGGCCCGGCGCTCCTCGGGTCGCTCGACTCGCTTCGAATGGACCAGCCGTCGGGCACGCCGCGCCTGTTTGCGTGGGCTCTGGCGGTGCTCGTCGGCGCGGCGCTCCTGATCTCGATGGGCCTGTGGCGGCTGCGCCAGGGCAGGCGCAACGCCCGGTGAGCGGGTGGGGGCGGGTGTGTCGGCCCGTCAGTTCTCGACCGTGAAGCTGGCCGCGCCGAGCTCGGTGTTCTCGCCGCGGATCACCTTGACGGTCCACTTGCCCGCCTTGGGCGGCGCGTGCGCCCGCCACGTGCGGGTGCGCGCGAAGCCCTCGACGACGATGTCGATCGTCTGGCGCACCTCGTTGCCGAGCAGCCACTGGAGCTTGAGGTCCTCGTACTTCCCGCCCTTGGGGCAGAAGAACTGCACCCAGGCGTTCACCGCCGTGCCCTTCTTCACGGGCCCGGTGAGCGGCTCGATGCAGGTGAACTGCGTCGGTGAGCCCTTGGTCTGGTCGACCTTGAGGCACGGCACCACGTCGAGCAGCACCGGCCCGCGGTCCTTTCCGTTGTCCTGGTAGTCGAGCACGCGCTTGAGCTCGTCGGCGGTGGGCGGCGGCGCCGACGGATCCTGAGCGAGGGCGGGGAGGGCGAGGGCGAAGGCGAGGGCGAAGCCGGCGGTTCTCGGCGAGCGGCGCATGGGAGGGCTCCAGAGGCGAAGTGGAGGAGTCGACGGCGCGGTGAAGCTACTCCGACTGGAGCGCGCGCCTTCGGAAAACCGGGCCGCGCCGTCGCGTGCCGGGCCTCATTGGCTTTCGACGGGCCTCGATGCTAACCGCTGCGCGCCCATGCCGTCCGAGAACGCTCACATCCGGAACTTCTGCATCATCGCCCACATCGACCACGGAAAGTCCACCCTGGCCGACCGGCTCCTCGAGAAGACCGGCACCGTCTCGAAGCGCGAGTCGCAGGCCCAGTTCCTCGACAACATGGACATCGAGCGGGAGCGGGGCATCACCATCAAGGCCCAGACGGTGCGCATGAAGTACACCGCGAAGGACGGGAAGAACTACGTCCTCAACCTGATCGACACGCCGGGGCACGTGGACTTCGCCTACGAAGTCAGCCGGTCGTTGGCCGCCTGCGAGGGCGCGCTGCTGGTGGTGGACGCCACCCAGGGCGTCGAGGCGCAGACCCTCGCCAACGTCTACATGGCGCTCGAGCACGACCTCGAGATCATCCCCGTCATCAACAAGATCGACCTGCCGTCGGCGGACGTGGACCGCACCAAGGGCGAGATCGAAGACGTCATCGGCCTCGACGCCTCGGTGGCCGTGCCGGTGTCAGCGAAGGAGGGCGTCAACATCGATCAGCTCCTCGAGCAGATCGTCGCCACCGTGCCGCCGCCCGAGGGCCGCCAGGAGGCGCCGCTCAAGGCGCTGGTCTTCGACAGCTGGTACGACAACTACCGCGGCGTGGTGATGCTGGTGCGCGTGCTCGAGGGGCAGGTCGCGATCGGCCAGAACATCCGGCTCTGGTCGAACCAGAAGAGGTTCGAGGTGCAGGAACTCGGTGTCATCTCGCCGTTCGCCACCCCGGTGAAGCAGCTCATCGCGGGCGAGGTAGGCATTCTGGTGGCGAACGTGAAGGAGCTGGCGGACGCGAAGGTGGGCGACACCATCACCGACGACGCGCGCCCGACCGATGCGCCGTTTCCGGGGTTCAAGGAGGTCAAGCCAATGGTGTTCTCGGGCGTGTTCCCCGTGGACGCCGCGGACTACGAGAACCTGCGCGACGCGCTCATCAAGCTGCGCTTGAACGACTCGGCGTTCACCTACGAGCCCGAGAGTTCGACGGCGCTCGGCTTCGGCTACCGCTGCGGCTACCTCGGCCTGCTGCACATGGAGATCGTCCAGGAGCGGCTCGAGCGCGAGTACAACCTGAACCTGATCTCGACGGCGCCGAGCGTCGTCTACAAGGTCTTCACGCACGGCGGCACCGAGCCGCTCTTCGTCGACAACCCGGCGAAGCTGCCTCCGGTGCAGCAGATCGAGCACCTCGAGGAGCCGTACCTCACCTGTCACATCCACGTGCCCAACGACTTCCTCGGCGCCATCTTGAAGCTCTGCCAGGAGCGGCGGGGCATTCAGAAGGCCATCGACTACATCGGCAGCTCGGGCACGCGGGTGCGCGTGACGTACGACATGCCGCTGGCCGAGGTGGTGTTCGACTTCTTCGACAAGATGAAGAGCGTCAGCCGCGGCTACGCCTCGCTCGACTACGAGCTGGCCGGGTACCACGAGAGCGACCTGGTGAAGCTCGACATCCTCATCAACGGGGAGCCGGTCGACGCGCTGTCGATCATCGTGCATCGGGAGCGCGCCTACGTGCGGGGGCGCGAGGTGTGCGAGAAGCTCAAGGAGGTCATCCCGCGACAGATGTTCGAGGTGGCCATTCAGGCGGCCATCGGCAGCAAGGTGATCGCCCGCGAGACGGTCTCGGCCATTCGCAAGAACGTGCTGGCCAAGTGCTACGGCGGCGACATCTCGCGAAAGCGCAAGCTCCTCGAGAAGCAGAAAGAGGGCAAGAAGCGCATGAAGCAGGTCGGCTCGGTTGAGCTGCCGCAGGAGGCGTTCCTCGCGGTGCTGAAGTCGGAGCAGTGACGTGGCGCAGCACGCGGCGGCCGGCGCGAAGGACGAGCGGACGTTGGGCGGGGCGGCGAGGGCCGCGCTGTCGGCGCCCGAGCTCGACGCCCTCTCGCGGGTGCGGTGGGTGGAGCGGTGCAAGTCGCTGTGGGCGCCGGTCACCGTGCTCGCGCTCGTCTTCCTCGTGTACCTGGCGATCGTCGAGACGTCGGTGTGCAGCTACCTGACGCTGCAGCTGCCCATGAAGCTGGTGGGGCTCGCCTGCGTGGGGTGGTGGGCGGCGCTTGGCCTGCTGCGCCTGCTGCCCGCGTGGGAGGCGCGGCGGCTGGCGCGGCATGAGGCCGAGGAGCTGCTCTCGCACGTCGAGGGGCTTGCGAACCGCAACCGCGCCCAGCTGAAGGAGGGCGCCTGGGGTGAGCTCGTCGAGGCGTCGGTCTCGGTGGTCCGGGCGCTGCCCAAGGACGACGGCGCGCCCCTGGGCGAGGCCGTGAGGACGCTCCACGGCGCGTATGATCGGCACCTGGCGAAGCTGAAGCCGACCGCGTGGCGGGAGACCGGAGGGGGCCTTGTGCGGGCCCTCGCCATCGCGTTGCTGGTGCGCAGCGTCTTCCTCGAGCCGTTCAAGATCCCCTCGGGGTCGATGCTGCCCACCCTCGAGATCGGCGACCAGGTCTTCGTCAACAAGTTCATCTACGGCGTCCGCCTGCCGTTCACGAACACGGTGCCGTTCACCATCATCCGGCCGCCGAAGCGTGGCGACGTGATCGTCTTCAACAACCCGGTGATGCCCGACTACGACTACATCAAACGCGTCGTCGCCGTGGGCGGCGACACGGTCGCGTTCGACGGGCGAAACGTGCGCATCAACGGCCGGGTGGTCGAGGCGACCCACGAGGTCGCCTCGCACGCCTACTGGTCGCAGGACGCCTCGCGCCCCACCACGGTGCGCGACTGGTTCGTCGACGACTGGCAGCGCGAGGAGCAGGTGCTGCTCAAGGAGCGCCTCGACGGCGTGACGCACTGGATCCTCAACCGCGCCGGGCAGCCGCAGGCCACCGACGGCCTGGAGGCGAAGGTGCCGCCGGGCCACGTCTTCGTCATGGGCGACAACCGCGACGGCTCGGCCGACAGCCGCTTCGGGCTGCGCACCAACAGCCTGGTGCACTTCGAGTACGTGCCGCTGGGGCACATCAAGGGCAAGGCGACGGTGATCTGGCTCGCCCTCGGCCGCGGCGGACTGCTGTCGGGTGTCTTCGGGGGCACCGGCTTCCGCACCGACCGGCTCTTCCAGCCGATGGAGCTCTGCGGCGAGGAGTCGCCTCCGCCGCTGCCGCGCTGACGGCCCGGCGGGCCTCCGCTGCGCGCTCCGCTGCTTGACCGACCCCCGGCCAGGCCATACACGCGGCCGCATGAGGACCTTCCTCGGCTGGGTGATGGCGGCGGCGCTCGTCGCCGGGGCCTACGCAGCCGTCATGTTCATCCCGCTCTACCTCGATCACTGGGAAGTGCAGGACATCGGGAACAAGACGTTCAATCAGTTCCGTGACCTCGGCGTCGACGGAGTGCGCCAGGCGATCCGTGACGCGCTCAACCGCGTCACCTTCATGACCCATGAGGAGGACGACGACTTCGGCGGCACGAAGGTCGTCAAGGGCATGGGCATGACCGACGAAGACGTGCTCGTCGAGTACGACGAGGAGCGCAAGCTGCTGCACGTCCACTTCGAGTACCGGCGGGTGGTCGCGCTGAAGCCCACCGACAAGCGCCGTGTCGTCCGCTTCGTCTACGACAAGCGTGGCGAGCCGCCCAACGTGTTCTGACCCCGCTCGCCGCAGAGAGAGGCCCCCGTGAAACGCGCCGTCCTCGCCCTGGCCGATGGAACCACCTTCGAGGGCCGGGCCTTCGGCTCCTTCGAGCCTTCCGCCGGAGAGGTCGTCTTCAACACCTCGATGAGCGGGTACCAGGAGATCCTCACCGACCCGTCGTACGTCGGGCAGATCGTCACCATGTCCGTGCCGCAGATCGGCAACGTCGGCACCAACCCCGACGACGAGGAGTCGAGCCGGCCCCACGCCACCGGCATGGCCGTGCGCGAGCTGTCGCCGCCGTCGAACTACCGCTCGCACGAGGGCCTCGACGCCTGGCTGGCGCGCTGGCGGGTGGGTGGCATCGAGGGCATCGACACGCGCCGGCTGGTGCGCCACCTGCGAACGCACGGCTCCCAGAACGGGTTCCTCAGCGCCGAGGCGATCAGCGAGGCGGCCCTCGTCGAGCGTGCCCGCGCCGTGCCGTCGATGGAGGGGCTCGACCTGGCGACCGGGGTGTCGACGCGCGAGCGCTACGAGTGGACCCGGCCGACCCCGGCGCTCTTCGGCCCGCCGCCGCCGGCCCCGGCCCTTCGCTTTCACGTGGTGGCCATCGACTACGGGCTCAAGAAGGCGATGCTGCAGTTCCTCGTCGATGTCGGGTGCCGCGTGACCGTGGTGCCCGCGGGGACGTCGGCTGACGCGGTGCTCGCGCTCTCGCCCGACGGGGTGTTCCTGACCAACGGCCCCGGCGACCCGGCGGCCGTCGCGGGCGCCGACCGCGTCGTCGCGGCGCTCATCGGGAAGAAGCCGCTCTTCGGCATCTGCCTCGGTCATCAGATCCTCGCGCGGGCGCTCGGCGGTACGACGTACAAGATGAAGTTCGGCCACCGGGGCGCCAACCAGCCCGTGCAGGATCTCGCGACCTCGAAGGTGGAGATCACCTCGCAGAACCACGGCTTCGCCGTCGACGCCGGGAGCCTCGCCGGGAAGGCCGTCGTCACGCATCGGAACCTCAACGACGGCACCGTCGAGGGGCTCGCGGTGCCCGAGGCGCGATGCTTCAGCGTGCAGTACCACCCCGAGGCCTCGCCGGGGCCGCACGACGCCCGCTACCTGTTTGATCGCTTCGCCAGGCTGATGGCCGGAGAGCCGCTGCCCCGATGAGCCCGGCGGCAGTGCTCGCGCAGTCGTTCGACGCGCTGGTGAAGTGGGCGATGACGCCCGATCGCCAGGACGACGTCGTCGCGGCCCGCGCCGAGTACACGGCCCTTGGGGGCGAGGTCTTCGAAGAGGACCGGCAGCTCGAGCTCCGCCTGGCGGGGTTCCTCGAGTTCTACGTGTGTGACCGAATCGCGCCGTGGGCCGGGGTGACGCCGGCGCGGGCCCGCTACCTGTCGGCGCTAGCGAGCGAGCCCCCGGCGCAGGCCGCCGTCTGGCGCGCCTTCACCGATACGTGGCACGGGCTGTTCCGGGTGTTTCGCCTCTTCGACGGCGGCGTGCGGCTCGAGGGGCTGTCATCGGGCACCGAGGTCGAGGTCGTCGAGCAGAGGCCGCTCCACGGGGTATCGGCGGGAGACGTGCTCGAGGCGCGGCTGGTGCCCCTCGCAGGCGACGTGCGCTTCTCGGGGGCATGGGTGTGGCACCCGCACGAGGCGGCGCCGCTCATCGTGCACGAGGCCTCTCGCCGGCGGCTGGCCGGGCGTTCGGAGCGGGAGCTGCTCTTCGACTGCGCGCGGCGCTCGCTCAAGGCCGATCGCTACCGGCAGATCGCCATCGCGCGCATCTACGACTTCGGCTCGGGCTGAGCCCCGGCTCACCGCAGCTCGAGCAGCTCGAGGAAGTCCCTCAGTCTCTCGAGCTCGTCCTCGTCGTCGTGGTCGAACTCGACCCCGAAGCCCCGGACCGAGACCGTGACGTGCTGGAGCCCCGCGACGTTCAGCTCCCGGCGGGCGGTGCCGAGGTGCACGACGCGAAAGCGGCAGGTCCACGGCGCGCCGCCGGGCAGAGAGAGGGTGAGGCGGCCCTCGTCTCCGACCTGCAGCTCCGCGGTCTCCGGGGGCTCTTCGACGAAGGCGCCGCGCTCGGACAGCTCGAGGACGCGGACCTTCAGCGCGCCACCGCCGAGGCGGCCGTGCAGGTCGCAGCGGAACCGAACGGCGCGGGGCGTCGTGGCCATGCGCGGCAACGGTGCCTCAGCTGCCTGCGAAAACCAATGGGCGCGAAGGGCCTCGGCGGGCGCGGAGCCGGCGCGCGCCCACGCTTGACGGTGCTTCGGCGAAGTCCGTACGCTTTGGCGGCTGCTGGCTGGGCGTCGAGCTCCACGACGGCAGCCGAAGGTTCCTGGAGGCGCCGTCGTGTCTGAGAACCGAAAGAACCTGCGGGTGCCCTCGCGGCTCCGCTGCTGGTGCGAGGGTGAGAACATCACCGTGTACGCCCGCATCGGCAATTTGTCCGAGGGAGGCATCTTCCTCAGAACGTCCACGCCGCTCGGCGAGGGGAGCCGGGCGACGCTCCGGTTCGGCGCCGACGACTGCATCGAGGCGCCGGCGCGCGTCGTGTGGGCCCGGGTCGAGGGGCAGGGCGGGCCACCCGGCATGGGGCTGATCTTCGAGGGCGTCGACGACAGCCGCCTCGAGGCCATTCGCCGCATGGTCTGCGACGAAGGCGACAGGCCGGAGCGCTCCACCCCCTCGGCCGCTCCTCGGCCGCCGTCGTCGCAGGGCCAGCGTTGACCGCAGCGTTGAACACCCCTAAGGACGCCACCCCTTGCGCATCGCGATCATCTCGGACATTCACAGCAACATCGAGGCGCTCACCGAGGTCTTCCGCGTCATCGATGCCAACCGCGTCGACCGCGTCGTCTCGCTCGGCGACATCGTCGGCTACGGCGCCTCGCCGAACCCCTGCTGCGACCTGGTGCGAAAGAACGCCGAGGTGACGTTGCTTGGCAACCACGACGCCGCGGTCGCCGGTCGAATGGACTACTCGTTCTACTACGACGCCGCCCGGCACGCGCTCGACTGGTCGGCGAACGTGGTGAGCGAGGAGAACCTCGCGTGGTTGCGCTCGCTGCCCTACACGTACCGCATCGGCGAGGTCGGGTTCTGCCACGGCTCGCCCATCGAGCCCCGGGCCTACGAGTACATCTTCGCCCTCGAGCAGGCGCGCGAGCTGACGCCCTTCACGACCGACCTGCCCGAGGTGACGTTCATCGGGCACTCACACCTCTGCAAGGCCTTCGCGCTCGGGCCGAGTGAGGTGAACGACGTCGTGGCGCAGAAGTTCGGAGTACGAAAGGGCTACAAGTACATCGTCTCGGTCGGCAGCGTCGGCCAGCCCCGCGACTACGACAACCGGGCCTGCTTCGTCATCTACGACACCGACGCACGCACCGTGGAGTACCTGCGCGTCGAGTACGACATCGACGCGGCCGCGCAGAAGATCTTCGACGCCGACCTGGCCCTCAACTTCGGCAAGCGGCTCTTCCTGGGCGTCTGACGCCCAGGCCCGGCGGGCTCGCAGGCGCCTCGTCGCGCGAGGGCCGGTGGTGTTCCGTTGAGGGGCGCGCCTGCCGGGGCTACATGCAGCGGCGATGAATGACTCGACGTTCATGACGCTGATGAAGCTGCTGCCGAAGTCGGCGCTGAGCACGCTGGTGGGGAAGGCGACCCGCGCGCCGGCGCCGGCGGTGGTGCACCAGGCGGTGATGCGCGCGTTCGCCCGGCGCTACCAGGTGGCGCTCGATGAGGCGGAGCAACCCATCGAGCGCTTCACCACCTTCGGTCAGTTCTTCACGCGGCGGCTCAAGCCCGGCGCGCGGCCGATCGACCCGGCCCCCGACGCCGTGGTGAGCCCGTGCGACGGGGCCATCTCGCAGGTGGGCACCATCGAGCAGGGCCGGTGCCTGCAGGCCAAGGGTCTCTGGTTCCCCGTCGACAAGCTGCTCGGCGACGCCCGCCGGGCCCTGGCCTTCGAGGGCGGCAGCTTCGCCACCATCTACCTCGCGCCGCGGGACTACCATCGCTTCCACGCGCCGCTCGAAGGGCACATCACCGGCTACTCGTACCTGCCGGGGGCGTTCTGGCCCGTCAACCAGGCGTCGGTCGCGAGCGTCGAGGCGCTCTTCGCGGTCAACGAGCGGCTGGTGACGTGGCTCGACACGCCGCTCGGCCAGGTGGCGTACGTCGCCGTCGGCGCCACGTGCGTCTCGCGCATTCACGCGGCCTACGACGCGGTCGTCACGCACACCGGGCACGGCGCGAGGTCGTCGGTCTACCCCCGGCCGCTGCCCATCGAGCGCGGCGGGGAGATCGGCATGTTCGAGATGGGGTCGACGGTCATCGTGCTGTTCGAGAAGGGGAGGCTGGCGTGGGACCCGGCGCTGGCGCCGGGCGTGCCGGTGCGGCTCGGTCAGCGCCTGGCGACGCGGCTCGTCGGAGGTGCGGCATGAGCGACGCTTCGGGGCAGGGAGGGCGGGGGCGCGAGAAGTTCGCCGCGGTGAAGGGCATGAATGATCTGCTGCCGCCGCAGATCGAGACCTGGCAGTTCCTCGAGCGGACGGCGCGCGACATGTTCGGCACCTGGGGCTACTCTGAGGTGCGCACGCCGATTCTCGAAGACACGGGGCTCTTCGTGCGCAGCGTCGGCGAGGTCACCGACATCGTCTCGAAGGAGATGTACACCTTCACCGACAAGGGCGACCGCTCGGTGACGATGCGGCCGGAGAACACCGCGCCGGCAGTGCGCGCCTACCTCGAGCACGGGTTCGCGCAGCAGCCGGTGACGCGCTGGTACTACCTGGGGCCGATGTTCCGGTACGAGCGCATGAAGACCGGGCGCTACCGGCAGTTCTACCAACTCGGCGCCGAGGCCTACGGCGCCGGTGACGCCTCGCAGGACGTCGAGAACATCGCGCTGGCCCACGCGTACCTGAAGGCCATCGGCGTGCAGCACGTGACGCTGCACCTGAACTCGCTGGGCGACGCCGCCGACCGGCCGAGGTACCTCGAGGCGCTCAAGGCGCACTTCGCGCCGCACGTGCCGGGCTTCAGCGAGGCGGCGAAGGACACCTTCGAGCGCAACACCATGCGGCTCCTCGACAGCAAAGAGGAGGCGCTCCGGCCGCTCGTCGAGGCGGCTCCGCGCGTCGGCGACTTCCTGGGCGAGGCGGCGGCGCGGCACTTCGACGAGGTGAAGGCGCTGCTCTCCACCCTGGGCATCCCCTTCGTCGTCGACCCGCGCCTGGTGCGTGGCCTCGACTACTACACGCGCACCACCTTCGAGTTCGTCTACGAGCCGCCCGCTGGCGACAGCGCGTTGGGCACCGCGGGCACGGTGTGCGGCGGCGGGCGCTACGACGACCTGGTGCGGCAGCTCGGCGGGCCCGACAAGCCGGCGGTCGGCTTCGCCATGGGGCTCGATCGCCTGGTGCTGCTGCTCGAGGCGCTCGGGAAGCGGCCGGCCCGCCGCCCGCTGCTCTTCGTCGCCACCATGGACGGCGCGCTGAAGGCGGAGGCGGTGAAGCTCGTCACCGAGCTGCGGCTCGCCGGGCTGTGCGTCGACTTCGACCCCAGGGGCGGCAAGGTGAAGCGGCAGATCGAGCGCGCGTCAGCCCTCGCCGCCCGGTACTTCGCCGTGTACGGAGAGCGCGAGCACCAGGCGCGCACGCTGACGCTCAAGGCGCTCGACCTGCCCGACGGCGACCCCGGCAAGGAGACCCAGGTCGGTCTCGACGGCCTCGAGGACTGGCTCCGGCGCCAGTGAGCGCGCGCCTGGAGCGGGCGGGGCGCGGCGGGCCGTTCGGCCGCCAGCGCGCGGGTCCACTCGACGCTTGCCTCGGGCGCGAGCGGGCCGCACCATCACGAGCGGTGACTCGTCCGGCGCGCGCGCTGCTGCTGCTGCTGTGGGCCTGCGTGGCACACGGAGAGCCTCGGGCCACGTTCCAGCACACGCCCCCGGCTGAGCTTGCGGCCAACGCCGACCATGCCCTCGAGGGCTCGCTGTCGGGAGAGGGGCTGTCGACGGTGACGCTGAAGCTGCGGGTGCCGGGCCGGGCCTACGAGTCGTTCGCGCTCGAGCTGCAATACGGCGACCTGTACCGCACCATCATTCCGGCCGCGCGCGTCGTACCGCCCGCCCTCGAGTACTACGTCGAGGGCACCACCCGCCTCGGAGAGGTCGTCACGCTCTTCGGCTCCGCCGCGCGGCCGGTTCGCGTCACCGTGGTGGCGCCGCCGTCGGGCGATGCAGCGGCGAAGGCCGACGAGGCCGCGGTTGAGCCGGGCAAGGCGCGGTGCGCGAAGGGGAAGAAGGGGAGGCGGTGCGGTGACGAGCCGGCGCCGGCTCCAGAGGCGCCGCCGCCGCACCGGGCGATCGAGCCTGTGCCCGAGCCCTCGCGCACGGCACCCGCGCGGGCCGAGGGGAGGCGGCCCGACGAGGAGCGCCCCGCGGCCCCCGAGGTGAGACCAGCGTCGCCCGACGAGCCGAAGGCGACGCCGCTGAAGGGCGATGCCCGGCGGCCGAGCGAGCTCGAGGAGGAGCTGGCGGTCTACGCCGCCGAAGAGTCGGGCGCGGTGGTGCAGCGTGTGGAGGAGG
>JADCJJ010000489.1 GCA_020247085.1 Myxococcaceae bacterium | reverse complement strand
TCGCCAAGGTGAAGGAGCTCTTCGGCGCGACGTGAGCCGCTTGGCGCGCGCGCACCGCCGCCGCGGCCACGAGCGCGAAGGGGCTCGACCCACCGGGCAGGCGGCTTCGCGGCGCGAGGGGCGATCGTGGGGGCCGCAGCGGGTGCCGGAGTCGTGCTCGCGCCGCCCAGCGTGACGCGGACGTGGCCATCGAGGCAGACGAGTCCCCTGGCGTGGCGTGTGCGGGTGGGCCGGTGAGGAGGCGCCCTCACGCCACCGGAAGCTGGGCGGCTGCGCAGAGGCTGGAGGGCGGTCCAGGCGAGCGGGTGTCCCAGTTGGCAGAGGCGCTCCTCGGCGGTGGGGCGGGTCGGGTGGATGGCGTGAGAGCGGCGGCGCCCGCCACGGATGTCGCGGATGGCGTCGACGTCGAAGGTGCGCACGAAGGGGGCCGCCCAGTCGCGGCGCCGGGTGGAGTGGCGATGCGCCTGCGGCGGGCCTCCCTCGCCCCGGGCTGGAGCGCGGTGCGTCGTCGAGGCGGGGGCGCAGCGTCGAGGGGACGCGCGATGGCCGGGTGCGACTCGTTGCGCCAGCCCAGCGCCTCCCCTACAAGCCGCGCGCGCATGTCTCGCTACGATCCGTCCGTCATCGAACCGAAGTGGCAGGAGCAGTGGGAAACCCGGCGGCCCTTCAAGACGCCCACCGACCTCGCCGAGCTGACGAAGAAGCCGAAGTACTA
Source organism: Myxococcaceae bacterium (assembly GCA_020247085.1). Lineage (GTDB taxonomy): Bacteria > Myxococcota > Myxococcia > Myxococcales > Myxococcaceae > Xiheimicrobium > Xiheimicrobium aquaticum. Next base: position 7,487 of record JADCJJ010000489.1, on the reverse strand, counting down.
CGTGCTCGACATGTTCCCGTACCCCTCGGGGGCGGGGCTGCACGTCGGGCACCCCGAGGGCTACACGGCGACCGACGTCGTCGCGCGGCTCAAGCGCATGCAGGGCTTCCACGTGCTGCACCCCATGGGGTGGGACGCCTTCGGCCTGCCGGCCGAGCGCGCAGCCGTTCGCGATGGCCTGCACCCCGCCGTCATCACGAAGCGCAACGTCGATAACTTCCGCCGGCAGATCAAGCGGCTGGGCTTCTCGTACGACTGGGACCGCGAGGTCGACACCTCGGCGCCCGACTACTACCGCTGGACGCAGTGGATCTTCCTCAAGCTCTACGAGAAGGGCCTCGCCTACATGGCCGAGGTGCCGGTGAACTGGTGCCCGGCGCTCGCCACGGTGCTCGCGAACGAAGAGGTGAAAGACGGGAAGTACGTCGAGACCGGCGACGCCGTCGAGCGTCGGCTGATGAAGCAGTGGATGCTGCGCATCACCGCGTATGGCGACCGCCTGCTCGAAGACCTCGATGCCCTCGATTGGCCCGAGGGCATCAAGGAGATGCAGCGCAACTGGATCGGCAAGTCCGAAGGCGCCGAGGTGCGCTTCGGGCTCGAGGGCCGCCCCGAGTCCTTCACCGTGTTCACCACGAGGCCCGACACGCTCTTCGGCGCGACGTACTGCGTGCTCGCCCCCGAGCACCCGCTGGTGGCCGCCATCACCACGCCGGCGCAGCGGGCCGCCGTCGAGGCGTACGTCACCGAGGCGAAGAACAAGAGCGAACTGGCCCGCAAGGAGGACGCCAAGACGAAGACCGGCGTCTTCACCGGTGCGCACGCGGTGAACCCCGCGACGGGCAAGCCGGTGCCGGTGTGGATCGCCGACTACGTGCTGGCGAGCTACGGCACCGGCGCCATCATGGCGGTGCCCGGCCACGACGAGCGCGACCACGAGTTCGCGACGACGTTCGGCTTGCCCATCATCGAGGTGGTGAAGGGCGGCGCCGACGTGGCCGCCCAGGCCTTCACCGCGCCGGGCGTGGCGGTGAACTCGGGCCTGCTCGACGGGCTGCCGACCGCCGAGGCGAAGAAGCAGATGACCGCCTGGCTCGAAGCGCGGGGGCTGGGCACCCGGCGCGTGCAGTACCAGCTGCGCGATTGGCTCTTCTCGCGCCAGCGCTACTGGGGCGAGCCGTTCCCCATCGTGCACCTCGAGGACGGCTCCATCGCGACGGTGCCCGAGGCGCAGCTGCCGGTCTCATTGCCGCACGTCGACGAGTTCAAGCCCACCACCGACGGCCGCCCGCCGCTGGCCCGCGCCGGAGATGCCTGGCTCGGCGTCACGCTCCCCGACGGCCGCAAAGGCGTGCGCGAGGTGAACACCATGCCGCAGTGGGCCGGCTCGTGCTGGTACTACCTGCGCTTCCTCGACGCGCGGAACGACGCGCAGGCCTGGAGCCCCGAGCTCGAGAAGTACTGGATGCCGGTCGACCTCTACGTCGGCGGCGTCGAGCACGCGGTGCTGCACCTCCTGTACGCGCGCTTCTGGCACAAGGTGCTCTTCGACTGCGGCCTCGTCTCGACGAAGGAGCCGTTCCAGAAGCTCTTCAACCAGGGAATGATCCTCGCCTCCTCGTTCCAGGACGCGCGCGGGAAGTACTACGCGCCCGCTGAGATCGACGACCGCGAAGACGGCGCCTTCGTGAAGGGCTCCGGCGAGAGGGTGAAGAAGCAAATCGAGAAGATGTCGAAGAGCCGCTTGAACGTCGTCTCACCCGACGACGTCATTCGCGACTACGGGGCCGACACGCTGCGGCTCTACGAGCTCTTCATGGGCCCCCTCGAGCAGGTGAAGCCGTGGGAGATGAAGAACGTCGGCGGGTGCCTGCGCTTCCTCGAGCGGGTGTGGCGGCTAGTCGTCGACGAAGAGACCGACGCCTCCACCGTGAAGCTCACCGACGCGGGCCCCGAGAGCGAGCCCGAGCTGCACAAGGCACTGCACAAGTGCATTCAGCTCGTCGAGCGCGACACGCTGGCGATGCGCTTCAACACCGCCATCAGCCACATGATGACGTTCGCGAACGAGGCGACCGGCGCGAAGACGTTGCCGAGGGCCATCGCGCGGACCTTCGTGACGGTGCTCAGCCCCTACGCGCCGCACCTCGCCGAGGAGCTCTTCAGCCGGCTGGGCGGCGAGGGGCTCGTGTCGGTCGCGCCGTGGCCCAGGTTCGACCCGGCGCTGGTGGCCGAGGACACCGTCACCTACGCCGTGCAGGTGTTGGGCAAGCTGCGCGCCGAGCTGCGGGCGCCCGTCGGCGCCACCGAGGCCGAGGTGCGCGCGCTCGCCGAGGCGGACCCCCGGGTGAAGGCGTGGCTCGACGGCAAGGCGGTGAAGAAGTTCGTCTTCGTGCCCAGGCGACTCGTCAACTTCGTGGTGGCCTGAGGTGACGCGCTGGCTGGCGCTCGGCGTACTGGCCTGGGCCCTGTGGGGCTGTGGCTATCGGCTGCGGGCACCGGCGAGCGCGCTGCCGAAGGGCCTGTCGGCGGTCGAGGTGCCGGTCTTCGCCAACGCCACCAGCGAGCCCGGCGCCGAGGGCTTCTTCACCCAGGCGCTCCGGGAGCATTACCTGCGCGCAGGGCGCCTCGGCGGGGCAGGCGCGCCGGCTCGCGTCGAGGGTACGCTCCTGACCGTCTCGTCGGCGCCGCTGGTGTTCAGCCCCGGCCGGCTGCCGAACTACCGGTTCCAGGCGACGGTGCAGCTCGTGCTGGTGCGAGCCGGCGCGGTGCTCGACACCGTCCAGGTGAGCGGCGATGAAGACTACCCAGCCGGCGCCGACGTCGTCTCGTCCGAGACGAACCGCGGCGCGGCCCTGCGCCGGCTCGCCGACGCGCTCATGCGAGAGGGCGCCGAGCGCCTGGCGACGGGCTGGTAGGGCACCGCCGCCCGGTCGCGGCGCCCCGACGCCGGCGGGCCATGGCGCACCCCTTCGACGGCGTATGGCCAGGGGGCCGTGGCGTGATGCGCGAGTGAGGGCGGGCTCCAACGCAAACGGCCGGCGAAACGCCCGCTCGCAGGCGCCCCGTCGGCCGAGGGACCCTCTCGACGGCGGACCGACCTACTTCGCGGCCGGCGCAGCCTTCTTCGCGTCGAGGTTGTGGCTGAGACGGCCGACGAGGCGCGAGGCCGACTTCGAGTGCAGCACGCCCTTCGAGGCGGCGCGGTCGATGAGGCGGGTGGCGGCCTTGACGGCCTCCTTCGCCTTGGCGGCGTCACCCGACGCGGTGGCCTCACGGGCAGCCTTGATGGCGGCGCGGAACTCGGCCTTCACGTACGTGTTGCGCAGCTTGCGCTTGAGAGACTGGCGGTGCCGCTTGGCGGCAGAGGCGGTGTTGGCCACGGAACTGCTCCTTCACGAAATTGGAGAGGGGCGCCCTTAGCCGCCGCCTCCGGCCCGGTCAAGGGCCCCGGCGCCGGCTCGCTCCTCGGCCTTGGCCTCGTCCCAGAAGCGGTCCATCTGCTCGAGGCTCGCCTCTCCGAAGGCGATGCCCGCCGCCGCGAGCTTCTCTTCGACGCGGTGGAAGCGCGAGACGAAGCGCCGGTTGGTGCCCCGCAGCGCGTCTTCCGGTGGGCTGTTGAGCTTGCGTCCCACGTTCGCCAGGGCGAACAGCACGTCGCCCAGCTCGTGCTCGATGGCGTCACGGTCTGCCGCAGCGATGGCCTCGTCGAGCTCGGCCAGCTCCTCGTCGACCTTGAGGCGCGCGCCCGAGACGTCGGGCCAGTCGAAGCCGATGCGAGAGGCCTTCTCGGTGAGGCGCTCGGCCCGCTGCAGCGCCGGAGCGGCGCTCGGCACCCCGTCGAGCACGCTCCCGGCCCGCCCCGTCTTCGCCTTGCGCTCGTCGGCCTTCAGCCTCGCCCAGTTCTGCAGCACCTGCTCTGCCCCCTCGACCCGCGCCTGCCCGAAGACGTGCGGGTGGCGCCGCTCGAGCTTGTCCGCGATGGCCGTGGCCACGTCGGCCAGGCTGAAGTGCCCCTGCTCGGTCGCGAGCTGGGCATGGAAGACGATCTGGAACAGCAGGTCGCCGAGCTCCTCGGCGAGCGGCCCCCAGGGCCCGCCCGCGGCCACCCGGTCCATCTCGTCGAGCACCTCGTAGGTCTCTTCGACGAGGTAGGGCCGCAGGCTGCGCAGGTCCTGCTCCCGGTCCCACGGGCAGCCACCGGGCGCCCGCAGGCGCCGCATCACCTCGACCAGCCGCTCGACCGCCGCTCCGGTGTCCGCCATGAGGCGGGCCCTGTAGCACCTTCGCCCACGTCGAAATACGCAGTGCTTCGAGGCCCCTGCGCTACAGTGAAGGCCCTCTGCATGAGACCCTTTGCGTGCGCCTGCGTCGTGCTGGTCGCCAGTGGCGCCTTCGGGCAGGTCGAGGCCGTCGACCCCGACGTGGCCGAGCCGAAGTCGCCGCTCGAGCTGGTGGACCCGTCGGTCGCCGAAGCGCCGGCCGACGAGGCGCTCGAAGACCTGGCGCCGTTGAAGCGCCCCGCCGCGGGTCCGCTCGACGCCGGTGCCGAGGGGGAGCAGGCCCCGGTCGAAGAGGCCCCCCCGCCCGCAGAGCCGTCCGCGGCACCGGCGCCGCCCGGCATCGTGTCGCGGGTCGTCACCGACGCAGCGCTCGACCAGGCCTGGAACCAGTGGCGCGCCGCGAACCAGAAGGCGGCGAGCGACTTCGCGGCAGAGAAGAGCGCCCGTGAGCGGCTCCTCACCCTGAGGGACGAGATCGGCGCCTCGAACCTCGACACCTGGGCCGTGGGGCTCCTGCGCGCCGCCGCCGTCCAAGAGGCCCGAGGCGACAGCGGCGGCGCCGTCGAGCTGGCGCTGTCGGCGACCCAGCTGGCGCCCGAGCTGCCGGTCGCCTGGGCGAGCCTCGCGCGCATCTACTTCGCCGCCGACCCCTCGGAGGTCGGCCGGTGCGTGACGGCGCTGAAGAACGCGCTCGTGGGGCTGTGGAGCGACCCGCGCTACGCGCGCCCCGCGCTCGCCGACCTCTTCACCACGCTGCTCCTGGCGCTCGCCATCACCGCGGTGGCGGTCATGCTGGTGCTCGCCGGGCGGCGCGGCTTCTACGCGCTGTACGACTTCCACTTCATCTTCCCGAAGGCGGCCTCGCGCTGGCAGACGGGCGCGCTGGCGGTGGTGCTGCTGTTGCTCCCCGTCGTGTTCGGGCTCGGGCTGGTGCCGGCGCTGTTGACCATCTTCTTTGCGCTCACGCTCTACCTGACGCAGCAGGAGCGCGTCGTGATGGCGGTGCTCATCGGCGCGCTGGGGTTGGTGCCGACGCTGGCCTCGGTCGTCGTCGACCGCCTCGGCTTCGCCGGCACACGTGCGGAGTCGATGTATTTGCTCGAGCGCGGTGGAGCAGGGCTCGAGCCGTTCGCCGCGGAGCTCACCCGCCTCGCCAACGAGGACAAGGCCTCATACGCCGAGCTCATGGTGCTGGGGCGGTACGAGCTGCGGCGCGGGCGCGTGCAGAGCGCCGTGAAGAGCTTTCAGAAGGCGCTGGCGGTGCGCGCGGCAGACCCCCGGGCGCGCATCAACCTGGGCGTGGCGCTGGTGGTGGCGGGCGACCTCGAGACGCCGCGCGCCCTCTTCGAAGAGGCCGGCAAGGTCGCGACCGACCTGCCCCAGGCGCCGTACAACCTCGCCCGCCTCGCGCAGCGCCGCGTGGCCGTGTTGGGGGCCGCGGCCGCCGGTGAGACGGAGCGCGCCGAGAACCTGCTGTACGACACCTACGCCATCGCGCCGGGCTTCCGGGCGCTGTCGAAGGATGACCGGGGCAGCCCCCGGTCGATGCTGGCCAACGTCTACCTGCAGACGGTGCCGGTGCCGCCCGAGGAGTACCTCGGTCAGGCCCGCGCGCCCGACGCCGCCCGCCGCGTCAAGAGCCAGGTGCTCCAGTTCCTCACCGGGGACGTCGACGAGACGCTGGCGCTCCTCTACCCGGCGTTGCTGGCGGGCCTGGTGCTGGCCCTGGGATCGCTGGCGCCGACGCTCCAGGCGGCCAAGGTCTGCAACCGCTGTGGTCGGCCGGTGAGCCGTCGCGGAGACCCCGAGCTCTCCATCGGCAGCCTGCTGTGCACGCAGTGCGTGAACGTCTTCGCGCGAAAGAACGTCGTCGCCCCCGCCCTCAAGGTGCGCAAGCTGCTCGAGGTGGCCAGGTACCAGAACCGGCTGCAGCGGGTGGGCTCGGTCTTGAGCTTCGTCTTCTCGGGCCTGGGCCACGTCTTCGCCGGCTTCCCCGCGCGCGGGGCGCTCTACGCCTACCTCTTCACCGCCACCCTGACCGGCGCGGTGCTGCGCAACGGGGTGCTCCGCCCGCCCTTCGAGGCCTTGCCGCTGCTGGTGCGGCTGGTGCCGCTGGGCGTCTTGCTGGTGTTGGTCTACGTCCTCGCGTTGCGTGGGCTGCGAAAGCGGCAGGGGGCGGGGTAGGCCATGGCGCTGAAGGGCACCCTCAAGGACTTCGGCATCGCCGACATCCTCCAGCTCATCGGGCAGCAGCAGAAGACGGGCGTGCTGTCGCTCACCAACAAGGGCGAGCGGGTGAACGTCTCGTTCAAGGACGGGAACATCGTTCGCGCCGAGTCGAACGCGCGCTACGGCAAGGACCTCATCGGCTCGATGCTGGTGTCGGCCGACCTCATCTCCGACGCGCAGCTGTCGTCGGCCCTCGACACCCAGAAGCGAACGCTGCAGCGGCTCGGCGACGTGCTGGTCGGGCAGGGCAGCATCACCGCCGAGAAGTTCAAGGCGGTGGTGGCGCTGCAGACGAGCGAGACGCTGTACCGCCTCTTCGGCTGGAACGCCGGCAACTACGCCTTCGAGGTCGGCGAGGTCGAGCCCGACGGCTCCTTCATGCCGCTGCGGGCCGAGTCGGTGCTGATGGAGGGGTTCCGCCGCGTCGACGAGTGGCCGGTGGTGAAGAAGCGCATCACCACCGACGCGATGACGTTCGAGCGGCTGCGCGAGCTGCCGCCGCCCGTCGAGAAGGAGGAGGACCTCGACGCGGCCTTCGACGACGCGTTCTCTGAAGAGAAGAAGGAGATCAACCAGGGCGAGTTCCAGTCGGTCGGCGAGAACGAGCGCCGGGTCTACGAGCTGATCGCCCCCGGCCGCACGGTGACGCGCATCACCGAGCTGTCGATGCTGGGCGAGTTCGAGACGTCGAAGGCGCTCTGCAACCTCATCAACCTCGAGTACGCAAAGGGCGTCAGCCCCAGCGGCGCGGCGGCGGGCAAGCCTTCGCGCGTGAAAGAGGCGCTCCAGGGGACCGGGCGCATCGCCGTGTCGGTGGCGGTGGTGGCCCTGCTGCTGCTGGTCTTCACGCAGGTCGACCTCGGCATCATCCGGTTCGGCGCTGCCGGCGGGGCGACCTACTCGGACCCGGCCGTGCAGCGCTTCGCGTCGACGTCGCAGCTGGCGCGCCTGGCGATGGCCATCGAGGTGTACCGG
>JADCJJ010000488.1 GCA_020247085.1 Myxococcaceae bacterium | reverse complement strand
GGCCGCTCTTCGGCGTGGTGTTCCTCTCGTCGCTCCAGGGCGCCCTGTTCGGCCTGGTGAGCCTCGGGTTGCGGGGGCGGGCCTCGAGCGACGGGCCGCGCCCCGAGGCTGGCGGCGGCGCGGGGGACGGGCCTGCGAACGAGGCGCCCGCGCCCGGTGACGACGGCCAGCCGGTGGCCGGTGAGGGCGGAGGCTCCGAGGCGGACGATGCCGCCGACCGCCCCACCTTCACGCCCGAGTGGCGCAAGCCCGGGCTGACGGTGCTCCAGCGGGTGCTCGCGGTGCCCTATGTGCTGCTCCTCCAGCCCATCCCCGACGACCCGCCCGACGTGCTGAACGACGACGGCGCGCTCGAGGCGCCCGAGTGGACGCCGGGGGCGACGTCGATGCCGTTCGGCCCGTGGATTGGGCTCGCCGGCCTCGAGGTGTTGCTGCTGACGCCCTGGCTGCGCGCGCTGTTCGAGGGCACGCCGCTGAGCCTGATGGTGCGGCTGCTCTTCGGCGACGGCGCCTGACGCGACGTGTCGCCGCCGCCGCCGCCGGGGTGGCTGGCGAGCCCGGACGGGCCGGGGCGTGAGGGGCCTGTCCCCCGTGTCTGTCGCCTGCGCGGGGCGCCGGGCGCTGGCAGGTCGGCGCTGAAGACGACGCTTTCCGAGCGCGACGCCGCCTGCGAGGTTCTGAGCTTTCCCCCGAGAAGAGGAGCCACGATGCGCGTCACCTCGTCCAGCCCCGCCCGCCTTCCCCAGCCCACCTTCGAGAAGCTGAAGGCCCAGCTCGCGGCCATCGACAAGAGGCTCGCGACGGCGGCGAAGGCGCTCCAGGACCACCGGAACACCATGATGGTGTCGCGCTCCACGCCAGAGGGGTTCAAGGCCGCCACCGCGAAGCTGAAGGCGCTCGAGAAGGACGTGGCGAGGCTGCAGACGACCCGCCAGCGCCTGGTCGACGCGATGGCGGTGCTGCGGCCCGCGAAGCCGATGAGGCCGACCCCGGCGGTGCTCCGCGGCGTCATCGAGCGCCACCTGCAGGCGGGAGACCTTCAGTTCGGCGCGAAGGCGCCCCGGAGCGAGGACATCTTGACGAAGACCGAGGTGACGAAGCACCCGTTCACCTCCGAGGCCAGCGTGCTCAAGAGCGACCCGACGAAGGTCATCATCAAGAAGACCCTCACCGGCGGCTTCGTGCCCGGGAAGCCCGGCGACGGCACCTACTCGAAGCCGGTGCCCCTCTCGCCCTGAGCGGCCGTCGGTCGAGCACACGTCGACCGGGTCGCGGTGGGCGAAGGCGCCGCGCATCTCCCGCAAGCCTGGCGGCAAGAGGCGCTTCGTGCACTCGAGCACCGCGACGCGTGCGCCCTCGTCGAAGGCGGGCGCGCCCTTCGGCTGCTGGCCACCACGCACTTCGTGGGCTCGAGCCGTGTCGCGGCTCGAGCTATTGGCGCGTAGCCCCGTGAAGCAGTAGGTCTCCTGGCATGAAGGCCCCTCTCATCCTCAGGTTTGCAGCGCTGCTGGCCATCGTGAACTGCGGGCAGATGTCGCAGACGTGCACCACCAGCGCGAATTGCGCCCGTGGAACCGTGTGCTCAGCCGGGCTCTGCCAGGCCTTGGGGGACGCGGGCCTGGGAGGCGCTGGGGCCACGGGAGGTGGATTCGCCACCGCGGGCGGTTTGGGCGGAGGCACCGTGGCGGGCGGCGGCTCCAGCGGCGGTACGGCGACGGGCGGTGGCACCAGCGGCGGCACCAGCGGCGGCACCAGCGGCGGCACCGTGGCGGGCGGCGGCTCCAGCGGCGGCACGGCGACGGGCGGTGGCACCAGCGGAGGCACGGCGACGGGCGGTGGCACCAGCGGAGGCACCAGCGGAGGCACCAGCGGAGGCACCAGCGGAGGCACGGCGACCGGCGGTGGCACCAGCGGAGGCACCGTGGCGGGCGGCGGCTCCAGCGGCGGTACGGCGACGGGCGGTGGCTCCAGTGGAGGTGGCGTCACCGCCGGGGGCCAGCTTGGAGACCCCTGCACCACCGACTCGGACTGTGGCGGCGTCGCCGTCCAGGCGGGAGTGACGCCCTGGTGCAAGCGCACGATGGACCCAAGCGGCCTCCCATACGTGGGCGGGTACTGCACACGCCGATGCACCGACTCGACTGAGTGCGGCGCTGGCAACACCTGCGTCTACTGGATGGGCCCGTTCGGCGAGGTCGACAACCTGTGCGCCAAAGGCTGCCCTGACGCCGGGAGCTGCCGCAGCGGCTACTCGTGCCGAGACCTGAGCCTCAACCCGGGAGACTACCCACGCGCTTGTTTCCCGGTGCGCGCCGATGGTGGCCTGCCGTTGGCCTGGGACGCCGGCCCGGGTGCCGCCAGCGCGGCTGGCACCAGCTGCACGCTCGCCAGCCAGGTGACGTCGTGCGGCCCGGCCCCCGCCTTTTCCTGTCGGCCCGCCACCCTCGCCGACGGCGGCCGCACCGAATTCACGGGCGGCATGTGTACGGGTGACTGCAGCGCGACACTCGACGATGCCTGGTGCGGCACCTCCCGCGGCAGCTGCAACCCCTACCTGACGGGCACCGACCGCCACGGCGACGTGCTCCGGTGGCTCTGCGACCGTCTCTGCACCGGTGTCCAGAGCCCCTCCTGCGGCCGCATCGGCTACGTCTGTGAGCTGTACAACGGCTCGAACGTGTGTCGCCCTGACTGCCGGGTCGATGCAGGCGTCGGCTGCCCAGCTGGCACCACCTGCAACGCCACCTCGGGGCTCTGCCTATGAGGAGGCCGTCGTCGACCCGCGAAACGTCGGGCCTCGTCCTCGCGCTCGTCGGCCTGCTCGGCTGCACGTCGGGCACGCCCACCAAGCTCTGCGGTGCCGTCGGCCAACCGTGCTGTCTCGCCTCCGCCTGCGACGAGGGCGGGCGCTGCGGCGGAGACAACCTCTGCGCCGCCTGCGGCGACCGAGACCAGCTCTGCTGCGCCGGTGACGTCTGCAACGGCGGCTTCACCTGCACCGGTCGGCTCTGCACGGCCTCGCTCGTCTGCCCGACGCAGTGCACCGTCGGCACGAGCCAGTGCACCGGGGGCGGGGGCATCGAGACGTGTATCGCCAGCGGCGTCTGCCCCGAGTGGCGCACCGTCGTCGCGGCCTGCCCCGCCGACACGTCGTGCGTCGCCGCGAGCGGCCAAGCCGACTGCGTCGAGAAGTGCGCTGGTGCCTGTACCGTCTCGGCCCTCGTGTGCAGCGCGACGGGCCTCCAGGAGTGCCTCCAGGGCCCCACCGACGCGTGCCCCGTGCTCAAGCCCAAGGTCGAAACGACCGTGAGGTCGCTGTGCGTCGCCGGTGCCACCGCCGCCCCCGACTTCGGGTGGGAGAGCCCCACCCCCTTCGCGGCGAGTTCCGTCAAAATCGCCGTCAACGCGGCGAACGACATCTACGTGCTCGATGGGTACGGCAACATCATCCACGGCCTGCTCGGCGAGTGGACGTATGAGCTGCGCCCAACCCCGAACAAGAAGCTCCGGGCGCTCGCGACCTGCACTGTGCCCTCGTACGCCTTCGCCGCGGGACAAGGGGGCACGGTGTTCCTCCGCCGCGGTGGCCTGTGGCTGGAGGAGTACGTCGGCCAAGACGTCGAGTTGCTCGACATCGCGTGCGATTCGCTGCTTCGGGCCGTGGCCGTGGGGCGCTCGGGGCGCATCTTCGTGCGCTCCCAGCAAGGTACCTGGTCGGCCGTCGAGTCGACCGTGACCGGCCCCTTCAACGCCGTCACCTTGCAGCAGAGTGGCGGCAAGGCCTGGGCCGTCGGCGCAGGCGGCCGAGTGGTTCGCTGCGACGGCATCGAGACCCCGCCCGTCTCGTGCACCGTCGAGAACGTCGGCGTCACGACCGAGCTCTTCGACGTCGTCGTCCACGAAAGAACCAACCGCGTCTTCGCCGTCGGAGCGATGAGCACGTTCATCTCGCGCGGCACGTTGGGTACCTGGGCGTCGTTCCCTGGGGTGGCGCTGCTTCCGCGCGTCACGCTGCGCGGCGTCGCACTGTACGACCGCCCGGCGCTCCTCGAGCCTGACGTGATGGTGGTGGGGGACCAAGGTGCGCGCTGGCGCGCCTCGGCGGGTGGAATTCGGACCGAGCAGAGACCGCGCACGGACGTGTTCTTCTCGTCGACCGCCATCGCCCCCGACGGCCACTGGTTCGCGACCGAAGACCTGGGGACCTCATTCTGGTACGGCGTCTCTCTCGACGATGATTCCCGGCGCTTCGGCGATGGCAAGCCCATCTCGGAGAGCCTCGTCGACGTCGCCAGCGCGGGCAGCGGCAGGCTCTTCGCGGTGGGAGTCGAAGGCGGCCGCTACCGACGAGAGAACGCTGCGTGGAGCGCCGACACCGGCGGGCTGGCCCTCACGACCCCGCTGAGCGCGGTCGCCGCCGTCTCGGCCAACGAGGTCTACGCCGTGGGTGTTCAGGGGACGGTCTACGTGCGCCGCGCGGGTCTCTGGTCGGTCGACACCACGGGGCAGACGACGGCGACCCTTCGAGACATCGCCTTCGATGCCCAGCGGGTCTATGCGGTCGGCGACCAAGGCGCATGGCTCGAGAAGTCCCGCACCGGAAGCGCGGGGTGGCAGGTCGTCAACCACGGCGTGAGCACCCAGCAACTCAACAAGCTGGCCATTCGGCGCAGCGCCACGGGTGCGGCCGAAGAGGTCGTCGCCGTGGGGAACCGCTGTGAGCTGCTCACCAAGGTGGGGAACGGAATCAGCCGCGTCGACCTCTCGAGCGTGTGTCGGTTCGACTCGCTCACCTCGGCCCTCTTCACCCCCGGAGGCGGCCTCATCATCGGCGGGACCGAGGCGTTGCTGCTCCAGCGCGTCAGCGGCTCTCAAACCTTCGTCAAGGAGTTCTTCACCGACGTCGACCCCTTTCTCGTCGTCATCGATGACCTCTTCTATGCGAACGACGCGGTGTGGGCGGTCGTCAGGGCGGGCGGGCTGTTCCAGCGCGTGGGCAGCCAGTGGCGCGCTTATCAGCCGAACGCCATGGGCTTGGGCCTGTCGGCCGGCACCTTCGACGCCCGCGACGGCATCTTCGCGGTGGGTGAAGGGGGCTTGGTCATCCGCCGGTCGAACCCGCCGTGACCCGTGGCGGGCGCCGCTCAGAGCTCCACGATGGTCGAGAGCGGACCTGAGAGCGCTGCGTTCTTCCACTTCGGGTAGCTCATCACCAGGCCTGGCGGCTCCAGCCTCAGGCGCGCCTCCATCACGACGTTGAGGGGAGGCTTGGGCAGCTCGGCGAAGTTCCCGGTCCAGTCTCGCGCGTAGTACTTCGTTTGGCCGTTGGCTGGGTTGACGGCCTTGTAGACGGTCGGCTGGATGCTCGACATCGTGCCCAGCAGGGTGAGCTGCTGGTTGCCCAGGCTCTTCAGGAAGACGTTGTTCGGCGAGCCCGGCAGGAACGTGTTGCTCATCGCGACGTTGAAGTTGCGAAAGGCCTCGCCCGCCGTCTCTTTCGCGAGCGTCGCGTTCTGAGGCGCCACCTTCGTGCCGAGCCCAGCGAGCACCTTGGCCACCGCTTGCTCTCGCGTCAGCCCGTCGAAGCCCTTCTTGATGATGAGGTCGCGCGCGACGGGCGGGCGGCCCAGATTGGGCGGCAACGTGATGTTGGCCTTGGGCGCCGCGAACTTCGGCGGGCGCGGGTCGACGATGGGCTTCTTGGGGGTGGTGGTCGTCCGGAGCGTCGAGATGGGCGTAGGCACCTAGCCACTATAGAACTCAAGTCGCGCCATGGAAACTGCGACCGACTGCTTCTGTTGACCGGCTACTCAGAAACGGAGCGCGAGGCCGAGCGCGGCCGTCGGCAAGAACGCGAACTCCAGCCTGCCGCCGCGAATCACCGTCGCCAGCCCGCCATCGAGCTCGAGGCCCAGGGTGAGGGGGCCCGCCAACGCCAGCCGCGCCGACACCCGCGGGCTCACGTCGACGACAGGCGAGTACGTCGTGGTGCGCGAGTCGTTGGCCCACACGACGCCAGGCCCTACCTCGGCGCCCACGTTGAGCGTCAGCAAGCCCCACTGCCAGGCGGCCTTGAAGCCCACACGCGCCTGGAGCGCGCCCTCAGCGACGGTGAGGACCGTCAGGGCGCGGCCCACCACGCCGAAGGTGAAGCCGTGGCCCGCACGGGGCTCGAACGCCACCCGCAACAGTGGCAACACGCCCAGCTGGTAGAGCGACGGCGCGACCCCGAGGCCGAACGAAAGCACGCGCTGCTCGCGCCAATCGACCTCGGGCTTCAGCACGCGCTCGAGGTCGGCGCCCTTCCGGGCAATCGGGGCCGACGAGGTGACGGGCACCAGCTCGCCCCAGGTCAGCTGCTTGCGCGCGCCGTCGGCCAGCTTCACCCGGCCACCGAAGCTCTGCCCGCCCTTGAAGAGGCGCACGCCGTACTCTCCCGGGGGCAACGCCACCTCCTGCGCCGCGCTCGACGGCACCTCGGCGACGACCTGGTCGCGCAGCACGTCCACCACGACCGAACGCTCCGCGCCTTCGGGGAAATGGAGCGAGACCGACGGCCGCTGGAGAGACGTCACGACCAGCTCCCCCTGCCCGGAGATGCGGAAGTCGTAGTTCGGGTGCTGGGCGCCGACGGGCATCAAAGCCGTGTGCGCCACCGTCTGGTCGTACGCGTAGCGGTAGGCCTCGGCCAAGGTGACCAGCCTGTCCCCCGACGCGTCAGCCGCGCCCCGCAGACCCGAGACGAGGTTGTGCGTGAAGACGCTGCCCATCACCTCGGAGGACTCGAGCGCCGCCTCGTCTTCGGCGCTCGAGGTGATGAAGGCCTCGCCGCTCGCGTTGAGCTGGTCCGCCATCTTGATGGCGAAGGGCGCGACGGGCTTGCCGCCCTTCTCGCGGAAGCCAGCGCCCGAACGGCACGCGTCGATGACCACCAGCCGCACGTCGGCGCCGGAGCCGGACAACATCGTCTTGAGCCGCGTGTAGCTCAACGCCTCCCGCCCCAGCTCGAGCGACTCCCCGTCGGAGTGGCCAGAGAAGTAGAAGAACAACACTGTGCGTGTCTCGGGGTTCGCTTTCGCCGCCGCGACCCGCTCCCTGAGTCTCTTCAGCGCCGCCTCGACCTCGGCGACCGGTCGGCCCTGCAGCAACAGCAGGTCGTCGTCGGCGATTTGTCCCAGCTCTACCAGCACCCGCGCCATCTTCGAGGCGTCGCTCTCGGCGTAGCGCAAGGGGGGCAGGTCGGACCCGCCCGCGTTGCTCCCGACGATCAACGCGAAGCGGCTGGTCGCGGCGTGAGCCGCGCAGCCCACGCTCAACACCAACACCATCACGCCTCGCGCGCCGATGCACATCAAGGCCACCCTACACCGACGGCGCGCTGACGGAACGGGGGGCGCTCGGTCGCAGGTGACGCTGGCCCTCCTCGAGACCACCCCAATCGTCTGGGTCGGTGGTGCGAAGACGGGCTCTCCAATCGTCAGCGAGGCCTCGCCAGACGGCCCGCTCCGCAGGCTCGGCCGTAGGGTGGGCGTGTCGGGGTGGCCGCCTACGACGAAAGAGGGAGTGTACGGATAGGCACGTCAGGCGGGAAACCGAGCGCGAGCCCCCACGTCACGCCCTGCGTTCGAGCGTCTCCCGCGACACGCGGCCCCGAGGTTCTCTCTCGAGGCTCCTGGAACTCCTGCAGCTCAGCGGCCGGAGAGCTGGGCCGAGGCAGTCGGTGGAGCAGCCGCGCCGCCGGAGCAGCACCGCGGCGCCTTCCTCGGCTGGCGGCCGCTCTTCGGCGTGGTGTTCCTCTCGTCGCTCCAGGGCGCCCTGTTCGGCCTGGTGAGCCTCGGGTTGCGGGGGCGGGCCTCGAGCGACGGGCCGCACCCCGAGGCTGGCGGCGGCGCTTGGGACGGGCCTGCGAACGAGGCGCCCGCGCCCGGTGACGACGGCCAGCCGGTGGCCGGCGAGGGAGGAGGCTCCGAGGCGGGCGATGCCGCCGACCGCCCCACCTTCACGCCCGAGTGGCGCAAGCCCGGGCTGACGGCGGTCCAGCGGGTGCTCGCGGTGCCCTATGTGTTGCTCCTCCAGCCCATCCCCGACGACCCGCCCGACGTGCTGAACGACGACGGCGCACCCGAGGCGCCCGAGTGGACGCCGGGGGCGACGTCGATGCCGTTCGGCCCGTGGATTGGGCTCGCCGGCCTCGAGGTGTTGCTGCTGACGCCCTGGCTGCGCGCGCTGTTCGAGGGCACGC
>JADCJJ010000487.1 GCA_020247085.1 Myxococcaceae bacterium | reverse complement strand
TTCTCGGTGCCGTCGAGCAACCGCACCTTCACCTCGTCGGGGAGCGCCGAGGTGTTCACCGCGACGTCGCCCTGGCGCCTGGTGCCGAAGTCGATGCCCTCGGTGAGGATGGTGCCCTGCACTTTCTGGCCGTTCTTCAGCCCGACGACGTCGAGGTTCGCGTCGTAGCGGTTGCCCACGAAGTCCGACCCGCCGCCCTGGCTGTCGGCGATCACCGTGAGCAGGCCCTTGATGTCCTGGGCAGTGAAGGTGACGCCGTTGAGCGTCACGTCCTTCTTCGGCTCCTCGAAGAGAATGCCGGCGCGCGCCACCTTGTCGCAGCTGCCCCACCAGCCGACGCTCATCGACGAATCGGTCTTGCCGTCCTTCCCGAACTGGCCGTTGGACTGAATGAAGTCCCACTTCACGTCGGCGTCGATCTTCCCGTTGCCGTTGAAGTCCACGCCGGTGGTGCGCTCGGCGTCGGTCTCAGAGAGGCTGGAGTTGGGGATGTCGTGGCCCGCCTCCTTGCCCACGAGCCAGTTGAGCGCCGGCTTGAGCTCGAAGTTGCGCGCGCCCTCGGAGAGTCCCCGCGCCTTGAGCAGCGAATCGAACTTCGACAGCGGGCCCTCCTTCGCCCACAGGTTCGACGAGGCCGAGCCCACGTCGTCGCCGTGGCCGGCCATCGGCCAGTACGTCGTCGTCCACGGCATGCGGTTGGCTTCGATTGTCAGCTTCTCGGGCTGCGCCGGCGTCGGGCCAGGCGCCGGAGGAGGCGGCTGCGGCGAGGTGCCCAGCAGGCGCGAGAACTCGGTCCGCGCCAGTGGCGTGAACTTTGAGGCGTGCGTCTGGAGGATCTTCGCGAGCTCGGCCCGCTCGCCGACGTCGATGGTGTTTCCGTCGCGCGCCGCCGAGAACATCGCCCGAACCTCGTCGCGCGAGATGCGGCTGTTGCGAAGGGCGGTGCTGAGCGAGCTGCGGATCGCGTCGATGCTCATCGCTTTCTCCCGTGAAGGTCCGAGTACGACTTTGCCTACATCATCGTACCGAGACCCGGGGATTTTCTCATGCTCCTGTAGATTTCATGAAGTCATTCCAGAAAACAGAGCAGTTCTCGCTGTTTTAGCTGGCGCGGGGCGCACGAAAAAACAGCTCCCCGGCGAGGCGCCAGGGAGCCGTTGAAGGAGCCGTCGAAGGCGATTTGCGCGTCAGGGCGCGATCGAAGCCTCGTAGATCGCCTTCACCACCGTCGGGTCGACGAACGGGTTGCGCTCGTTGCGGCCCGTGAAGGTGGGCGTACCGGCAGGGCGCCAGAGGAAGTCGGGGTTGTTGCTGCCTGGGGCCCACCCGCCGTTGACGAACTTGCCGTTCTTCTCTTCGAGCCAGTATCGGTAGGTCTCGTTGCCCGAGCCCATGAAGGTGACCTGGCGCTCGACCCAGACGATCTTGCCGTCGCCGGCGGGGCCCTTGAAGCCGTCCTTCAGCAGCTCGTCGGTGGCCCACGAGGGCTTGAGCCCGTCGCGGTACGTGGTGTCGTCGGCCTTGTAGAAGTTGTAGTTCCACACGTGGTCGCCCGAGTCCTTGTCCATCACGGCGGGGCGGCCCGACTTGAGCCATTCGCCGATGGTCTCGTGCATGAGGACGGGATCATCGCGCTTGTCCTCGCGGGCGACAAAGCTGAGCTCGCTCTTCTTCAGCGTGCGCTCGGTGCCGTCCATGAGCTTCACCTTCACCTCGTCGGGGAGCTGGTTGGCGTTGATCTGCCAGTCCTGCTGCCGGCGGGCGCCGTCGGCCTTGAAGTCGATCGGGGTCGAGATGGTGCCGCGCAGCTCCTGGCCGTTCCTGAGGCGGATGAGGTCGGGCGTGTTGTCAAAGCGGTCGCCCTTGAAGTCGAAGCCGCCGGCCTGCCCGTCGGCGATGACGGTGAGCAGGCCCTTGATGTCCTGCCGGGTGAAGGTGACGCCGTTGAGGGTGACGTCCTTCTTCGGCTCCTCGAAGAGGACGCCGGCGAGAGCGACCTTGTCACAGCTGCCCCACCAGCCGACGCTCATCGTCCCCTCGGTCTTCCCGTCCTTGCCGAACTGGCCGCGGGAGTCGAGGAAGTCCCAGGCCACGTCGGCGTCGATCTTCCCGTTGTTGTTGAAGTCGACGCCGGTGGTGCGCTCGGCGTCCTTCTCGGACAGCATCGAGTTGGGCACGTAGTGGCCGGTCTCCTTGCCCACGAGCCAGTTGAGCGCCGGCTTGAGTTCGAAGGCGCGCGCGCCCTCGGCCTGGCCACGCGCCTTGAGCAGCGCGTCGAACTTGGCCATCGGGCCGTCCTTGGCCCAGAGGTTCGACGACGCCGAGCCATCGCTGTTGCCGCTGCCGGCCATGGGCCAGTACGTCGTCGACCAGGGCTTGCGCGCTTCGATGGTGGTGCGCTCGGGCTGCGCCGGCGTGGGCGTCGGCCCCGGAGGAGGAGGCGGCGGCTGCGGCGCCGGGCTGCCGATGAGCCGCGAGAACTCGGTGCGCGCCGCTGCGCTGAACTTCGAGGCGTGCGTCGTCAGCAGCCGCTGCAGCTCGGCCCGCTCGCCCGCGTCGACGGTGCTCCCAGAGGTTCGCGCGGCGTTGAACAGCGACCGCACCTCGTCTCGCGTGATGCGGTTGTTGGACAGGGCGGCGGTCGCCGCGCGGCGAATGGCGTCGATGCTCATGAGGTCGACCTCAACGACGGGAAAGAGGAAATGAAGCAGAGACACTTACATTGTCGGACACTGCCGAGATTTGTTTCGTCTTTCGCAACTATTCTCGCTCAAGACACTGAAAGCACTCAAACTAATCTCGAAAGACAAAATGAAACACTTCTTCTTTATCTAACTTTATCGAAGGCAATGGCCGGGTTGCGGTTCGATGCGGCCGATGCCGCCGCCGAAGAAGCCGCTGAAGAAGTCGAAGCTGCCGACCGAGGCCGACGAGGGGGTGCGGCTCGAGCGGAGCCGGGGGGCGCTCCTGGGCCTGGCGGTCGGCGAGGCGCTGGGCGTTCCGAACGAGCTGAAGAACCTCGCAGCGCCCGACTTCCCGCAGTTCGCCGAGTACCCGGTGATGGAGCCGATGGGCGGCGGGCGCTTCGAGCTCAGGCGTGGGCAGACGACGTGGGGCACGCAGCTCGCGGTGGCGCTGTCGACGTTGCTGCGCACGCGCCGGCGCTACGAGCTGCGGCAGGCCGCCAGGGCGTACCTGCAGTGGGTGCCCTCGGCGTTCGACGTTCCCGAGCCCTTCAAGCCCACCGCGACGATGCTCGACGACGGCCGGCCCCCGGAGTCGGTGGGGCTGCGCGTGTGGCTCGAGGGGGGGCAGCTCGCCCGAGACAACTTCGCGCTCGCGCGCACCGGGGTGCTGGGCGTCTTCTTCCAGCACCCCAGGCACCGGCAGGACCGCCTGCGCGCATCGCTCGACGACACCGCGCTCACTAACTTCGCCCCCGTCTGCCAGCTCGCGTCGGCCACGCTGAACGGGGTCATCGCCGCGGCGATCACGTCTCCGAAGCCGCGCCTCGAGGCCGACGACGTGGTGAAGGTCGCCGAGGCCGAGCTGTCCCTGGCCGCGTCGACGCTGGGCCGCGAGCTGCCGGACTGGGTGACGAAGGTGAAGGACGCGGCCGACGAGCTGCGGGACGATCTGCAGGCCGCGCGCGACGCCGACCCGCTCCTCTACGGCCCGGACCTGTCGCTGTTCCGCAACCCGACGTGGGTTCGCCTCGCCTTCCGGCTCGCCTTCTGGGAGCTCTTTCACGCGCCCTCGTTCGAGGTGGGCGTGCGGGACGCGGCGAACCGCGGCGGAGACGCCGACACCAACGCGGCCGTCACCGGCGTCCTGCTGGGCGCGGTCTTCGGTGAGCGCGCGATTCCCCCCGAGTGGGCCGAGCGGGTGCTCGAGGTGCTCGGGCCGGTGAGCGAGTCGACGCTGTGGACGGTGTACCACCCACGCTTCCTGCTCAACCTCGCCGGATGCTCGCCCGACGACGAGCCGCCAGCGCCGGACTGGTGACAGTTCCCTAGCGGACGATGAGCACCGGCTTGCGGCACAGATGCATCAGCCGGTCGGCGGTGCTGCCCAGCATCACCCGGGACAGCGCGTTGTGCCCCTTGGCGCCGATGACGACGCCCCACACCCGCTCCGCCTGGCTGAGGTCGGCGATGGACTCGGCCGGTGCGCCGTGGAGCTGCACCACGTCGGCCTCAGCGCCGAGCGACGCCAGCACCGCCTTCGCCCGGGAGAGCGCCTCTGACGCCATCACCGCGTTCGCCTCTTCGAGCTTCCGAATCGTCTCGGCGTAGGTCGACGGCGGGAGCAACACCGGGGGGATGACGTAGACGAGCTCGAGCCGGGCCGAGAGCGCCTTCGACAGCTCGACGGCAGCGCGCACGCCCAATAGCGACGGCTCAGACCCATCGACGGCGACGAGAATGGTCTTCATGCGGCTCCCCTTGTGCAAGACGAACGCCGGCACCCTACGCAGGGGGCCCGACCGGGTCACGCGCATCCTTTTCGGTCACGGCGGCTCGAGGCGCACGCGCGCGCCGACGTGCACGACCCCCGGGGCCTCGACCCTGGCCAGCAGGCCGCGGCGCTGCCAGGCGGCCTTGACGAACGCCGCCTCGACGGGCTGGCCGCTCCTCGCCGCGACGACCCTCCCGGCCTTCCGGCAGGGCTCGTTCTCGCCCTCGAGCCGCAGGCACGCCCCACCCTCGAAGCGCATCGCCCACCCCAGCGCCACGGCCGAGAGGCGTGGGAGCCCCTCGACCTCGACGTTCGCCGACAACCAGGTGAAGTCGAGCTGCGCCAGGCCCAGGGCCTGGGCGACGGCGGCGCACTCCTCGCGCGAGACGAGCGACACCTGGCGCGTGTTGGGCAACAGGGTGCCCCGCGCGATGCCTCGCTGCCGCGGGCCGGCCCTCAGGGTGGGGCCGAAGTGCCGGTCACCTTCGACGCCCTCGGCCGTCAGCTCGAGCACCAGCGCAGGCTCGCTCTCGACACGCGCGCCAGGGCGGCACACCGCCAGGCCCGTCACGCGCCCCGTCATCGCACCACGAGCACGGGCTTCTCCGAGAGGTGCACGAGGCGGTCGGCGGTGCTCCCGAGGAGCAGCCGCTTCACCGCGCCCTTCCCGGTACTGCCCACCGCGATGAGGTCGAACCCCTCGTCCGCCGCGATGCTGACGATGGTCTCGACCGGCGGGCCCACCACCGCGCGGGGCTCGATCGACAGCGCCGAGGTCCCCAGCGCCGCGACCACCTCGGCGAGCACCTTCTCTCCATGCTTCACCTCGCTCGCGTGGATCTCGTCGAGGGGCGCCCAGGCCCCGCCGGCGGCCCCCACCATCGGCGGCACGACGTACAGGAGGGTGACGTGGGCCCCGAGCGGCTCGGCCAGCGACACCACCGCCCGCACCGCCTTCACCGACGCGTCGGAGCCGTCGACAGCCACCAGGAATCGCTTCATCGTCTCGTCTCCTCCTCGGCCCCGGACGGGCTAGGCCCGACACCATGCCAAACGACGCCGAGACGTGGAACGCCCGTTACCTGCGCCACGACCTCGGCTGGGACAAGGGGCGCTGCGCTCCGCCCATCGCCCGCATGCTGGCCGAGGGCCTCGTGCCGTCGACGGCCCACGTCGCCGTCGTCGGGGCCGGGCGGGGCTTCGAGGCCATCGAGGCCAGCCGCCGCTTCGCGCGCGTCACCGCCGTCGACTTCGCCCCCGAGGCGGTCCGGGCGATGGACGAGGCCGGGCGTCGCGAGGGCGTCTCGTTCACGCCCCTGCTCGCCGACGTGCTCACCCTGCACCAGACGCACCCCCGCGCCTTCGACGCCATCGTCGAGCACACGTGCTACTGCGCCATCGACCCCTCGCAGCGCGACGCCTACGTCACGGCCGTGTCGGGAGCG
>JADCJJ010000486.1 GCA_020247085.1 Myxococcaceae bacterium | reverse complement strand
GGCAGGTGCTCGAGCGCGTGCAGTGAAGGCGGTGGGGCTGCCGTCGGGCAGGCCCGGGCCGGGCGCGCCCGGCACCCTGCTCTCGGTCGGCCCCGACGGCCTCGAGGTGGCCTGCGGCGAGGGCTCCCTGCGGCTCACCTCGGTGCAGCCCGAGGGCAAGCGCGTGATGACCGCCCGGGAGTTCCTCGCCGGGCGCCCCCTCGCCGTCGGCTCGACGCCCTTCTTGCGGCCAACGCCGCCAGCCGCCTGACGAGCCGCACGGCGCGGCCTGCCCTACGCGACCGAAGCGGACGCCACGCCACCGCCGCGCGGCCCTCGCGGCACCCGCTCGAGCACCGCGTCGGCGACGTCCCTCCCGCTCGACGGCAGCGCCATCGACTCCGCCGCGCCCACTCGAGGCCCGGTCAACCCAGCCGCTCGAGCGCCGCGCCCGGCCCGGGCCTGCCCGACGGCAGCCCCACCGCCTTCACTGCACGCGCTCGAGCACCTGCCGACCGAGCTGTTCGAGCGCCGCGTCCGAGACGTCCTTGCCGTTCGACAGCAACACCACCGCCGTGCGCCTGGCGGGGCTGAACACCAGGTACGTGCTGAAGCCCGGCGTTTCGCCGCTCTTCGCGCAGAGCGTGTCTCCGTTCACCGAGTCGAGGCTCAGCTGCAGGCCGATGCGGCTGGTGCCACCGGGAATGGGGCGCCGCGGCTCCCGCACGCGGGCCCAAGCGGCCGCCAGCGCCGGCGTCGTCGGCCCGCCCTCGAGGGCTGACTCGAGCAGCCGGAGCATGTCGTCGCCCGTCGAGCGCAGCGCGCCGCCGCCCGAGAGCGGCTCGCCGATGTCCAGCTCGGGCGCGGGCCGCCCCTCGGCGTAGCCCTGCGCCAGCCGCGCCCGCTGGTCGGCCGAGAGCTGAACGACCAGGTCCTTCAGTTGCAGCGGGGCTGCGACACGACCCTGTACGAGCGCCTCGTAGTCGCGGGCGTTGGCCTTCTTTCGCAGCACGTAGCCCAGCACGCCGGAGCCGAGGTTCGAGTACTGGGTGCGCGCGCCCGGCGCGACCGGCAGCGCGTACGAGGCCATGAAGTCCGCCAGGTCCTGCTCGGTGTACCCCGCGGCAGGGTTGCCCGGTGTCGGGTGCAGGTTGCCGGGGTAGTTGGGCAGCCCCGAACTGTGCGTCGCCAGGTCCAGCAGCGTGATGGACGTGCCCCCGCGCCGCGGCGCTCCCGCGGGGAAGGCCGGGTCGATGGGCTCGGTCAGGCTGGCGCTCCCGTCCTCCACGGCGAGCGCGAGGAGCAGGCCGGTCACCACCTTCGTGAGCGAGCCGACCTCGAACACCGTCTCACCCGTCGGCGGCGGGCCACCCACCCGAGTCGCCCCGAAGCCGAACGTCCCCCGGAGCGTCGGCGCGGACACCGCGACGAGCATGCCAGTGGCCTTGCCAGGAGCCCCCGAGGGCTCGACGAGCGGCGCGACGAGCGGCGCGAGCCACTGCCTGAAAGGCCCGGCGTCCACGCCGGCGTCCGGGCCTGCATCCTTCACGTCGCAGCAGGCCTGCGCCGGGCTGCACGAGACCATGGCCAGCAGGCTGCAGACGCTCACCAGGAGGGCCGCACCGTGAGTCGAACCGAAGCGCATGTCCGAGAGAACACCGCTGTCGGAGAATAGGTGTCAACCCAGCCCGTCGGGTGAGACCGGCACGCACCACGAAGGCCTCAGGCTGCGCGGCATCCCTCGCGAGCCACGGGCCGCTCGTGGAAGCCGAGGCCCCTGCGCCGACGGCCCCCCCTCGGGCCAGGTCGACCGCGGAGCGCCGCGGCCGTGGACCCTCGCGGGCGACGGTGGCGCACGCCCTGCCACCTGACCCTGGCCCCGGTGCCGGGGAGGTTGGTGCTCGGCCCCGGCCTGCCCTGGCGCGTGCTCACCGCCTGACTTCGGTTCGCGGAGCCTCGGCACGTCCGCCGCGCGCCGCCCATGCAGCTTCGACGCGACCTTCGCGCGCACAAGTCGCGACCTCGACACGCCCACCGCGCCTGGCGCACACCGCCTCGACACGCCGGCCGCGCGCACATCGCGTGACCTCGACACGCTCACCGCGCCTCGCTCGCCTGAACTGCCGTTGCGGTGTAGGGCCACGGTCCACTGCGATGCGCCGCCCGGGAACCAGCCTCGTCGTGGCCGCGCTCGTCGTCGCTGCCTCGTCTGGCTGCGGCTCCATCGACGCCGCCCGCCGACGGCCCACGCCCGATGCCCGTGAGGTCGCCTCGCTCGACATCGACGGCGCCCGCGCGGTGCCCGAGGCCGAGCTCAAGGAGCGCATCGTCACCTCGGCCTCGCCCTGGTGGCCCTCGTGGCTCCCGCTCGTCGGCCGCACCGAGTGGTTCGACGCCAACACCTGGCAGGCCGACCTGCGGCGCCTCACGCGCGTCTACGAGGCGCACGGGTACTACCAGGCGCGCGTGCTCGAAGACCTCGTCACCGAGACCGAGCGCGAGATGGTCAAGCTCACCGTCAAGGTCTTCGAGGGCAAGCCGGCGCCGCTGCGGCGCTTCACCCTCACCGGGCTCGAGGGCCTCGCGGGGCTCGACGCCGAGGGTCTGGGCCGACAGCGCCGCCTGACCCCCGGCCGCACCTTCCTCGAGGACGACTGGGCCGCCGACAAGGCCCGCGTGCTCACCGCGCTCCACGAGGCCGGCTACGCCGAGGCGCAGTTGGCCGGCGAGGCCGTCGTCGACCTCGACGCGCCGGCGGTGGACGCCTCGCTGACGGTGACGCCCGGCCCCCGCTACCGCATCGGCAAGGTGTTCGCGCCCCTCGGCGCGGTGGTGCCGCCCAAGCTCATCGTCGACGTCGCCTCGGTCGACCTCGAGCCCTCGGCCTGGTACTCGGACTCGGCCCTCGCCGACGCCCAGGCGCGCGTGTTCCAGATGGGCGTCTTCAGCGCCGTGAAGGTGAACCGCGGCATCCCCGACCCCACCACCGCCACCCTGCCCATCGTCATCGACGCCCGCGAGGCGCCGTTCCACAGCACCCGCTTCGGCGGCGGCGCCGGCGGCGACCTCATTCGCAACGAGGTGCGCGGCTTCCTCGAGTACACCGACCGCAACCTCGGCCTCGCCCGCCTCTTCTCGAAGGGCGCCCTCCTCGACAAGCTGACGCTCAAGGCGCGGCTCGGCTACGCGGTGCTGCCCAACCTGCCCGAGTTCATCCGCCGTGGCGCCTCGGGCGAGGGCGGCACCAACCACGGCCTCGTCGGCGGCCTCAACGCCCAGTACGAGGTGCCTCGCGTCTTCAACACCCGCACCGTGTCCTTCGCCACCTCGCTCGAGCTGTCGCGCGTGCTGGACAACGCCTTCAACTACTTCGGCGGCGAGCTGAAGGCCGGCCTCGTCTGGCGCCCCACGCCCGCCTGGCTCGTCTACCCGTCGGTCAACGCCAACACCTACCTGCTGCAGAGCGAGGTGCAGCAGCTGGCCACCGGCGGCGCCCCGAGCGCGGCGCTCGGCTGCCCCACCGCGCCCGCCCTGTGCGTCATCGGCTTCGCCGACCTCACCGTCGAGTTCGACCGCCGCGACGACAAGCTGGCCCCGCGCCAGGGCTTCTTCCTCTCGGCCTCGGCCCAGGCGGGCCTGTCGCAGACGACGCGCTTCACGCCCTTCGTCCGCCTGCTGCCCGAGGCGCGCGGCTACGTCAGCTTCGGCCCCGAGCGGCGCCTCACCCTCGCCGGGAAGCTGCGCGCCGGCACGCTGGTTGGCTTCGGTGGCGGCGAGACGCCCATCGTCGCGCGGTTCTTCTCTGGAGGCGCCTACATGCGCGGCTTCAACCAGCGCCGGCTCTCGCCCATGGCGGTGGTGCAGACGGGCACCGGGCCGCTGCCCTCGAACGAGCTCGGCCTCGACGGCCAGCCGCTGTGCCAGCGCGACGCCGCCGGCAGCTGCCGCGTCGGCCCGCTGGGCGCCACGGTGCCCATCGGCGGCGACGGCCTGCTCGAGGCCTCGGTCGAGCTCCGCGTCGACGTCACCGACTCGCTCACGCTGGCCGTCTTCGTCGACAGCGGGCTGGTGACGGCCGAGCCGCTCGGGCCCGCGACCAACCTCGCCACCAGCCTCTTCACCGCCGTCGGCGTCGGCGCCCGCTACCGCACCCCCCTGGGCCCCATCCGCGGTGACGTCGCCTTCCGCCTGCCCTTCATCGGCGGGCCGCTGCTGCCGAAGGACCCCTCTCAGCCTGCGTACTTCACGCAGTCGGGCTGCTTCTTCAACCTCGGCGCCAGCGGCTCGACGACGTACGCCGGCGCGCCAGACTCCGTCTGCACGCTGCATCTGTCCATCGGGGAGGCCTTCTAGTGAAGCCGCCTGGCAACCGGCGCTCCCGCGCGGCGCTGGTGGCGCTGCTCGTGGTGGGGCTCCTCGCCGGGGGCCTGGCGTGGCTCTCGGGCCGCGCCGGGCAGGACTTCGTGCGCCGGCGGGTGGCCGCGGCCGCGGGAGACGCCATCGCCGGACGCCTCGACGTCGGCGGCGCGCAGCTCTCCGGCGGGCACCTGGTGCTGACCGACGTGAAGCTCTTCACGCCCGAGGGCGAGCTGGTGGCCGAGGTGGCCCGCGTCGAGCTTGACGTCGACCTGGCGGCCGCCACCCGCGGCGAGGTGCGGCTCTCATCGGTGCGCCTCTCACGCCCGCGGCTGTCCCTCGTGCAGGACGCGCGGGGGCTGAACCTCGCCCGCGCCCTCGCCGCCCGGGGGCCCTCCTCCGGCCCCTCGCGGCCCCTGCGCCTGGCGCTCGAGGCCCTGGTGCTCGACGAGGGCGCGGTGTCGTTCACCGACGGCGCCCGCGCCCTACGCCTCGAGGGCCTGGCCGCCCGGGGCGCCGCGACGGTGATGACGGGCCCCCTCACCGTCGCCTCGAGCCTCACGCTGACGGGCCGGGCGACGGCGCCGGTCGACGGCCCGCTGTCGCTGGCGGCGGCCACGACGAGCCCCGCGCCGGGCCAGGTGCAGGTGCACGCCGAGCTGCGCGTCGCCGACGAGGCGCTCACGGGAACGCTCGACTGGCCCTCGCTCGAGGGGAACGTCGAGGCGCTGACGGTGACGCCCGCCCTGGTGACGGCGCTGGCCGGCGCGCCGCTGCTGCCGCGCCCCGTCACCGCGCGCGGCCGGCTCTCGCCCCGCGCCGTCGACCTCACCCTCACCGGCGGCGCCGCCACCGCGACGGTGAGGGGCGCCTTCGACCTCGAGCGCCGCACCGTCGAGGCGCTGGCCGTGCAGGCCGACGGCGTCGACCTGTCGGAGTGGCTCGTGGGCGGCACGCCCTCGCGGCTGTCGCTCACCGCCACCGGGCGCGCCACCGACACCAGCGCCGCGGGCCTCACCGGCGCGCTGGCCGCGTCGCTCCGCTGGCGCACCCCGGCCGGCGCGAGCCTCGCCGACGTCACCCTCGACGTGGAGGCCGCCCACGGCGCCCTCACGGCGCGCCAGGCGCGGGCCGAGGTCCCCGGCGCGGCCCTGTCGCTCACCGGGCGCGCCGCCCCCGACGCGCTCGCCCTGTCGGGCGCGCTCGCGGCGAGTGACCTCTCGGCCCTCGCCCGCGCCGTCGAGGCGCTCACCGGCGCGGCGCCGCCCCCCCTCGCCGGCGCCGGCACCCTGTCGGTCGCGCTGTCGGGCCCACCGAAGCGCCCGCGCCTCACCGCGCGCGGCGCCCTCTTTCGCCTGCGCGTGGCCTCGGCCGCCGCCGAGCGCCTCGACCTCGACGTCACCCTGCCCGACGTCAGCGCCCCCTTCGACGCCGCCGGCCGCCTCACCGCGCGCGGGCTGGACGTCTCGGGGCGCCGCCTCGACGAGGTGCGCGCCGACGTGAAGACGCACGGCCGCGAGCTGGCGCTGACGCTCGAGACGAAGGGGCTGGGCGACCTGCGACTCTCGCTCGACGGCACGCTCGACGCCGACGCCTCGGGGCTGGCGCTCACGGGCCTGCGCCTCGACGACGCGCGCGCCGCGTGGGCCCTCGCCGGGCCGGCCCGCCTGCGCTGGAGCCCCTCGCTCGAGCTGTCGCCGCTCACCCTCGCCTCGAAGGGCCAGCGGTTCGAGGCGCGGGCCACCCTGCGCGGCCAGCGGCTCGACGCGGCGGTGACGGCGACGGACGTCAACCTCGCCACGCTGCCCCGGGTGCTGGCGCCCGAGGCCCTCGGGCTGTCGGGCGTGGTGTCGGGCCGTGTCTCCGCCACGGGCCGGCTGCCCCGCCCCGACGTCACCGCCTCTTTGCGCGCGCGCGACGCGGCGGTGCTGGGCGTACGCCACGTCGACGGGCGGCTCGACGGTGCCCTCGAGGGGGGCGTCGCCCGCGGCACCGCCTCGGTGTCGACGTCGCTGGGGGCCGTCGACGGGGCCTTCGAGGTGCCGCTGGCGGGGCTGCTCGACGACGCGCCCGAGCCCCTCTCGGTGCGGGCGTCCTTCACCGGGGTGAGCCTCGAGGCGCTGCAGGCCTGGCGCGCGCAGACGTGGCCCGTGTCGGGCACGCTGTCGGGGCGGCTCGAGCTGGGCGGGCGCGCGAACGACCCGGCGCTGACGCTCCTCGTCGAGAGCCCGCGGGTGACGGTGACGCCGACCGGCCCGCTGACCGGGCCGCTGCATCTCGACGCCACCGCGCTCGGCGTGTCGAGCCGTGACGCGGGCGCCCTCGCCGTCACGCTGGGCGCCCGCGTCGAGGGCGCCGAGGCCCGGCTCACGCTCGACACGCCGCTGTCGCTGCGCGCGCTGCGGGCCAAGTCGCCGACGGTGGAGCGCCTGCGCGCCCTGCCGGTCACCCTCTCGCTCGCGCTGACCGACCTGCCGCTCTCGGCCCTGCGCCGCCTTGGGGTGCCCGGCGCCGACGACGTGGCGGGCGTCGCTTCGCTGAGGGTGGCGGCGACGGGCTCGGTCGACGACCCGCGCGGGCAGGCGACGCTCTCGTGGCGGGGCGTGACGGCGCCGCCGCTCGAGGGCCTCGACGGCGCGCTCGAGCTGACGACCACCGACACCGTCACCCGCCTGGCCGGCACCGGGCGCCTCGAGGGGCGACCCCTGTTCGAGCTCGACGCCTTCGTCGACGCGCCCCCCGGCCGCCTCGTCGCGCCGGCGGCCCTCGGGGCCGAGCAGGTCACCGCCCGCCTGTCGCTCGCGCCGATGCCGCTGGGGCGCTTCTTCCCCCACCGGGACGACGACGTCGTGCCCTCTGGCTCGGTGAGCGTCGACCTGGGCGTGACGGGCCGCCTCGACGACCCGCAGGTGTCGGTGGACGCCACCGTGCAGGCGCTGTCGTTCGGCAAAGTGCCGCTGGGACAGGCGCGCCTGGTGAGCCGCACGAAGGGGCGCAGCCAGGCCCTCGCCCTCACCTTGAAGGCTCGTGGGAACAGCGAGCTGCGCGCGACCGGTGTGGTGGGGTTCGACCCGTCCATCGAGCTGCTCCGGCAGGGGCTCGACATCGGGGCGGTGCCGCTGCGGCTCGACGTCACCGCCACAGCCTTCGACCTCGGCTTCCTCTCGGGCGTCACCCCCACGGTGCGCACGGTGGGCGGGCGCCTGGGCCTCGATGCCTTCGAGGTGCGCGGCACGCTCGGCGCGCCCGACCTCAACGGCACCGTCACCTGGAAGCAGGGGCGGCTGGCGCTGGCGAGCTCCGGCGACTTCCGCGACATCGACGTCGAGGTCGGCGTCACCAACGAGCGCATCGACGTGCGCACGCTCTCGGTGCGCTCGGGCAGCGGCAGCCTGGTGCTCGACCCGTCGTCGGCGCAGCGGCGCCCCGGCGCCGGGTGGCAGCTGCGCGGCAGCGGCGCGGCGTCGCGCTTCTCGCTCGTCAATGACGACCAGCTGCTGGCCATCGTCTCGGCGAAGGTGAAGCTCGAGGGAGAGGTGACGCCGGGACTGGTCGACCTGTCGACCGTCGAGCTGGCCCGCGTCGACGTCGAGCTGCCAGAGGTGAAGCGTAAGGACGTGCAGGACCTCGAGCGGCCCCGCGACGTCGTGCTGGTGCGCGGCGGACGGGTGGTGGCCGGCCGGCGGCGCGCCGACGGGCCGGTGGCGGCAGCGGCGCCGTCGAGGGCCTGGCGCGCGGTGCTGGTGGCGCCGCGGAACCTCTGGGTGCGCTCATCGGACCTCAACGTCGAGCTCGGGCTCTCGGACGCCTTCCGGGTCGAGTACGCCGACTCGACCCAACTCTTCGGCGAGGCCCGCGTGCTGGGCGGGCGCATCGACGTCATCGGGCGGGAGTTCAAGGTGAACCGGGTCGACCCCTCGGGGCAGCGCTCCGAGTCGACGGCGCGCTTCACCGGCCCGGCGAGCACGCCCCTCATCAACGTCCGCGCCGAGCACACCAACGAGCGCGAGAAGGTGAAGGTGGTGGTGGCGGTCACGGGCCGAGGGAAAGACGTGTCGCTGCAGGTGTCGAGCGACCCGCCGATGAGCGAGTCGGACATCTACACGCTGCTGGCGACGGGCCGGCGCGACCTGCGCCGCTCCTCGGGCGCGTCCATCACCGCCGAGCAGGCCGTGTCGGTGGTGGGCTCGCTGGCCGCCAACGAGCTGAAGAACGCACTGCTCAAGAAGCTCCCCATCGACATCATCGACGTCGTCTCCATCGACACCGGCAGCGAAGGCCTCGCCTCGACGCGCGTCGAGGTGGGCAAGTACCTCTCCGACAGCCTGTACCTCGGGTACACGTTTCAACCGGGCGCCAACAAGGCCCGCGGCGAGAACACCCACGCCGGCCGCCTCGAGCTGCAGCTGTCGAAGAACGTCTGCGTCGAGGCCACCGCCGGTGACGCCCCCGCGGCCGGCGTCGACATGGTGTGGAGCCGCGACTGGTGAGGCGCGGGCGCCCGCCCGGCTCCGCCCCAGCTGCCGCCCCCTGCTCGATGTGCGCTGAGGTGTGTCTTGTGTCTCACCCCGGGGACTTGAAACACTCCGTTCCTCGATGAAGGGCGCCCGTTCTTCCCGCAGCATCGCGCTCGTCGGTCGCGGCAACACCGACAAACTCCCGCCGCCCGCCGGCAACGAGGTCGACGCCTTCCTCGAGACGCTCGACCACCCGCTGCGAGACGACATCGCGCGCGTGCGCCGGTGGGTGCTCGACGCGGCCCCGAGCGTCGCCGAGGCGGTGCACTGGAGCAGCCCCAGCTTTCGCGTCGGCGCGCAGTTCTTCGCCACCTTCCGCCTGCAGCCGAGCGCCGACGTGCAGCTCGTGCTGCACACCGGCGTGACGAGGCGCGGCGTGGCGCGCCCCATCGCGCTGTCACCCGCGGCGGCCCGGCTCGTCGAGTGGCTGTCGGACGACTGGGCGCTGGTGTCGATTCCACCGGCGCGGGCCTCGAGCCTCAAGCGCCCGGTGACGGCGCTGGTGCGCGAGTGGGTGCGGCACGTCAACGCCGCGCGCGGCCCGGCGCCCGTCGAGAAGCCCTGCGCCTGACGCGGGCCGACGCGGCGCTCGTCTTGGTCGCGCGCCACCGGTAAGGTGTTCGCATGGGTCGCCTCATCTCGCTCGTGGTCGGGCTGGCCGCCATCTCGGCCGTCGTCTACTGGACGCTGCTGCGCCCCTCGACGGTGACGCCTTCGGGGAAGGCTGCCGCGCCGACGCAGGTGCTCGAAGAGACCCGGGGCGCCGCCCGGCGCATCGAGGCCGAGGCGCAAGAGCGCGCCGACGACACCGCCCGGAAGGCCTTCGAGAACGAGTAGGCCCGCGCCGTCAGGGCCAGAGCTGGTCGGCGACGTCGAGGTAGCGCTGCCAGTCGAGGCCAGTCAGGCCGTGGGCGCCGGGGCGCAGCTGGTACCCGCGAGGGAACGTGAAGCGTGGCTCGTCGACACGGGGCCAGGCCGCCGGGTCGATCGCCGCGTGCCCCCACAGGGAGAAGACGGGCGAGGCGTAGGCGAGGCCCTGGAACTCGCCCTCGGGGTCCGACCACTCGTCCTCGGCGGCGCTCCCGACGGCGACGGCCCGGGGAGCGATGAGGGCGAAGAGCTCGTGCTGGTCGACCGGCAGCTCGTCTTCACGCCCGCCATAGCGGCGGAAGGCGTCGGCGAACCAGTGGGGGAAGACGGCGTTGACGAGCTCGACGGTCTCGCCGACGGGCCTTCGGCTCAGCGCGGCGCCGGCGCAGCCCGACTGGTTCGACACGGTGAGGGCGAAGCGCTCGTCCTGGGCGCCGGCCCACAGCGCCGCCTTGCCGCCGCGGGAGTGCCCGACGACGGCGACGCGCGCCGGGTCGACGTCGGGGTCGGTCTCGAGGTAGTCCATGGCGCGCCGCGCGCCCCAGCTCCAGGCAGCGATGGTCTTCCATGCGTCACGCCGGCGCTGCGCCTCGGGCACGGGGCCCTCGAAGAGCTCGATGACGCCGCGGGTGAAGGTAGCGCGGTCGTCTGGGGCGAGGCGGTCGGTCTGGAGCGCCGCGATGCCGTAGCCGCGGGCGATGACGTCTTCGGCGGGCCAGTACTCGGAGCGCTCGACGCGGGTCGGGTCGGTGTGCCGGTCGGGGCGGGTGCTGAGCAAGAGGAAGACGCCCCGCGGGCGCCGCGCGTTCGGGGTGAAGAGGAGGAGCTCGAAGGTGTGGACGCGACCCTGGTGCCGGCTGACGAGGTCGACGCGCTTGAGGGTGGCGGCGCCGCCCATCGCGGCGCCGTCGCGGGCGCGGACCTCGAAGTCGAGCCGCTCGGGCCGGCCCGGGGCCCGCCCGTAGATGGTGCCGGCGAAGAGGTCGAGCAGCTCCTCGCGCCGACGGGGCCACTGGGCCGGCGACGTCAGGCAGGCGCCGTCGCGGGAAACCAGCGGGTCCGGCAGCCCGGTGGTGGCCGTGAAGGTGCACTCAGGCGGCCGAGGAGGGACCTCGCAGGCGAGCAGCGCCGCCACCACGACGCCCATGGAGCCTGCTCGGCGCACGCGCGGCAGGTACTACGGGGAGCGGAGCGCTCGCAATGGCGTGGGCCGCGGCCCCTCCACTGGCGCGGCCGACGCCGACCGGCCGCGCGCACCGACGCCCGGTGACGCCTTGAGCCGCGAGGGTCGCGCGCCGGCTTCGCGCCCGAAGGTGCGCCCCCGCGCCGGCCACCGCGGAGCGCCTCGCTCGCCCGCCCCCGGGCCCCGGCGAGTGGTACGATGACGTCCTCTCTTCCGGGCAGAACCGCGGCGGCGCCGCCTCCACCTCGATGTCTCGACCCCACCCCGCTCGCTGGACGTCGGAGCGCCTCGCGGCCGCGCTCGGGCGCGACGCCCCGGTGCTCGAGGCGCTGGCGGCCCGCTGCCCTGAGAACCCCTTCGGCGTCGACGAGCGCCGGCTGGTGGCGGCGCTGTCGGCCATCGACCGGGACGAGGCCCGCTGGCTCGACCTCGATGTCGAGGGGCTCGTCGTCGCCACCGCCTGCGTCGACGGCGACCCCGAGGCACTGGCGTGGCTCGACGGGAGCCTGCTGCGGAACGCCGTTCGCAGCGTCTCTCGGTCGATCCCCGACGCGGACTTGCTCGAGGTGGGCCAGCTGCTGCGCTCGCGGCTGCTGGTGGGCACCGGC
This sequence comes from Myxococcaceae bacterium, assembly GCA_020247085.1. Lineage (GTDB taxonomy): Bacteria > Myxococcota > Myxococcia > Myxococcales > Myxococcaceae > Xiheimicrobium > Xiheimicrobium aquaticum. Next base: position 21,161 of record JADCJJ010000486.1, on the reverse strand, counting down.
GAGGCGCCCCCGAAGCTGGCCCTGTACTCAGGGCGCGGGTCGCTCCCGGCCTTCCTGCGCATCGTCGCCGCCAACGTGGCGTTGAACGCGAGGGACCCGCGCGGCCCGGCGGTGACGGGCACCGACGAGCTCGCCTTCATCGCCGACGAGGTGGGCCTCGAGGCGACCGTCTCGGCGCTCGACCAGCAGCAGCAGTTCAAGGCGTGCTTCCGCGAGGCCATCGCTCGGCTGACGGTGCGGGAGCGCACGCTGCTGCGGTTGAACCTGCTCGACGGGCGCTCCATCGACGAGCTGGCGCCGATGTACGGGGCACACCGCGCCACGGTGGCGCGCTGGCTCGCCGCCGCGCGGGAGGCGCTGGCGGCCTCGGTGAAGGCGATGCTGGGGGAGCGGCTGCGGCTCGAGCCGCCCGAGGTCGAGCGGCTGCTCACCTCGGTGCAGTCCCGCTTCGAGCTGTCGCTCAGCAGCGCGCTGCGCGACGCCGACCCGCCCCCGTGACGCTGATGCGACCAGGTGGCCCTCGCCGCTGTCTCTTCATCGACCCCATGGGCCTTCGACCTTCGTCAGCGCCCGGCGTGACGCGCGCCCCCGCGCCCCGGCCGCGCCGAGGGCCGGCGGGCCGCCCCTCGTGGCGCCGCCCACCGTCGAGGCGCAGCGGCGCCGCGGGCCCCCGGAGCCCGGCGCGTCGGCGCCCGGGGGCCAGCGCCCCCCACGCCCCCCCAAAGGCCGGCGCGCCGCCAGCAGGCCGACGCCCGCGCCGGCCCCTCGGCGGCCACGGACCCGACGGGCGAGCGCCGGGCGCGGGCTCCCTGGCGCCCGCGGCCCCCACCGGAGCCCCCACGCCCACCTTGCCGCCCCAACGGCCCGCTGACGTCCCGGCAGGCCACCTCCGCGCCTCGCCATGAGCTGCCTCGACGACGACACCCTGCTGACGCTGGCCGCTGGGCGGCTGTCTGGCGCCGCGCTCGAGGGCGCGGAGCAGCACCTCGACACCTGCACGCGCTGCCGCCGGGTGGTCGCGGCGGCGCTCGAGTCCTCCGGGCCCCTCGTGGACCGGCCGCAGGCCCCGGCGGCTCCGGGCGCGGTGGTGGGGCGCTACCTCGTGCTCGAGCGCGTCGGGGTGGGCGCCTCGGGCCAGGTGCTGGCGGCGTGGGACCCGCACCTCGGCCGGCGCGTCGCGCTGAAGCTCCTGCGCCGGGACGGCGCGGCGCCGGCGAAGGCGGCCCGCCTGCGGCAAGAGGCGCAGCTCCTCGCGCGCCTGTCACACCCCCACATCGTCACCGTCTTCGACATCGGCGAGTGGAACGACCAGACGTTCGTCGCGCTCGAGTTCGTCGGAGGCGGCTCGCTGCGCGAGTGGCTGCGGGGGCCGCCGCGCCGTACGTGGCGGGACGTCGTCGAGTGCTTCGTGCAGGTCGGCCGGGGGCTGGCCGCGGCGCACCGCGCCGGCGTCATTCACCGCGACGTCAAGCCCGAGAACCTGCTGCTCCGGGAGGACGGCCGGGTGCAGGTGACGGACTTCGGCCTCGCCTTCGAGCGCGAGGCCCCCGGCCCTGATACCTCCCTCATCGGGACGCCCGCTTACATGGCGCCAGCCCAGCTCGAGGGCGCGCCCGCCAACGAGGCCTCTGACCAGTTCAGCTGCTGCGTGGCGTTGTTCGAGGCGCTCACCGGCGCCCGTCCGTGGACGGCGCAGTCGGTGCCCGAGTTGACGCGCGCGATTCGGGAGCAACCGCCCGTCTTCCCGCCCGAGGGAGCGGTGCCCCCGGGCGTGCGCCAGGCGGTGCTGCGTGGCCTCTCGGCGTCAGAGGGCGGGCGGTGGCCGTCGATGGACGCGCTGGTGTCGGCGCTCGAGGTCACGCTGCGACCGAAGCGGCGCGTCGCCGTCGTCGCCGGGGGCGCGGCCCTGGGCCTGACCCTGCTCGCGGCGGCCCTCACGGCGCGCGACCGACTCCCCGAGGCCTGCGCGCTGGGCGAGCAGCGCCTGCGAAGCGCGTGGACCCCTCAGGCGAGGGCGGCGCTCGAGCGGCAGTTCCTCGACACGAAGCTCGGCTGGGCGCCGACGACCTTCGAGACGGTCGCGCAGGCCTTCGACGCCCGGGCCGACGTCTTCGGGAGCCAGTACCGGGAGGCCTGCCTGGCCTCTCGTGACAGCGCCACCCCGCGCTGGACGCTTCGCATGGGCTGCCTCGAGGAGCGCATGGCCGAGGTCGCGTCGGTGCGCGCGACGCTCGAGGAGGCCGGGAGGCTCGGCGTCATCCACGCGACCGAGGCCATCGACCGCCTGCCCCCGACGGCGGCCTGCCTCGGGCTCGACGTCGCCGAGGCACCGGGGGTGGCCGCCGGCGACGCGCCCACGCGACAGCGCCTGAGCGCCATCGCGGCCCGGGTGGCCACCCTCCACGCCTTCGGCCAGTACGCCGAGGCCGAGCGCCTCACCCGGCCAGCGGCCGCCGAGGCGTCGACCGTCGAGCGGGGGCTGCTGTGGGGGCTGCGGGGCCGAACGCTCAACAGCCTGGGGCGCGTCGCCGAGGCGCGCCGCACCCTCGAAGACGCCGCGCTGGCGGCCACGGAGCTGCGCGCGGCAGACCAGGCCAGCCAGGCCTACAGCGACCTGGCCCAGCTCACCGCGCTGTACGAGTCGAAGGTCGACGAGGCCCGCAGGCTCGCCGCGCTGGCCCGGGCGTGGCTGCCCCGGTCGCCCGGCTCGACGGCGCCCGAGCGCCTGGCCGCGGCCCTGGGCGCGGTCGAGCTCCGCGCCGGGAACGGCGAGCGGGCGCTCGCGCACCTGCGCGAGGGGCTCGCGCTGACCATCAGCCGCGCGGGCAAGGAGAGCCCCCAGGCCTCGGGCGCCGCCGTGAAGCTGGCCGACGCGCTGATTCAGGTGCACCGGCTCGACGACGCGCTGCCGCTCCTCGAGGAGGCGTTCGAGCGCTTCGCCCGCCTCACCGGCCCGGAGCACCCGGCCTGCACGCACATTCAGAACTCCTTCGCGATTCTGCTCGCCGAGCAGGGGCACCTCGACGAGGCCCTGGCGCGCTTCACGCTCGTGTTCGAGCAGTACTCGAAGACCTACGGGGCCACGCACCCCGTCCTCGGGTGGGCCGCGGCCAACGTCGCCGAGACCCACGAGCGCTCCGGCAGCCAGCGCGAGGCGCTCCGCTGGTACCAGGTCGCGCTGGAGGAATGGACCAGCGCCCTCGGGGCGGCGGCGCCGACGCGCGTGCCGGCCCTGGCCGGCGTGGCCCGCACGGCCTTCGCGACCGGTGACGCGGCCACCGCGCTGGCGGCCTCGGCCGAGGCGCTCGAGGCCTGCGCGAAGGGCACCTGCGACCCGCTCGACGAAGGTACCGCGGCGCTGAGCCGGGCGCGGGTGCTGCTCGGCCGCGGCGACCCTCGCGCCGCCATCGGGGCCGCGGCGGACCGGGCACGGGCGGCGTTCGTGCGGGCGGGGCCCCGGGGCGCGGCGTTGCTCGGCGAGCTCGACGGGCTGCTCCGGTCGACGGCCAGCGCCGCGCCGACGGCGAGCCCGATGCCAGCGACGCGCGGCGCGCGCTGATCCAACCGTTTCAAGCAGCGGTGCTCATCCATCGAGGCGAACGAAGTCCGCTTGGCGCTTGGGTTTTCGTTGACGCCACGGGTGGCCTGCCCCTACGAACCGCGGCGCCATGTCGGACCCCCTGTTCACCTCCGCGGAGCAGAAGCGCTTCGACGAGCAGATCGCCGAGCTCCTCACGCACTACCCCCAAGACCGCAAGAGCGCCGCGATGTTGCCGGCGCTGCGGGTCCTGCAGACGCTCAAGGGCTGGTTGCCGCCCGAGGGCATGAAGCTGGTGGCCGAGCGCCTCGAGACGACGGTGCCGCACTGCTACGAGGTGGCGACGTTCTACGTGATGTTCCACACCGAGAAGCCGGGCAAGTACGTCATCGACGTGTGCACGAACCTCTCGTGCGCGCTGCGCGGGGCCGAGGGGCTGCTGAAGTACATGGAGCAGAAGCTCGGGCAGACCGCCGGCACCCGCACCGAGAAGTACTTCCTGCGTGAGACCGAGTGCCTGGCGAGCTGCGGCACGGCGCCCTGCTTCCAGGTCAACGAGGACCACCACGAGAACCTCACCCGGGAGAAGGTGGACCGCATCCTGGAGAAGCTGACATGAGCGTGCTGACCGAGAAGGTCATGACCCGCGACTGGGGTAAGCCCGACCAGCCGACGCTGGCTGGCTACAAGCAGCGGGGGGGCTACCAGCAGCTGCGGCGCGTGCTCGACACGCTGCAGCCGTCGCAGATCACCGACGAGGTGAAGAAGTCGAACCTGCGTGGCCGCGGGGGCGCCGGGTTCCCCACGGGGCTCAAGTGGAGCTTCGTGCCCTCGCTCGAGAAGAACACCCGGCCGCGCTACCTGGCCATCAACGCCGACGAGTCCGAGCCGGGCACCGCGAAGGACCGGTTCATTCTCGAGTTTGACCCGCACCTGCTGCTCGAGGGCATCGCCATCGCCTGCTACGCGCTGGGGGCGCACACCTGCTACGTCTACGCGCGCGGCGAGTTCAAGCACCCCTCGGCGGTGCTCGACCGGGCCATCGCCGAGGCGTACGCCGACGGCATCTTCGGCAAGAAGCTGATGGGCAAGGACTTCGAGCTGAACGTGTACCAGGTGCGCGGCGCGGGCGCGTACATCTGCGGCGAAGAGACGGCGCTGCTCGAGTCGCTCGAGGGCAAGAAGGGCTGGCCGCGGCTCAAGCCGCCCTTCCCCGCGGTGGTCGGCCTGTTCGGCTGCCCGACGGTGGTGAACAACGTCGAGACCATCGCCGCGCTGCCGCGCATCTTCGAGAAGGGCGCCGACTGGTTCGCGAAGCTGGGCGCCGCCAAGTCCGGCGGGACACGGCTGGTGACGCTGTCGGGCTCGGTCAACCGGCCGGGCACCTACGAGGTGGCGATGGACACCTCGCTGCGCGAGCTCATCTACGACAAGGCCTACGGCCAGGGGCTGCCCGAGGGGCGCTCGGTGAAGGCCGTCATCCCCGGGGGTTCGTCGGCGCCGGTGCTGACGGCCGATGAGATCGACGTGAAGCTCGAGTTCGACGCCTTCAAGCCGCTGCAGTCGATGGCCGGATCGGGCGGCATCATCGTGATGGACGACCAGACGTGCGTGGTGCGCAGCCTGTGGCGCGTGGCGCGCTTCTACGCCGAGGAGTCCTGCGGGCAGTGCACGCCGTGCCGCGAGGGCCAGCCGTGGATGACGCGCATCATCCGCAAGATTGAAGAGGGCCGCGGCGAGGCGGCCGACCTCGACACGCTGATGAACGTCGCGCAGGCCATCGCGCCGTGGCCGCCCATCGGGCTCGGCAACACCATCTGCGCGCTCGGAGACGCCGGCGCGCTGCCGGTGCAGTCGTTCGTGCAGAAGTTCCGCAAGGACTTCGAGGAGCACATCACGCGCCAGGGGTGCCCGTACGGTGAGCGGCCGTGGGGTGCGTTTGGAGAGTTCCAGTGAGCGCCGAACAGGTCCTCTTCTGGGCGTTCGCCGTCGGTACCATCGGCTCGGCGGTGGGCGTCATCTTCGTGCGCAACCCGGTGGCGAGCGCGATGTCGCTGGTGGCGAGCTTCTTCTTCCTCGCGGGCATCTACGTGCTGCTGTGGGCGCATACCATCGCGGTGCTGCAGGTGCTGGTGTACGCGGGCGCCATCATGGTGCTGTTCCTCTTCGTCATCATGCTGCTGTCGCTGAACGACACCGGGCCCATCGCGCAGGTGTCGCTGTCGCGGGTGGCGGGGGCGCTGGCGACGGCGGCGTTGCTGGTGGCGCTGGTGCAGGCGTTCCGCAAGCTGCCGGGGTCGGGCACGGTGGAGTGGGCGACAGACGCGGGGCGGCTGGCGAGCGTCGGGACCAGCAAGCAGCTCGGGGCGGTGCTGTACACGCAGTGGCTGTTTCCGTTCGAGGCGGTGTCGCTGCTGCTGCTGGTGGCCATCGTGGGCGCGGTGGTGGTGGCCAAGTCGCGCATCTGAAGAGCCCGCGCACCTGAATCGGGGAGAACCGCTCCATGCCAGTCGTCCCAACGGTCAACTACCTCATCCTCGCGGCGGCGCTGTTCTGCGTCGGCATGCTGGGCGTGCTGATTCGGCGCAACGCGCTCGTCGTCTTCATGTGCATCGAGCTGATGCTGAACGCGGCGAACCTGACGTTCCTGGCCTTCGCGCGCGAGCGCGGTGACGTCACCGGGCACATCTCTCCCTTCTTCATCATCGCGGTGGCAGCGGCCGAGGCGGCGGTGGGCCTCGCCATCGTCATCTCGGTGTTCCGCAACCGGGGCACCGTGAACATCGAAGAGATTCAGTCGATGAAGCACTGACCGGAAAGCGCGAGCGAAACGTCATGCAGAGACTCGTCGAGTTCTTCCAGACGGCCCCGGTCGACCCGCAGCAGGCGGGGCAGCTGCTGTGGCTCATCATCTTGCTGCCGCTCGTCGGCGCGTTCGTGTGCGGCGTCTTCGGCAAGATCATCGGGCGCGCGAACACGCACCTGGTGGCAGTGGGGGCGGTGTCTGGCAGCTTCCTGCTGTCGCTGCTGGTCTTCTGGACCATCAACGACTACCGGGCGATGGCGGTGACGCCGTTCGGCGGCGTGAACTACGCGGTGGGGTTCGACTACGGCACCTGGTTCCAGGCGGGGGCCTTCAAGGTGACGTTCGGCCTCTTCGCCGACCACCTGTCGGGCACGATGCTGCTCGTCATCACCGGCGTCGGCTTCCTCATTCACCTGTACTCGACGGAGTACATGAGCCACGACGACGGGTACTGGCGCTTCTTCGCGTACCTGAACCTCTTCGTGGCGGCGATGTTGACGCTGGTGCTGGGCGACTCGCTGCCGCTGCTCTTCGTGGGCTGGGAGGGCGTGGGCATGTGCAGCTACCTGCTCATCGGCTTCTGGTACACGGACCCGGCGAAGGCGTTCGCGGGGCGCAAAGCGTTCATCACCAACCGCATCGGCGACTTCGGCTTCCTGGTGGGCAGCTTCCTGTTGGTGCTGCTGCTCGACGGCGCGACGAAGCTGCCGGCCGAGCGCACGGCGAAGCTGGGGCGCCCGGGCCTCGAGGGAAGCTCGGTGCTGGCGCGGCTCGCCGACGGCGCGAAGCAGAAGGGCCCGCTGTCGGTGCCGGTGCTGGAAGAGGGCTCGAAGGCGTTCGCCGGCCTGCTCGACGAGCAGGTGCCGGCGGGGAGCCCGCTCGAGGGGCGCACCTTCGGTGGCGTGCTGACGGTGGCGCTGCTGCTGTTCCTGCTGGGAGCGGCGGGCAAGTCGGCGCAGATTCCGCTCTACGTCTGGTTGCCCGACGCCATGGCCGGCCCGACGCCGGTGTCGGCGCTGATTCACGCGGCGACGATGGTGACGTCGGGCATCTACCTCTTCTGCCGCTTGAGCTGGCTGGCGGTGCTGTCGCCGACGGCGATGGCCACCATCGCGCTCATCGGCGGGGCCACGGCGCTCGTCGCGGCGCTTATCGCGTTCAGCCAGAAGGGCCTCAAGAAGGTGCTGGCGTACTCGACGGTGTCGCAGCTGGGCCTCATGTTCCTCGGCATCGGCGCCGGGGCGTTCTGGGCGGCGTTCCTGCACGTCGTCACGCACGCCTTCTTCAAGGCCTGCCTCTTCCTCGGCGCGGGCAGCGTGATGCACGGCAACGGCGATGAAGAAGACATCACGAAGCTGGGTAACCTGCGCAAGGAGATGCCGACGACGTGGGCCACCTTCCTGGTGGCGACGCTGGCCATCACCGGCATCGTGCCGCTGTCGGGCTTCTTCTCGAAGGACGCCATCCTGCACGCGGCGAACGTGAATGCGATTCCGAGCCTGTCGTGGGCGCTGCCACTGGCGTGGGTGCTGGGCGTCGTCACCGCCGGGTGCACGGCGTTCTACATGATGCGCATGTACTTCGTGGCGTTCGAGTACCCGCGGTCGGCCGAGGCGAAGACGCCCCACGCGCACGAGTCGAGCTGGCACATGACGCTACCGCTGGTGGTGCTGGCGGTGCTGTCGGTCGTCGCGCTGGTGCACGGCCTGCCCATCATGAAGCCCGAGGGGCGGAACACCATTCAGGCGCTGATGGAGAACTTCCTCGACCCGGTGTTCCGCACCACCAGCGAGAACCTGGCGCGGACCGGCTTCGTGAAGGTGGCGCCCGAGGAGCACGTGCCCTGGGGCGCGTATGTGCAGGCGTGGGTCATCGCGCTGACGGGCGGAGGCCTGGCCTTCTTCCTCTACATGCGCTTCTTCCCCGCGCGCCGCGGCCAGCCGTTGCCCGCGGCGCTCGAGGGCCTGCGAACGCTGTCGTGGAACAAGTTCTACGTCGACGAGCTGTACCAGCTCGTCGTCATCCGCCCGGTGTCGATGACGGCCCGGGCGCTGTGGCGGGTGGTGGACTCGGTGCTCATCGACGGCGTGGCGGTGCGAGGCACGGCGTGGGTGACGAAGCAGAGCGGTTCGGTGCTGCGCTACCTGCAGACGGGTGACGCGCAGGCCTACGCCGCCATCATGGCGCTCGGGCTGGCCGGGGCGCTGGTGTGGATCCTCCAGAGGTACGCGCTGTGACGAGCGTCTACGACTCCCGCATTCTGAACCTGGTCATCTTCTCGCCGCTGTTCTTCGCGGCGCTGCTCGTCTTTCTCCCGAAGACCGAGAAGGGGCAGATTCGCGCGTTCACCTTCGTCGGCATGCTGTTGAACCTGGCCACCTGCGCCTGGGCGTGGGCGCGCTTCCTCCCCACCAGCCCGGTCGAGTACCAGCTCGAGTACCGCATGCGGTGGATCGACGAGCTCGGGCTCAGCTACCACGTCGGCGTCGACGGGCTGGCGATGACGCTGGTGCTGCTGACGGGCATCCTCGGGCCCCTCGTGGTGCTGGCCTCGTGGACGTACGTCGACGAGCGGGTGAAGGAGTTCCACCTCGCGCTGCTGGTGCTGCAGACGGCGATGCTGGGCGCGGTGTGCGCGCTCGACGTGCTGCTGTTCTACGTCTTCTTCGAGGCCATGCTGATTCCGATGTACCTGCTCATCGGCGTCTGGGGCGCCGAGGAGCGGCAGATGGCGGCCACCAAGTTCTTCCTCTACACGCTGGTGGGCTCGCTGCTGATGCTGGTGGCCCTGCTGGCGGCGTACTTCCTGGCGGCGCCGCCGGGGGCGCGCAGCTTCGACTACGCGACGCTGTACAACGGCCTGATGTCGCTCAACCGCGAGGTGGCGGCGTGCACGGCGGCGGGAGACTGCGCCAGCGTGTCGGCGGGGGCGCAGGCGATGGTGCGCTGGGGCCCGCTGATGTTCCTCGCCTTCGCGCTGGCCTTCGCCATCAAGGTGCCGATGTTCCCGGTGCATACGTGGCTGCCCGACGCGCACGTGCAGGCGCCCGTGGCCGGCTCGATGATTCTCGCGGGCGTGATGCTGAAGATGGGAACGTTCGGCTTCTGGCGCTTCGCGGTGCCGCTGTTCCCGGTGGCGGCGCGGCAGTACCAGGTGCCCATCGGCATTCTGGCGGTCATCGGCATCGTCTACGGCGCGCTGATGTGCCTCGCCCAGAAGGACATCAAGAAGCTCATCGCGTACTCGTCGGTCAGCCACCTGGGCTACTGCATGCTGGGCATGTTCGCCTTCACCGGCGAGGGCGCCACGGGCAGCGCGTACCAGATGCTGAACCACGGCGTGTCGACGGGGGCGCTGTTCCTTCTCTTCGGCTTCCTCTACGAGCGGCGCCACGCGCGGCTGATGTCCGACTACGGGGGCATCGCGAAGGTGATGCCGGTCTTCACCGCCTTCTTCCTGGTGGTGACGTTCTCGTCCATCGCGGTGCCGGGCACGAACGGCTTCGTGGGCGAGTTCCTGGTGCTGCTGGGCACGTTCAAGTCGAACCTGCCGATGTGGATCGCCGTGGCGGCCACGACGTGCGTCATCCTCGGGGCGGCCTACATGCTGTGGATGGTGCAGAAGGTCTTCTTCGGCACGGTGACGCACCAGGAGAACCTGGGGCTGCGCGACCTGAACGCGCGCGAGGTGCTCGCGGCGGTGCCGCTGCTGGTGCTCATCGCCGTCATGGGGCTGCGGCCGCAGCCGGTGCTCGACCTGCTGAACCCGGCGACGGAGCGCTTCCTGGCGCGGGCGAACTACGCCTCGGGCAAGGCTGACCCGGGCAGCGAAGACGCGAGGGTGCGCGTGCGGGTGCGCAGCCTGCCGCCGAAGGCCGCGGTGGCCGAGGTGACGCCGCCGCAGCCCCTGCCCCGCTTCATGCCGGCCGGCCGCCTGACGCCGACGGCCGCGGCGCTGGCTCCGCAGACGCCGTGACTTGCCCCAAGGTGCTCCCGTGTTGAACACGCCCTCCTTCACGCTCGCAGAGTTCATGACGGTGGTACCGGCGGCGGTGCTCGTCGTCGGCGCCATCGTGCTGATGCTGTCCGAGGTCTTCCTCTCGACGGCCAACCGCACGTACATGGCCATCGTGGGGGTGCTCGCCTCGGTGGTGGCGGGCCTCTTCGCCCTGGCCAACGCCTTCGAGCCGGCGCGGTTGGTGCTGCAGGGCTTCGCGGTGCTCGACCCCTTCTCGAGCTTCATGACGGTGATGGTGTGCCTGGGCACGGCCCTGGCGTGCCTGCTGGCCTCGGGCTTCCTCAAGCACCGTAACGCCGAGCGGGGCGAGTTCTACGCGTTGATGCTGTTCGCGGCGGCGGGCATGAGCCTGCTGGCGGCGTCGAACGAGTTCATCACCCTCTTCATCAACCTCGAGGTGCTGTCGGTCGCCACCTACGCGCTGACGGCCTTCCTGCGGCGCGGCCCGCGGCCAGCCGAGGCGGGCTTCAAGTACTTCATCCTCGGGGCGTTCGCGGCGGCGTTGTTGCTGTACGGCGCGGCGCTGCTCTACGGGGCCACCGGCACCACGCGGCTGTCGGACCTGGCGGGGCTGCTGCCTGGCGCCATGGCGACGAAGGCCGGCCTCGTCTACGCGGGCTTCGGTCTGGTGCTGGCGGGCTTCGCGTTCAAGGTAGCGGCGGTGCCGTTCCACATGTGGACGCCAGACGTCTACGAGGGCGCGCCGACGCCGGTGACGGCGCTGATGAGCGTCGGTGTGAAGGCGGCGGCCTTCGTGGCGTTGGTGCGCACCTTCCTGGCGCTGACGCACGGGCTCGACCCGCAGGTGCCATTCGCCCTGTTCTCGCTGCTGGCGCTGTTGACGATGGTGGCGGGCAACCTGCTGGCGATGCCGCAGCGGAACGTGAAGCGCATGCTGGCGTACTCCTCCATCGCGCACGCGGGGTACCTGCTGCTGGGCGTCACGGCGCTCTTCGTGCCGCCGTCGGCGAAGGCGGGCGACGCGGGCGGGGTGCTGTCGGCGACGCCCCTGCTGGCCGCCGGGGCCGTCAACGCGAGCGTTTACAAGGGTATTCTCTTTTATCTGCTCGGCTACACGGTGACGTCCATCGGCGCGTTCGGCACGCTGGCGGCCATCGAGCGCCGCGAAGACGAGACGCGCGGGAACACGTGGGACCTCGAGCGCCTCTCGGGGCTGGCGCAGCGCCAGCCCGGCTGGGCGGCCGCGATGGCGGCCTTCATGCTGTCGCTCGCGGGGGTGCCGCCGACGGTGGGCTTCCTGGGCAAGCTGTTCCTCTTCAGCGCGGCCGTCGATGCGGGCCTCATCTGGCTGGCCGTCGTCGGCGTGCTGTCGAGCGTCGCGGGCACCTACTATTACCTTCGCGTCGTCGTTTACATGTTCATGCGCCCGGCGCCCGCCGACGCCCCCGCGCCCTTCCGTCACTGGACGACCGAGGTGGCGCTGGTGGCCTCAGCCATCGCCACGGTGGCGCTCGGCATCGTCCCCGGGCCGGTGGCCGAGTGGCTGTCGCGCGCGGGCATGGTGTTCGGGAACTGAAGCACTCCGCCACCCCTTGTCTGCACGCTCGGGCGCTGATGACGACGGCGTCACCGGTCTTGGTTGGTGGCATGCCGCCTTCGTGACGCGGCGCTTTGGCTCGCGTCTCGTACGGGTTCGAGCTCCCCGACGGGCCCCCTCCCCCGTGCGCGAGCGTCCCTGCCCGTCCGTCACCGTCGCCGGCCTCACCCGGGGCGCTGACACCCTCGAGCCGCGCTCGCCTCGCATGCTCCGCAGCGGCGAGCGCCCGGAGCGAGCCGTCTCGCGAACGAGGCCGCCTGTCAGAAGTACGTCGAGGCGGTCACCGTCGCGCCCAGGCTGAAGCGCTGAGGCGCGTTCAGCGTCACGTACCACTCCGCGAAGACGCGAGCCTGCAACGCCACGGAGGACACCACGAACACCTCGAGGCCTGCGCCGGCGCCCGGGCCAGCCAGCACGTTGTCACCGAGCGCAGCCTGACGGGCCACGATGAGCCCGCCCAGGTGCAGCGAAACGAAGGGCCGAACGCCCTCTTCGAGAAACAGGTACCGGACCCCGAGCTGGAGGCCGCTCGAAAACACCAGGCCCCGGCCGTCGGGGGCTTCGGCGCCGACGCGCACGCTGGCCACCGCGACCGGAACGCGGCCAAACACCTCGAAGCCACCCTCGAGGTACGAGGCGTATTCGAGCCAGAGCGGAGACACCGCGTCGGGCACCGACGGGTCCTGCCCGAAGACTCGGGCCACGCCGAGGCCCAGGCCTACGCCGCGATTGGCGAAGCTCGCCGCGCCCGACGGTGACTCGGCGGTGACGACCCCTGAAGTCAAGACGACGACGGCGATCAGCTGACCTGCGATTCGCATGTGACGCTCCTGGCGCCTCCAGACGTGGAGGGCGGCCAGGGCGACACGACCTCTGGGAGCAGGCGCTTCGGAGGAACGCCGTCGTCGAACGCGGCTCGCGAGCTCACGGCCGGGGCCCGCGGCGGAGCGAGCTGAGCGAGGGAGCGGCGGAGCGTCACGATGAGGCGCACGGTGTGAGTATCGGACCAGCGATGCTGCGGGTTGCGTCAGCGCACCGCTCCGCGCTGCCCCGCCGTACACGTGCCGGCGTGGAGGGCACGGTGTCTGGCGACGCTCGCGCTCGTTCCCGTGTCTTCGTGAAGGGCCCCCTCGTCGACGGTACGAGGTACACCGCCGGGGAACGCCGCCGGGAAGGGGAGCCGACAGGCCCGTGAGGGGTGACGCAGCACGGGCGTTGACCTATGGGCCTGCGCGACATGATTCGCCTCGACTCCATCGGCGCGCAGCACGGGCGGCAGATTCTCTTCATCGGCGCCTCGGCGGCGCTCCACAAGGGCGAGAAGGTGGGCCTGGTCGGCCCCAACGGCTCGGGCAAGTCGACGCTCTTCCGGTACATCATGAAGGAGGAGGCGCCTGACGAGGGCTCGGTGAGCATCGACCGTGGCGTCTCCATCGGCTACTTCCGCCAGGACGTCGGCGAGATGAGCGGCCGGCCCGTCATCGAAGAGACGATGGACGGCGCGGGCAATGTCTCGGAGGTCGCGCGCGAGCTCAAGCAGCTCGAGTACGACATGGCCGACCCGGACAAAGCGGACCAACTCGACGCGCTCGTCACCCGCTTCGGCGAGGTGCAGGCTCGCTTCGACGAGCTGGGCGGGTACGCGCTCGAGGGCCGGGCGCGGGAGATCCTCGCGGGCCTCGGCTTCCGCCCCTCGATGATCGACGGCGACGTGGGCGCGCTCTCGGGCGGCTGGAAGATGCGCGTGGCGCTCGCCCGCATTCTGCTGATGAAGCCCGACGCGATGCTGCTGGACGAGCCGTCGAACCACCTCGACCTCGAGTCGCTCATCTGGCTCGAGCAGTTCCTCAAGCAGTACGAGGGTGCGCTCCTGATGACGTCGCACGACCGCGAGTTCCTCAACCGGGTGTGCACGCGCATCCTCGAGATCGACGGCGGCGAGCTCACCTCGTACTCGGGCGACTACGAGTTCTACGTACAGCAGAAGGCGCTGGCCGAGGCGCAGCAGCAGGCCACGTTCGAGCGGCAACAGGCGATGCTGAAGAAGGAGCTCGCCTTCATCGAGCGCTTCAAGGCCCGCGCCTCGCACGCGGCGCAGGTGCAGTCGCGGGTGAAGAAGCTCGAGAAGATCGAGCGCGTCGAGCCGCCGCGCCGGGTCGAGAAGGTACGCTTCGAGTTCAAGCCGCCGCCGCGCAGCGGTGAAGACGTGGTGAAGCTGGCCGGCGTGTCGAAGGCCTACGGCGACCTCGTCGTGTACAGGAGCTTCGACTTCTTGCTGCGGCGACGCGAGCGGTGGTGCGTGCTGGGCGTGAACGGCGCCGGCAAGTCGACGCTGCTGAAGATGGTAGCCGGGCAGGGCCAGCCCGACACCGGCACCGTCACGCTCGGGGCCAGCATCAAGCTCGGGTACTTCGCGCAGCACGCGATGGACGTGCTCGATGGGCAGAAGACGGTCTGGCAGACGCTCGTCGACGCGTTCCCCCGCTCGAGCGAGGGCACGCTGCGCACGCTGGCCGGCTGCTTCGGCTTCCCCGGTGACGAGACCGAGAAGGTGGTGCGGGTGCTGTCGGGCGGCGAGAAGGCCCGCCTCGTGCTGGCGCTGATGCTCTTCGACCCGCCGAACTTCCTGGTGCTGGACGAGCCGACGAACCACCTCGACCTCGCGACGAAGGAGATGCTCATCGACGCGCTCAAGGGCTTCGAGGGCAGCCTGCTGGTGGTGTCGCACGACCGCCACTTCCTCGCCGAGCTGACCAACCGCGTGCTCGAGCTGACACCCGAGGGCCCTCACACCTTCGGCGGCGGCTACACCGAGTACGTGAAATCGACGGGGCGAGAGGCACCGGGCCTGCACGAGGCCTGACGCCTCACACCCGATGGGCGGCGGCTCTACGCCAGCGGCCGGGGCGTCGACGGCGCGCGCGGCCCCTCGCTCCAAGCACCGCCAGCGGCGGCTCAACGCCACTGGACGTGACTTCGACGGCACGCGCGGCCCGACGCCTCACGCACCGTCAGCGGCGGCTCGGGAGGAGGCCGCGCCGTCGACGGTACCGGTGGCGGGTCGAGGCCTGCACCTCGCCTCAGAAACGCCTCAGCTTCAACACGTTGCGGCGCATGGCGGAAACGCTGGCCGCGTCCTTCATATCGACGCCCGACACCCGGACCTCGGTCAGCACGGCACCGCGGCCGTAGTGCAGCGTCACGCCCGTCAAGTCGCCCTGGCCGACCTGCCAGAGGGCTCCGTCGGGGTCGCCTGGGATGGCCTCGACGGACCCGGCGAGAGACCTGGCGAGGGCCGCCCGGTTCCTCGCCGCGTCACCCCGCGTCATCACCTGTCGGTTGAGCAGCAGCGACCGCAGGCCCTTCTCCTCGAGCCACCGGCACGAGAGCGCCGTGCCCCCCTCGAACGCGAGCTCGGTGCCAGTACCGGGCCCGACCTTGAAGCCCAGCGCGGCGGACACCTCGGCGGGCGTGAAGGCGCAGGCCGCCGCCGACGCCTTGATGGATGCGGGCCCGGCGACCGCTGGCGGCGGCGCCACCTTCGCGCCGGGCAAGGCCGCCGAGGCCGCGGCGAGCGTCGAGAAACGACCCTTGTCAGACACCAGCGCGCCTTGAGCGACGCGCGCGCCCGCCAGCGTCACGCCCTTCAGCGTGTCACCGGACAACGCCAACCCGATGCCCTCGGGCAGCGTCACCTTCGCCGTCGTCTTGCCCTCGGCCGTCAGCACGTCGAGCTCGGCACCGGGCACGGTGCTGCCCAGGAGGACCTCGAGCGTGACGGTGGCGCCCTCGACCGAAGCGACGCGCGCGAGGACCTTCGGTGGAATCGCCGCGAGCGCGGCAGCGGCCTCGGCCCACTGCGAGTACTGGCCCTTCTGGGCGAGCAGCGCTCCGGCCGCGGGGGCGCTCCCCGAGAGCTTCACCCCGGCGGCGGAGTCTCCGCGGTTCACCAGGTCCACCGGCAGCGTCAGCTTCGTCACCCGCTTGCCGCCCTCGGTCCACAGCTCCAGCTCATCGCCAACGGTGACGTAGCCCTCGAGCACCTCGAGCGTCACGGTGGCCCCCTCGGAAGAGACGACGCGCGCCAGCGTCCGGCGCGGCTCGGCCGAGGCGACGACCCCGAGAGACAGCACGGCGAAGGTGAACACCCGGGTGAAGCGCATGCGAGCCTCCTCGTGCGGTCGAGACCAGTGACGCGAAACGGAACGACACCGTAGCGCAGGGCGCCGCACCTGGAGAACACCGACCGCGCGGGCGGCGCCCAGCGCCTTCGGAGCGGACCCTGCCTGCCGCCCGCGCTATGCCGCGAGCGAGCCCTCTGCGGGGAGCTGTCCACCATGCCACTGCCGTTCCTGCTCCTCATCACGCTCGGCCAGGCGGCGCTCGTCGAGCGACCGACTTCCGTGCGCGAAGCCGCCACCGTCGACATCGACGTGGCGTCGCGCTTCGCGGCGCTGGCGCTGGCCTGCGTCCATCGCGAGTTCCCCAACAAGGTGGCACACGTGCTGTCGGCGCCGGCCGACGCGAAGGTGCCGTCGAGGCTCACGCCGGCCTTCTATGGCTGCTACGACTGGCACTCCTCGGTGCACGGGCACTGGCTGCTGGCCCGGCTGGCCCGCGCTTTCCCCACCGCGCGGCTCGCCGCGGACGCGAAGCGGGCGCTGGGCCGGAGCCTCACGCCGAAGAACCTCGCCGCCGAGGTGGCCTACGTCGAGGGCCAGGGGCGGGTCAGCTTCGAGCGGCCCTATGGCCTCGCCTGGCTGCTGCAGCTGGGCACGGAGCTTCGCGAGTGGGACGACGCCGACGCGAAACGCTGGGCGGCGGCGCTGGCGCCGCTCGAGGCGGTGGCGGTGAAGCGGCTGATGGCGTGGCTGCCGAAGCTGTCTCGACCCATCCGCGTGGGAGAGCACGACCAGACGGCCTTCGCCTTCGGCCTGTTGCTCGACTGGGCGCGGGCCACCGGCCACCGCGGGCTCGAGGCGCTGCTCGTCGAGCGCGCGCAGGCGTACTACCTGGCCGACGTCGCCTGCCCGCTCACCTACGAGCCCGGAGGCCAGGACTTTCTCTCGCCGTGCCTCGCCGAGGCCGACCTCATGCGCCGGCTGCTGCCGAAGGCGCGCTTCGCCTCGTGGCTGACGGCCTTCCTGCCGACGCTCTCGGCGCCACAGGGGCCATGGCTGACGCCGGAGAAGGTGACCGACCGCGCCGACCCGAAGCTGGCGCACCTCGACGGCCTCAACCTGTCGCGCGCGTGGATGCTCGAGGGCGTATGCGCCGGGCTCCCTGACGACGACCCTCGGCGGGTGACGCTCGAGGCCGCCGCCCGCGCCCATCGCGACGCCGGCCTCGAGGCCGTCACCGGCGAGCACTACGAGGGCGGGCACTGGCTGGGCAGCTTCGCCACCTACCTCGTGACGGGGCGTGGCCTGCGCTGACGCCGCTGGCGGGGCCGGCCACGGCGCAGGCCCGGAGCGCGGGCCCTGGCAGCGCGGCTTCACCACCCGCGCCCCTGCCTCACTCGTATCCCGGGCCGCGGCGCTCCGAGAGGCGCTGCCGCAGGCGAGCGCCGATGGGGTTCCCCTCGAGGACGAGCGTCGTGGCGCGACCGAGGTGGGGCGACTGCAGCAGCGCCTCGGCGCCGGTGACGCCGATGCCGTTGCTGTGCAGCCAGAGCCGCTCGACGCCCGACAACCCCTGGGCCTGCGCCAGGGCGGCGGCTCCATCGGAGCCGATGCGGTTCTGACCGAGCGAGAGCCGCAGCAGCTTGCGGAAGCGCACGTCGGCCAGCTCGGCGGCGCCGTCGGGGCCGAGCTCGTTGCCGTCGAGCGAGAGGCGCTCGAGGCCCGCGAACCAGCGCGTACGGGCGAGGGCGCGCAGCCCCTCGGCCGACAGGTGGTCGCCGGTCAGGGCCAGCTCGACCAGCGCGGGCACGGCGTGCGGCGCTTCGCGGGCGAGAATCGCCGCGCCGTCGTTCCCCAGGCCCTGGCCGTGAAAGCCCAGATGTGTCAGCCCGCGAAGCCGACGCGTCGCCAGCAGCGTCGCCAGGCCTTCGAGCGTCAACGACGGCCTGGCCGCGTCGGCCGCCGTGAACTCGAGCGCGCGGAGGCGGGACAGCCAGGGCGCCGTCAGCAGGCGGGCGACGTCGGGCCGTTGCTGGCACCTGAAGACGAGCTGCCGTACTGGCTCCCGCAACAGGGCCTCACCGGCCTCGACGAGCGCCTGGGGCGCGCTGACGGTCAGCGCCTCGACGAAGCCGCGGTCGAACGAGACGCGCAGCCCTCCCGCGGCGAGGGGCCCGAGCCACGCGTCTCCATGCAGCGCAAGCAGGCTCGCGCCGCGGGCCTCGAGCTCGCCGCGGCGCGCCTCGGGCAGCTCCGGTCGCGACAGCGCCAACTGCACCGCGATGAACTCACCGCGCGGGTCGCCGCGTTCCTGGAGCACGTCGGCGTAGACCAGCCGCGGCGCGTCGTCGTCTGGCGCCGCGAGGATGGCCTCGAGCAGCGCCGCCGGGTCGTCGGGGCGCCCTTCCGGCGGAGCAAAGGCCACGAGGCGGCGGTCGGCGGCGCGGCGTCGGGCCCAGGCCTCGCACCTCACGACGTTCGCCAGCGGCGTCCACGCATCCCACGCCTCGAGGTCGGGGAAGGCGCGCGCCGGCGTGACGCCATGGGTCCGCGCGCTCCCGACGCCCACCACCACGCCCTGGGGCGTCGCGACGCAGAGCGCGAGGCTGGTGAACTGCCGGGCGTCTTCGACGTCTCCGCCGTGCACCACCGCGTACCCCTCACCGGCCTCGAGGGCGGCGGTGGCTGCCGCGCGGACCTGTGGCACCTCGAGGCGGCGAGCCGTGCGCCTCCCCTGCGCCGCCTGGAGCCGGGCCGCGACCCACTCGTCTGCCGGGGTCCACGCGACGGGCAGGCGCCTCATCGCTGGCCCTTCACCAAGCGCCGGAACGTGGCGACGCGCGAGGCTCCGGCGGGCCGCCACCGTCGGCGCCGTGGCACCTCGCGCGCGCTCCAGGCCGGCGAAGGACGAGCCAGCGGTGTGTCACCGGCACGAGCGCCACGGCACGGCCAGGACAGCGCGACGACGGCCCGCGCGGGGCGAGGCGGCACGCCGCATGCGCCTGGGCGCGACGGCACCGGCATCAGCGCAGCAGGGCCCAGAGCCCACCTGTGAGGAGACAGAGTGCGAGCAGACCGCCGACGCCGATGGAGAACCAGGCCCGCGCGGCGCCACGGGCCTGTGGGTTCCCGCGGAGGCGCTTCAAGGCGTAGGCACCGAGCAGCGCCGGGGGAAGCACGCCGCCGAGGAGCGCGACGGCGAAGGCGCCCGCCTTCACCGCGAGCGTCGGCTTCGGCTCTCCCAGCACGAGCACGGCCACGAGGGTGAGGGGGCCTCCGAACAGCAGCAGCGACCCCAGCGAGAGATACCCGGCGACGAGCGCCACTGGCTCGACCTGCACCGGCAGGAAGACGGCCATGACGTCTTCGCGCTCACCGAGGCGCTGCTTGAAGACCGTGAGTGCCGGTGACCAGGTCGTGCCGCCATCGAGCGTCACCGGCGTCGTGGGCGGGAGTGAGCGTTCGAGCATCGCCTGCTTGAACTTCGCGTCGTCCCAGTCGACGTCCCCAGTATGCAGTCGGACTCGAATCATCACGTCTTCATACTCCAGCGTGTCGGGCCGACGTGGCGTCGAGCCAGTGCGCGTGGCGCAGCGCGCCCTGGCGGAGGAGCCCCCGCACTCACCGGGCGCGGACTACACTGCGGATGCAAGGGCTGGGGGCGTCCCGTCACGGCCCCGGTCGGGAGGACGACCCGTGGAGCCATCGGACACGAACGCAGCCGAGACCACGCCCGAGGGCGCCGGGGTTGGTGACCCGCAGCAGCTCGTCTTCCTCGCAGAGTCGTCGGACCCGGTCGAGTTCGCCGGCTGGCGCAGTCTGCTCGAAGGCGCCGGCATCGGGCACGCGATGCAGGGCATGCACCACGCCTCGCTCCTCGCAGGGCCGCTCGGGAACCCGGCCATCGTGCCGCGGTTGCTCGTCACGCAGGCGGACCTCTCGCGCGCGCAGGCGCTCCTGGCGGCCGAGCCCGTCGCCGAGGAGCGACCATCGACGCTCGAGGCGGGTGTGTGCCCCCAGCACCAGGCGCCTGCCGTCGGCGCGTGCGACCGCTGCGGTACGTTCGTCTGCCGGGCGTGTGCCGCCGAGACGAGCCCGTTGGTCTGTGAGCGCTGCGTGCACCTCGAGGAGCGGGACATGGAGGAGCGCCGGGAGCGCGCGCGACAGCGCAAGCGCCGGTTCGTCATCGGGCTGCTCGTGTTCGTGGCGCTGGGCTTCGCAGCCTCGCTGCTCATTCGCTGAGGGCAGGACTGCACGCGAAGTCTCGTGGCGCAGACCGGCCTGGGCGTTCGACCAGAACCAACGTCGCTGAGCCCGAGCAGTGATGGCCGCGGCGCGCTCGGTGGAGGGGGAGGACCGCAGGGGCCTGCTCGTGGTCCGGAGTCGATTCCGGCCCAGGGTGTCCGTCCGCCGGCTCGCCGTCGGACACGCTTGACGTGTGAGCGTCAGCGTCAGCGTGACTGGCGGGACTGCTTCCAGGCGGCCGGCATCAGCGCGGGGATGTCCCGCAGACGGACGCGGCGCGCCAGGCGAGGAAGGACGTCGGCGAGGTACTCGACGGGGTTGACGTCGGCGAGGGCGCAGCTGCCGAGGACGGTGTAGGCGATGGCCGCGCGCTCTCCGCCCGCGTCGCTGCCGGCGAAGAGAAAGTTTTTTCGCTTATGAAGTGCTCTCCATAAGCGAAATTATGCGGAGCCCCGGATTATGCGGAGCGGGTCTGCGTCGCGATGCCCCCTCCCACGAATCGCGCTCGGGACCAGGTGGCGGCCGCCGCGTGAGCGGCGCGGCGCACTCCGCATAATCCTGACGCCTCTCCGCCCCTCCGGGCGGGAAGGAGGCGTGCCATGGAGCAGGTCTTCCGTCGGAAAGCGGTGCGGGCCCGAATCGCAGGAAACCCGTTGGGTGGGGTTCTTCAGCAGTACATCGGCTACCTCGTGGCTCGCGGTCACCCGCTGGGCAGCACGCATCAGTACGTGTTCGCCGCATCCACGCCGTGCACACCACCCGCGCCGCTGCCGAGGCCAGACTCGCCCAACTCGGAGTCCCCCTGCCCCCCGCGCGCCAGAGGCTCCCGCCCGCCACCGCCCAGCCCGGCCTTCCCTTCGCCGCCTGACGGACAG
>JADCJJ010000485.1 GCA_020247085.1 Myxococcaceae bacterium | reverse complement strand
GATGCTCACCACATGCTGGGAGCAGTTTCTGCTGGCGTTCGAATTTCTCACCGCGCCCAGGGCCTCGGAAGGTCCTGCGCCATCCAGCCAGTCATCCGCGGACACGATGGCTGCGGCCTCTTCTTCAACGGGCTGCTAGCGTATTCCAGCTCCGGCGGGCTCCACGGGGGCCGCCGGAGGGGTGGCCTGCGCGGCCGGGCTGGGCCATTCTCGTCCTCCCCGTGATGAACACCCTGCGCTTCAACCTCAATGGCCAGTGGGTCGAAGAGCCCACCGTGGCGCCGACCACGACGCTGCTCCGGTACCTTCGCGACGTGCGCGGCCTGTCCGGCACGAAGGAGGGCTGCGCCGAGGGCGACTGCGGCGCCTGCACCGTCGCCGTCGCCGAGGCCGGCCCCGACGGCGAGGCCCGCTGGCGCGCCGTCAACGCGTGCCTGGTGCTCCTGCCGATGGTGCAGGGGAAGCACGTCGTCACCGTCGAGGCGCTCAGGGCCGACGCCGCTCACCCGGCCCAGCTCGCGATGGCGAAGGCCCTCGGCAGCCAGTGCGGCTATTGCACGCCCGGAATCGTGATGTCGCTCTTCGAAGCCACCTACCGCGATGATCTGACGCAGCCCTGGCAGCTCGACGACCAGCTCTGCGGTAACCTCTGCCGCTGCACCGGCTACCGGCCCATTCGCGAGGCGGCGATGGCCGTGGCCGGCACCTGCCCGGCCGACCGGTTCCAGGCCGCCCTGGCCGCGGCCCGGCCCGGCTCGATGCAGTTCCGCCGCGAGGCTGACGGCCGGCTCTTCGCCACGCCCACCACCTTCGACGAGCTGTGGGGGCTTCTCGACGCGCACCCCGACGCCCGCTTCGTCGTCGGCGGGACCGACCTGTCGCTGGAGATCACCAAGAAGTTCGAGGTGCCGGCGAAGCTCGTCTCGCTCGAGGGGTTGCGCGAGCTGCACACCCTGCGCGAGGGCGCGGTGCACCACCTCGGCAGCGCCGTCACCATCGCCGCGCTCGAGGCCTGGTCGGCGCGGCGCCTGCCGCCGCTGCACCGCATGGTGCGGTACTTCGCGGCGCGGCAGATCAAGCATCGCGGCACCCTTGGCGGGAACCTGTGCACCGCCTCGCCCATCGGCGACCTGGCGCCCGCGCTCATCAGCCTCGGCGCCACGGCGGTGCTGCGCTCGAGGGCGGGGGAGCGGCGGCTGCCGCTCGAGGCCTTCTTCGTTGGCTACCGGAAGACGGCGCTCGCGCCGCGGGAGCTGCTCGCTGGCGTCGAGGTGCCGGCGCTCGCGCCCACCACGCGGGCGGCCTCGTACAAGGTGAGCAAGCGCCGCGAACTCGACATCAGCGCCGTCTCGGCCGGGCTCCTCGTCGAGGTCGACGCCGCCAACGTCGTGACGGCGACCCGGCTCGCGTACGGCGGCATGGCGGCGACCCCGAAACGCGCGGCGCAGGCCGAGGCGGCGCTGCTGGGCCGGCCCTGGCGGGAGGACACCGTCGAGCTGGCGGCGCAGGCGCTGGCGCGCGACTTCTCGCCGCTGTCGGACCACCGCGGCAGCGCGCCCTACCGGGCCCTGGTGGCGGCCAACCTGCTCCGCGGCTTCTTCGACGAGACGAAGGACGTGCCCCAGCCCGCGCTGGTGCCCGGGCACGCCGCGACGGTGCTGACCGCCGGCGAGGTGCGCCATGGCTGAGCCGCTGCGCGCGCAGATGAAGGGGGCGCCGTCGCCGGGCGGGCGCGCCGAGGGCCCGGTGACGCCACTCCACCAGCCGCTCCTGCACGAGTCGGGGCTCAAGCACACCAGCGGCGAAGCCCGCTACGTCGACGACCTACCGGCGCCGACCGGGCTGCTGGTGGCGCAGGTCGTCACTTCGCCGGTGGCGCACGCGCGGCTGCGCGGCCTCGACACGCGCCCGGCGCTCTCGGTGCCGGGCGTGGTGGCCGTCTTCACCGCGAAGGACGTTCCGGGCACGAACGACGTCGGCCCGGTGGTGCACGACGAGGAGCTCTTCGCGCACGACACCGTGCGCTACCTCGGCCAGTCCATCGCCCTCGTCGTCGGTACGTCGTACGAGGCCTGCCGTGCCGGCGCCCGCGCGGTGACGCTCGACCTCGAGCCGCTGCCGGCCATCGTCACCCTCGACGACGCCATCGCGAAGGGAAGCTTCCTGTCGAGAGACCACCTGTTGCGGCGAGGCGACGCGGCGGCGGCGCTGGCCCGGGCGCCGGTGCGCTTCCAGGGCGAGGTGCGCACCGGCGCGCAAGACCACTTCTACCTCGAGACGCAGTGCACCCTGGCGCTGCCCGAGGAGGGCCCGGCGCTGCGGCTGCTCTCGTCGACGCAGCACCCCAGCGAGGTGCAGGCCATCGTCGCGCACGTGCTGGGCTGGGGCCGCCACCAGGTCATCGTCGAGGTGCCGCGCATGGGCGGCGGCTTCGGCGGCAAAGAGACGCAGGCCGCGCCATACGCGGCGATGGCGGCGCTCGCGGCGGTGCGCACCAACCGCCCGGTGAAGGTGTGGCTCAACCGCGACCAGGACATGATGTGGACGGGCAAGCGCCACCCGTTCCTCACGCGCTTCGACGTCGGGTTCTCGCTCGACGGCCAGCTGCTGGCGCTCGAGGCCGAGCTCTTCGCTGACGGTGGCTTCAGCACCGACCTGTCCCGCGCCATCCTCGACCGGGCGCTCTTCCACGTCGACAACGCCTACTTCCTGCCCGACGTGACGGTGCGGGGGCACGTCGCGAAGACGAACCTGCCGTCGAACACCGCCTTCCGCGGCTTCGGCGGCCCCCAGGGCATGGCCGTCATCGAAGACGTCATGTCTCGCGCGGCGGAGCGCCTTCGCCTCGACCCGGCGGCCCTGCGCCGGCGGAACTTCTACGGCCCCGCGCCGCGCAACCTCACGCCCTACTGGCAGGAGGTGAAGGACTGTCGCGTCGAGCGCCTGTGGAGCGAGCTGCTCGAGTCGAGCGATTACGCGGCCCGTCGCCGCGACGTCGACGCCTTCAACGCCGCCCACCGCCACGCCCGGCGGGGCCTGGCCATCACGCCGGTGAAGTTCGGCATCAGCTTCACCACCTCGTTCCTCAACCAGGCGGGAGCCCTCGTCGTCGTCTACGCCGACGGCTCGGTGCAGCTGAACCACGGCGGCACCGAGATGGGGCAGGGGCTGCACACGAAGATGCTGGCCATCTGCGCCCACGAGCTGGGGGTTCCGCCCGAGCGCGTGCGGGTCATGACGACGGCCACCGACAAGGTGCCCAACACCTCGGCCACCGCGGCCTCGAGCGGCTCCGACCTCAACGGCTTCGCCGTCAAGCAGGCGTGCGAGACGGTGCGGGAGCGCCTGCGCCCGGTGGCGGCGCGGCTCCTCGGCGTTCCGTCGTCGGACTCGGGCGGCATCCTCTTCGCCGGGGGCCGTGTCTTCCTCGAGCGCCGGCCGGAGCTCGCGCTGCCCTTCGAGACGGTGGCCCACGAGGCCTACCTCGCGCAGGTGTCACTCTCGGCCACGGGCTTCTACCGCACGCCCGACATCCACTTCGACAAGGCGACGGGGCGAGGCCGGCCGTTTCACTACTTCGCCTATGGCGCGGCGGTGTGCGAGGTCGAGGTGAGTGGGCTGACGGGTGAGCACCGGCTCCGGCGCGTCGACGTCCTGCACGACGTAGGCGCGTCGCTGGTGCCCACCATCGACCGCGGGCAGGTCGAGGGCGGCTTCCTGCAGGGGTGGGGCTGGCTCACCGTCGAAGAGGTGCGCTTCGACGAGAAGGGCTTCCTGCGCACGCACTCGCCCGACACGTACAAGATCCCCGCCTTTGGCGACGCCCCCGTCGACTTTCGCGTCGCGCTCCTCGAGAACGCCCCGCAGGACGCGACGATTCACGGCTCGAAGGCCGTGGGAGAGCCGCCGCTCATGCTGGCGCTCTCCGCGGTGGCGGCCCTGCGCGACGCCGTGGCGGCCTTCGGGCCCGGCGGGCGCGAAGTCTCGCTGGCGATGCCGTGTACGCCCGAGGCGGTGCTGTTCGCCGTCGAGGCCGTGCGCAAACCCTGACGCGCCGGGGCGTTCGGCCTGGCGCGCTGCTGAGGGCTGGCCTCGGTTGGCCCCGAGGCCGAGGGGGCGGCTGGCCGGGCGAACGGCGGCCGCCGGCTCCGTCACATGCAGTAGCCGTTGGGCTGGCACTGCTGGCCCATGGGGCAGCTGGCGAGCGCGCCGTTGTTGCAGTTGGGCCGGCAATAGCCCACCAGCGCGGTGGGCGAGGGCGAGAGCGCGCAGACGTAGCCCTGGCGGCACGTCGACTGGCCCGTGCCGGGTGCCGAGCAGGTGCTCCGGCACGAGCTGGCCATGGTGCCGAAGACGTTCTCGGTGACACAGACGCCCGAGCTGCACGGCTGCGTCGGGCCACACTGGGCCGTGCAGTATCCGCCGCGGTAGCCCGAGAGCTGGCCGAACTGGGACTCCTCGAGACAGAAGCCCTCGCACGCCATCATGGCGTTGCACGCGCTCCCGGTGGGCAGCGGCGGCAGCGTGCCACCGTCGGGTTGAACGTTGGGCAGACAGACGCCCATGCGGCAGGTCGTTCCGCCCTGGCACTGCTGGCACATGGCGCCGCCGGTGCCGCAGGCGAAGTTCTGCTGCTGCCCGGGCTGAATGCAGCGGCCGAAGGCGCAGCAGCCGGTCGGGCACGAGACGGCGTCGCAGCCGCCCGGCATTCCTGCGTCGATGGGGCCGCCGCCCTGGCAGACGCCGCCCTGGCACCGGGTGCCGCCGGGGCACTGCTGGCACATGGCGCCGCCGGTGCCGCAGGCGAAGTTCTGCTGCTGGGCCGGTGGGAGGCAGCGACCGAAGCCGCAGCAGCCCGAGGCGCACGTCATCGGGCCGCAGGGCTGCGCCTGCTGGCAGGTCCCCGAGACGCAGTCCTGCCCCCGCGGGCACTGGGTGCACATGGCGCCGCCCTGGCCGCACGAGATGCTGCTCTGCATCGACGGCGCGACGCAGAAGTTCCGGGGGCCGCAGCACCCCGAGCAGGTGCCCGGGCCGCACGCCGCCATGACGCAGGCGCCGGCGACGCACTGCTCGCCGTTGCCGCAGCGCACACAGCGGCCACCGCTCGCGCCGCAGGCCAGGGGTGAGTCTCCCGGCTGGCACTGGCCGCCGCCCGTCTGGCAGCCGCACGCCACGCCGCCGCCGCTGCCGCCGCCGCTCGTGCCGCCGCCGAGCCCTCCACCACCTGCGCCACCAGCCGTCGCGCCGCCGCCACCCGTCGCGTCGCCTCCGCCCGCCGCCGTGCCTCCGCCCCCCGCCGTGCCTCCCGCGGCAGCGCCACCGCCGACGCTCGCGCCGCCACCTCCCGCGCCGCCGTCAGGCGTCTGGCACCGGAAGTCGACGCAGGTCTGGTCGGACCGACAGTCGGCGTTCGTCGAGCACTGTGCTTCGGCGACTGGCGCCAGGCACGCGGTCGAGATGAGCACCAGCGCGAGCACCGAAAGAATGGACTTCATGGCTGTACCTCGGCGGCGGGGTCGGCCAACCCGTCCACAACCCTCACACCACCGCGCCGGCCTCGGCGCAAGGGGCCCGTGGGCCGGCGCGTCATGGCACCCGTGGGTATCGGGAAGGGGCGCGGCCGGGCCGAGGTCGGGCGCGGGAGAGCCGCGGGGCGCGGCGTCGTCTGCGGTGGTCGCGACGGAGCCCCTCGCTCGGCGCGGCCGGGTCGACGTCAGTCGACGAAGAGCGCCAGGAGCTTCATCGACGCCCACGACAGCGCGGCGCTGAAGGGGAGCGTCACCACCCACGCGACGAGGATGTTGGTGGCCACCCCCCAGCGCACCGCCGACAGCCGCTTCGACGCCCCGACGCCCATGATGGAGGCGTTGATGACGTGGGTGGTCGACACGGGAATGCCCAGGCGGGACGCCCCGAGGATGGTCAGCGCGCCAGCGGTCTCGGCGGCGAAGCCCTGGAGCGGCGTGATGCGGATGATCTTCGTCCCCATGGTCTTGATGATGCGCGTGCCCCCGGCGGCCGTGCCAGCGGCGATGGCCGCTGCGCAGACGAGAATGACCCACGCCGGCACGCCGTCGCCCACCGGCATCGCCCACGCCGGCACCCACCCTGGCAGGGCGCCCTGCTGCGACGCGCCGAACGACAGCAGCGCCAGCGTGATGATGCCCATCGACTTCTGAGCGTCGTTGGAGCCGTGCGAGAAGGCCATCAACCCGGCCGAGACGAGCTGCAGGCGCCGCGACAGGCTCTGCACCACCTGCGGCGCCGCGCCGTAGAGCCGTCGGCCGACGAGCAGCGCCCCGACGGCGGCCACCGCGAGCAACACCAGCAGCAGCGCGTACTCGGCCTCGAGGAGCGACGTCGGCGCGCCCTTCGCCGTGGCGCCCGCGAGCGCGTGGGCCCGGCCGGCGTACCATTGAGAGCCGCCCAGCGCGACGAGCCCGCCCCACACCACCACCGAGAAGGCGCGCCCGAGCGCGGGCAGTCGGCCACGGGCCAACCAGACGAGCCCCACCATCACGAAGAACGCGACGAGGAAGCCGATGGACGGAGAGGCGACGAGGGGCACCAACACCTTCTGCGCCAGCGCAGGCCACTTGAAGGCCGACACGCCGGCGTGCGCGACGACGGCGCCGGCCAGGCCCCCGATGAGCGCGTGGGACGACGACGACGGAATGCCGAACCACCAGGTGATGAGGTTCCACGCCGACGCTCCCAGCAGCGTCGCCAGCACCACCGCCTGGGTCACCTGAGAGGGGTCGGCGAAGCCAGAGGCGATGGTCTTCGCCACCGCCGTGCCGGCCATCGCGCCGGCGAAGTTGAGCACCGCCGCCAGGAGCACCGCCGTGCGTATCGGCAGCACGCCCGTCGACACCACCGTCGCGATGGCGTTCGCCGCGTCGTGGAAACCATTGATGTAGTCGAAGACGATGGCCATCACGACCACCGCCACCAGCAGGCTAACCATGCTTGACGGCCAGGTTCGCGAGAAGGTCGGCCACGTTGTCGCAGTGGTCGACGGCGTTCTCGAGGTGGTCGAGCGCCTCCTTCTGCTTGAGCAGGTCGCGGAAGTCGATCGACGCCGCCGAGAAGAGGTCGCTGATGGCCTTGCGGTAGATGGCGTCGCCCTCCTTCTCGAGCTGCCGCACCTTTCGGCCCCCGTCGAGCAGCACGGTGTACCGATGTGCGCGCAGGCTCGGCACCGTCTCGCGAATCATCTGGGTGCAGGTGATGAGCTTCTTCGACAGCTCGATCATCGCGGGGGTCGGCGCCGAGATGGCGTAGAGGCCGTAGCAGCGCGCGGTGAGGTTGGTGAGGTCGATGATGTCGTCGAGCTCGCTGGTGAGCCGGTGCAGGTCCTCGCGGTCGAGCGGCGTCACGAAGGTGCGCGCCAGCGCGTCCTCCATGCGGCGAACGACGTCGTCGGCCTTGTGCTCGATGACCTGCACGGTGTCCTGCACCGTGGCCGCCGGCGTCGACTCGAAGGCCGCGAGCGCGACCGCGGCGTCGTTGCCGAGGCGGGCCAGCTCCTCGAGCATGTCGTAGTAGTGATCTTCGCGGGGGAGCAGCCAGCGGATGAGTCCCTGAAGCATGAGGCGCGGTACAGCACGGCGGTCGCTCCACCGGGGTGACATGTCCGTGACGGCGACGTGACGGGGCGCGCGCCGCGGCCCGGGCGTGACGGTGGACCGGCGCCGGCGCGGGGTGGCGTCGCTGGTCCGGGCACGAGTTCGCGTGGGCGCTAGCGGAAGTCCTGGCCGCCGCAGAGGGCGCAGTCGAGTTGCGGCGGGCGGCCCTTCGAGACTGCCGCGACGTCGGCCTCGACCGAGAAGGCGGTGTCACTGATGCCCAGCGACGGCGCCGGCTCGCCGGCCGCGTCGTACGTCCACCGGGCGCCGGCGCGGGAGCGGAGCCAGTCTCGCGCCTTCGCTTCGCTCTGGGCGCCGACCACCGAGTGCTCCACCCCGTGGTAATCGACGACGGGGAGCGTGACGATCGTCGTTGGCGTTCCGAGCGGCAGCTCGAGCCGGCGGACGATGGCGCGTTGGGGATCGACGTGGTGATCGTCGCCCTCCTCGCACTCGCTCACCGGGCGAACGGGCATCGAGACGGCGAACAGGCGCCGCGCGCGCGAGGCGTCGACCACCGCTTCGAACAGGGGCGCGGGGCCGTCGAGGCCGCTCGCCGCGAGCGCCGCGCGCCGCGCCGTGTCGGCCCGGGTGGGGGCTCCGGCGCAGGGCAGGCGCGCGTCGACGCCGAACAGGCAGACGTCGGCCGGCAGCTTCGCCCGAGGGGGTGTCCAGGTGGCGTGCTCGAGCGCGCCGCGGCAGGCGTAGGCGAGGCGCGCCCGCCGCGGCGTCACCCAGACGCGCTCGAGGGCGGCGGCAGCGACGTGCGAGGGCCGCCGCGCCCGCCACGCGGCCTCGAGGAGCTTCGCGCGCACGGGCTCGCTCGGCCTCGCCAGGAACAGCCGCTGCCAGCGAACCAGCGCGCGGTCGTACCCCTCGTCGGTCTCGAGCTCACCCGCGGCCTCGGTGGCCAGGCGCGCCAGGTCGAGCGGCTGACGCACGAGCGCCGTGGCCGGCACCAGGCCGACGACGGTGTTCCAGGTGACCGAGGTGGGGGCGCTGCCCGTGGGTCCGAAGTCGACGCGGGCCGCCAGGCGCGCCGAGACGGTGGCGGTGCCCCCATCGAGGGCGTCGACGGTGACCTCGGCGCCGGCGGGGAGCCTCGCCAGCACGGCCCCCGGCTTCGCGCCCCGCCGCTTCGCAGGGGCGCGCACCTCGGCCAGCGCGACGCCGACGAAGGCCGCGCCTGGACCGTCGATGGGGTCGCCCGAGGCGGGTAGCTCAGGGAGCGGCGTCTCGGCTGCCAGGGCGCTCGCACTGCCGCGGCCACGGGCGCGGGCGACTGCCGCGACGACGCCGACGTGGAAGGCGCTCGGCGCCGGCAGCTGCTCGAAGAAGCGCGCCAGCCGGTCCGGGTCTCGTAGCAGCAGCTGCTGGAGCGCCGCGTCGCGCACGTCGTCTGCGGTCCAGGGTGCGTCATCGGGGAGCCCCTGGGCCGGCGCCGCGTCGAGGTCCTCCGGTGGCAGGACGAACGGGGGCGGCCCCGCGTCCAGAGGCGCGGCGACGAGCGGCGCGGCGACGGGGGCGACCCTGGGCCGTTCGGGCGCGGCGGGGCGCTCCTCGCAGGCGATGAGCACGAGCAGCGCGGCGACGAAGCGCATCCGACCTCCAGCCATGGAGTTCAGCACGTCGCCGCGCCGAGCGCATGGGGGTCCGCAGTGGTGGGAATGTCCGTCAAAGGCCCACCGCCTGCCGTCTGCCCGGTGCGGCGTCGGGCCGCACGGCGCGGTCGCGCGGTCACCGGCGCGCGGACTGCGCGGCGTCGGCCGTGCGGGTGGGCAGCTGGCGCCGGGGGAGCGCAGGCGGGGCCGAGACGAATGCAATTCGCGGCGCTCGTCCGTACAAGGCGCGGGCCATGCCGCACATCCCCCTGCTCGACGAGGTGGCGCTCATCGCCGCCCTCGGCGTCATCGTCACGCTCGTGCTGTCGCGCCTGCAGCTGCCGGCGGTCGCGGGCTTGCTGCTGACGGGGGCGCTGATGGGGCCGTCGGGCTTCGGCCTGGTGAAGTCACTCACCGTCATCGAGGTGCTCGCCGAGGTGGGCGTGGTGCTGCTGCTGTTCACCATCGGGCTCGAGTTCTCGCTGGCGCGCCTGGCCAGCATCTTCAAGCAGGTGGCGCTGGGCGGGGTCCTGCAGGTGGGGCTGACGACGGCGGCGGTGGTGGGCCTCGGGGTGGCGGCCGGGCAGCCGCTCGGCCGCTCGGTCTTTCTCGGGTTCGTCTTCGCCCTGTCCTCGACGGCCATCGTGCTGCGCGCGCTCACCGAGCGCCGAGAGCTCGACGCGCCGCACGGCCGCTTCATCGTCGGCACCCTCATCTTCCAGGACCTGTGCGTCATTCCCATGGTGCTCGTCGTGCCGCTGCTCAGCGGGGTGCAGGGCGCGACGAGCCCGGCGCTGGCCGTCGCGGTGGCCCTGGCGAAGGCCGCCGGCGTCGTCGTCGTCACCGTCGCGCTGGCGCGGGTGGTGGTGCCGCGGCTGCTCGCCTGGGTCGACTCGAGCCGGAGCCGGGAGATCTTCCTGCTGGCGGTGTTGGCGCTGTGCACCGGCACGGCGTGGCTCACCGGCACGGCCGGCCTGTCGCTCGCGCTCGGGGCCTTCCTCGGAGGCATGGTGGTGGCTGACACCGACTACGGCCACCGGGCCATGGGCGAGGTGATGCCGCTCCGCGACGCCTTCATGTCCATCTTCTTCGTCTCGCTGGGCATGTTCTTCGACGTGAAGGTGGTGCTCTCGCAGCCGCTGCTGGTGGGGGTGCTGACGTGCGGCTTCGTCTTCGGCAAGGGCTTTCTGGCGACGGTCGCGGCGATGGTGATGCGCTTCCCGGCGCGCGTCGCGTGGCTGGCAGGCGTGGGCCTGGCGCAGTTCGGGGAGTTCGGCTTCGTGCTCGCGCGGCTCGCGCAGGCGAGCGGCGTCATCGACGAGGCGGGCCTCGCGCCGGTGCTGTCGGCCGGCATCATCTCGATGTTCTTCACGCCGCTGATGGTGCGCGTCGCGCCGCACGTGCGCGCGGGTGAGAAGCTGCTGCTGCCGCTCGAGCGCGTCATCGGCGCGCGCTCCATCGACGAAGAGGACGCGGCCGGCGGCCACGCGCCCTCGGGCCACGTCGTCATCGTCGGCTACGGCCTCGCCGGGCAGACCATCGCCCGGGCTCTCAAGGCCGTCGGTCAGCCGTACCTCGTGCTCGAGCTGAACGCCGAGACGGTGCGCGCGGCGCGGAGGCGGGGCGAGCCCGTCTTCTACGGTGACGCGACGTCCCCCGAGGCGCTGGCGCACGCCCACGTCGGCGACGCGCGGGCGATGGTGCTGGTGCTCAACGACGCCGGCGCCGCGCAGCGCATCGTCGACGCGGTGAAGCGGGCGGCGCCGTCGCTGCCCGTGCTGATGCGGGCGCGCTACCTGGCCGAGGCCGACGCGCTGAAGGCCCTCGGCGCGCAAGACGTCGTGGCCGAAGAGGTCGAGGGCGCGCTCGAGCTGCTGGTGCGGGCGCTGCGCGCGCTCGAGACGCCCCGCAACGTCATCGACGCGCGGGTGAAGGATGCCCGCGAGGCGACGCACACCTCGGAGCGCAAGCCCACCTCGCCCCGCCCGACGGTCGGCGAGCTGTCGATGCTGGCAGGCCTGAAGGTCGAGCCGGTGCGCGTCGAGGCGGGCTCGAGCCCCGTCGGGCGCTCGCCGGTCGAGCTCGACCTGCGCCGGACGAGCGGCGCGCTGGTGGTGGCGGTGGCCCGAGAGGGCGGGTTGATGCAGGGGTGGTCGCCGACGGACCGGTTCCAGGCCGGTGACGT
>JADCJJ010000484.1 GCA_020247085.1 Myxococcaceae bacterium | reverse complement strand
CGGGGCATGCAGTTCACCTCTTCGCTCCCGGAGTCGCCCATGAACGCCCGCCTGCTCGCGCTGCTCACCTCGATGCTTGCCCTGACGGCCTGCGGCGTGGACTCGGCCCTCGTCGACGACGGCAGCGTCGACGTCGACGCCTCGGCGGAGTCGATGGACGAGCTGACGACGTCGCGGGGCCGCTTCGAGACGTTCACCGGTCGCGACGGCCAGACGTACTTCCACCTGCTGGCGGGCAACGGCGAGAAGGTGCTGGCGTCCGAGGGGTACACGTCGGCCTCGGCGGCGGCGGCGGGCATCGACTCGGTGCAGGCAAACGGCACCGCGGCGGGGGCCTACGAGGTGCGCGAGGCGCGCGATGGCTCGTCGTACTTCGTGCTGAAGGCCCGCAACGGCGCCGTCCTGGGCGTGTCCGAGCTGTACGCGACGAAGGCCAACGCCGAGCGCGCCATCAACGCGGTGGTGAAGGTGGTGACGGCGACGACGGTCGAGGCGCCGGCGCCGCGCACCGAGGGCCGCTTCGAGGTCTTCCGCGGCCTCGACGGGAAGTCGTACTTCCACCTGCGGGCGAAGAACGGCGAAATCGTGCTGCAGTCGCAGGGCTACGCGTCGCGGGCGAGCGCGACGGCCGGGGTGCAGTCGGTGCAGACGAACGGCCTCGTCGCGGCGCGCTACGCGGTGCTGCCGGCGGTCGACGGGCGGTTCTACTTCGTCCTCAAGGCCACCAACGGGCAGACCATCGCCCGGGGCCAGCTGTACGCGTCGAAGGCGAACGCCGAGCGCGGCGTCGAGACGGTGATGGCGCTGGTGCGGCCGGTCGAGGGCTCGCGGTAACTCGCACGGGCTGGTGAAGGGCCCACCGGGCCGCCGCTCCGACGCCAGTCGGTGCGCGCGGCCCTTCGGCGTTGAGGGGGCGCCGCGTGACGCGCGGTCGGGCAGGTTGGCTTCGCAGAACGGGTTGCCGCGCCCGGGGCTGCCGGATACCTGCTGACCGCCCATCACCAGGAGCCCACATGCACGTCGGCATCGACGCCCTCGGCGTCGCAGTCCCCTCGTCGTACATTGACCTCGAGGTCCTGGCGAAGGCGAGAGGCGTCGACCCGCAAAAGTACCTCAACGGCCTCGGCACCTCGCGCATGGGGGTGGCGCCGCTCGACGAGGACACGGTGACGCTGGCCGCCCGCGCGGCCTCGATGGCGCTGAAGTCGGCGCAGGTCGCTCCCGACGAGATTGGTCTGCTCGTCGTCGGCACCGAGACCGCCGTCGACCACTCGAAGCCCGTGTCGTCTTTCGTGCAGGGGTTGCTTGGCATCGGCACCCGGTGCCGCGTCTTCGAGACGAAGCACGCCTGCTACGGAGGCACCGCGGCGCTGATGATGGCGCTCGACTGGATCCGCGCTGGCAGCGCCCGGGGGCGCAAGGCGCTCATCGTGTGCAGCGACATCGCGCGCTACGGGTTGGGGACCGCCGGAGAGCCGACGCAGGGCGCGGGCGCGGTGGCGCTCGTCGTGTCGGAGAACCCGCGGCTGCTCGAGCTCGACCCGTCGCGCACCGGGCAGTACGCGAGCGACGTTCACGACTTCTGGCGACCGCTCTACTCGAAGGACGCCTTCGTCGACGGGCACTACTCGGTTCAGTGCTACCTCGACGCCATCGCGGGCGCGTACCGGCACTTCAAGGAGCTCGAGCCCGGCGTCACCGCGAACGACTTCGCTGCGCTCGCGTACCACGTGCCCTACGGCAAGATGGCGAAGAAGGCGCACCGGCAGCTGCGCGAGCTCGAGCAGGACCCCGCGCCCGACGCGTCGTTCGAGGCGCAGGTCGCCGCGTCGCTGGTGCTGCCGGCGCAGGTCGGCAACATCTACACGGGCTCGCTGTACCTCGCGCTGACGTCACTGTTGGCGACCTCGGCGCGCGTGCTCGACGGGCAGCGCGTGGGGCTCTTCAGCTACGGCAGCGGCTCGTGCGCCGAGTTCTTCGCGGGCACGGTCGTCCCGGGGGCGCAGGCGCGCGTGCAGGCCCTCGGGCTGGGGGCGCTCCTCGACGCACGCAGGGCGCTCTCCATCGACGAGTACGAGGCCGTCATGCGCGCGCGCGAGGCGGCCGACGTGAAGCCCGTCGAGGCGAACGCGGCCGACGGCTTCCGCTTCCTCGGCGTCGAGTCGCACAAGCGGACCTACGTCGGGCCGCGGGCCTGACGCCTGCCGTCGGGCGCGCGGCAGCGCGGGGGCGCTCACGGGGTCTGACCGGGCATCTTCGTCATGGCCCATGGGGCCGCGGCCTCCCTGGACTGAAGCCGGCGCGCTCCTCCCAGGCGGGGACCGACCCCTTCGCCCGTCGACCGTGCCTGAAGGCTGATCCCCCGCCGCGTGCCAGGCGCAAGGGCGTCGCGTCGCCGTCGCTCGGGCCCCCGTCGCTCCGTCAGCCTCAGGAGGCTCCCGGGGGGCGTGGTACCAGCGCGGGGGCGTCTGGGTGGTGGCACTGGCGTCGTGCGGTCGTCGGGCGAGGCGGAGCGTGCTGGTGGCGGGAGCGACGACCGCGCGCTCCGAGCGTAGGTGTTGCAGCGCTCGCGCGTGAGGCGGGGCGCGGCAGCGACCACCCGGCGCCTCGGTGAGGGTCATGAGCCTGCGCTTGACGAGGCCGGGGGCTCCGCGGCGCGCGCGGGCCGCCGGGCGAGCGCCACCGTGCCGGCGAGCGCCACCGCGCCGGCCGGGAGGAGCAGCGTCTCGGCGCCGAGCCGTCCGAAGGCGGCCGTGCCCGCGGCGCCGCCGGCGACGAAGCCCGTCAGCAGCACCAGGTGGAGCCGTACGCGGAACCACTCCACCGGCTGGCGGCGGAGCCAGTGCCCGGTAGCGAGGCCGAGGTCGGTAACGATGCCCGTCATGTGCGTCGTGCGCACGACGGCGCCCGAGTACGAGGTCGCGAGCGCGTTCTGCAGCCCGCAGGCGACCGCCGCCAGCACCTCTCCGGAGGCGGAGCGCTCCCGTAGCCCGAGCCACGCGCCGAAGAGCATGCCGCCCTCGACCAGCAGCGCGACGCCGTAGCGGCGCCGTCCCCAAAGCGTCGGCCGTCGGACGAGGACGCCACAGAGCGTGGCTCCGGCGAAGAAGCACGCGACGACCGCGGCGGCGCGCAGGGCGACGTCCGCATGCCCGCGCGAGGCCTCGAACGACACCGAGAACAGGGTGCCCGTCATGTGCGTCACCGCGTGGTACGCGCTCGCGACCGCCACCGCGTTCACGCAGCCGGCGACCGCCGTGAGGAGCAGCCCACCCGCGTAGACCCAGCCCGGTGTGTGTCTGCGCAACATCTCGACGGAGAGGCTACCTCGACGCGGCAGGCGGTCGAGCGCGCGAGGTGACGCTCGCCCCGGGCCGCCTACCTGCTCGAGCTGGCCCTCGGGAGCTCGCAGCGGAGCGCACGACGCGGGTAGAGCGAGAGGCCCCGGGCACCCCGGCCCGCGCTGCCGCGCGGAGCATCCGCACGCGCCCGGCACGGCCACCGGTGGCCGGCGCCGGCGAGGACGACAGCGCCCCGACGGGTCCGTCACTGCGGCAGGTGCGCGGGCGGCAGGTCGTCGACGCGCGCGCCCGGCAGGGCCACCGGTGGCCGGCGCCGGGGAGGACGACAGCGCCCCGACGAGACCGTCACTGCGGCAGGTGCGCGGGCGGCAGGTCGTCGACGCGCGCGCCCGGGCTCCGAGACGGCACCGGTGTCTCGCGCTCCGCTGCCCGCCATCGCCGGCTCCTGGTGCCGCGCGCGGCTTCGCACCCGTCGTGCGGCCCCGGGCGCCGCGTGCCAAGGTGCGCTGCATGCGTACGTCTGAGCAGCGGTGGTTCATCACCGGCGCGAGCCGGGGCCTCGGCCGGGCCATCGCCGACGAGGCCCTTCGCCGAGGACACCGGGTGGCCGTCACCGCCCGGGATGTGGCGGCGCTCACCGGCTTCGTGCCCGCCGACCGGGTGCTGGCCCTCGCCCTCGACGTGCGCGACCGCGACGCCGTCTTTCGCGCCGTGGACGCCGCCGCGGCGCACCTCGGCGGGCTCGACGTCGTCGTCAACAACGCCGGGTACGGCTTGTTCGGGCCGCTCGAGTCCATCGTCGAGGCCGAGCTCGACGAGCAGGTCGACACCAACGTCTACGGCCCCCTGCGCGTCTGCCAGGCCGCGGTGCCGCACCTGCGCCGCGGCGGCGGCGGCCGCATCCTCCAGATGTCGTCCATCGCGGGCTTCGTCGGCTCGCCGGGCAGTGGGCCCTACAACCTGTCGAAGTTCGCGCTCGAGGGGCTGTCCGAGGCCATCGCGCAGGAGCTGGCGCCCGAGAACGTCTTCGTCAGCCTCGTCGAGCCGGGCGGCTTCCGCACCGACTTCGCCGAGGCGCGCAGCGTGCGCTTCTCGTCAGGCGGCACCCCGGAGCAGCTCGCCGCCGTCCGCCAGCGGCTCGCGTCGTTCAGCGGCCGGCAGATGGGCGACCCGAAGGAGGCGGCGCGCGTCATCGTCGACTGCGCCGCCCTCGACGACCCGCCGTTCCGCCTCATCCTCGGAGAGGACGCCGCGCAGCGCTTCCAGACGAAGGTCGACTTCCTGCAGGACGAGCTCGAGGCCTTCGCCGCGCTGTCGAAGACGAAGCCGCTCGCGGGCAGCGCCCCGCTCGGCCTGGCGCCCTTCACTCGGCCGTGGAGGAAGTGAGCCGGGTGGGTTACACCTGAGCGCCTCATGGCAGACGACGTCAACGCAATCGTCGACGAGATCACCGAGCGGGTCCGGCGCCGCCTCGACGCCTTCAAGGCCGGCACTGAGGCCCCGTGCAGCGCCTCGCCCGGCAGCGCGTCGTCCGATGCCGAGTGCGCGCCCTCGTGTGCCCAGTGCCCCAACCACGACACCTGCGGCACCTCGCTGTCGGTGCGCACCGGGCTGTCGTCGCGCGTCTCGCCCGACCGGCTGCGCACCAGCGCCGACATCGCGCCCTTCATCGACCACACGCTGCTCAAGCCCGAGGCCACGCGCGACGAGGTGCTCAAGCTCTGCGACGAGGCGAAGAAGTACGGGTTCGCCACGGTGTGCGTCAACGCCATCAACGTCGGCACCGCCGCGCGCGCCCTGGCCGGGTCGAGCGTCATGCCCATCGCCGTCGTCGGCTTCCCTCTGGGCGCCACCACGCCTTCGGCGAAGGCCTTCGAGACACGCGAGGCGGTGCGGTGCGGCGCCAGAGAGATCGACATGGTCGTCAACATCGGGGCCCTCAAGGCCCGCGACCACGCCCTGGTGCTCCACGACATTCAGCTCGTGGTGAACGCCGCGAAGCCGGTGCCGGTGAAGGTCATCCTCGAGACGTCGCAGCTCACCGACGACGAGAAGATCGTCGGCTGCGCACTGTCGAAGGCGGCGGGCGCAGCGTTCGTGAAGACGTCGACGGGCTTCGCGAAGGGGGGGGCCACGGTCGAAGACGTGGCGCTCATGCGCCGCATCGTCGGCGAAGACGTGGGGGTGAAGGCCTCGGGCGGCGTGCGGTCGACGGACGACGCGATGAAGATGTTCGCCGCCGGCGCCAACCGCATCGGGGCCTCGGCCAGCATCGCCATCGTCACCGGCGGAAAGTCGGACTCGAAGTACTGACCGGACGCCCGTGACGCCGGCGCAGCGCACCGCCCTCGAGGCCAGGCTCCGCGCGCTGCTGCAGGACCTCGCGGCGAAGCAGGCGCGTGCCATCGAGCCCTCGCGGAGCGACGACCTCGACACGAAGGTCGACGAAGATCAGCAGCCGCTGACCGAGATGGGGCAGGCCATCGCGTCGAACCTGAACCGAGCCGACGCCGCCCTCGCTGCCCGGGCCCGGCGCGCCCTCTCGCGCCTGCGGGACGACCCGGACGACTTCGGGAACTGCCTGGACTGTGGCGACGAGGTGCCGTTCGCGCGGCTGAAGGCGCTGCCGTACGCCGAGTACTGCATCGACTGCCAGGGCAAGCGCGACGGGCGGGGCCGGGCGACGCGCTCGAAGCTGACCGACTTCTCCTGAGCCGGGCCCGGCGGAGTGCCGTGGGCGCGCAGGGCCGCTCCAAAACCCGTGACGGGGGCCGCGCGCGCCGCTACGAGCGGCGGCGTCGTCGAACCCCCACCGCGAAGGAGCCAACCATGAAGTTCTTCATCGACACCGCCGACGTCAAAGAGATCCGCGCGGCCTGGGACATGGGCTGCGTCGACGGCGTCACCACGAACCCCTCGTTGCTCGCGAAGGTGGGCCGGCCGCTCGAAGAGACGATTCGGGAGATCTGCGGCATCGTCGACGGGCCCGTCTCGGCCGAGTGCGTCTCGCTGACGGCGCCCGAGCTCATCGTCGAGGGGCGGCAGCTGGCGAAGCTGCACCCCAACGTGGTGGTGAAGATCCCCATGGGCATCGAGGGCATGAAGGCGGTGAAGGCGCTCGCGGGCGAGGGCATTCGCACCAACGTGACGTTGTGCTTCTCGGCGAACCAGGCGCTGCTGTGCATGAAGGCCGGGGCCACCTACGTCTCGCCCTTCGTCGGCCGCCTCGACGACATCTCGCAGGACGGCATGGACCTCATCCGCGACATCGTCACCATCTTCCGCAACTACGGCTCGAAGACGCAGGTCCTGGTGGCGAGCGTTCGCAACCCGGTGCACGTGCTCGAGTCGGCGAAGCTCGGCGCCGACGTGGCGACCTTGCCCTACAGCGTCATCCAGCAGCTCGCGCAGCACCCGCTGACCGACCTCGGCATCAAGAAGTTCCTCGCCGACTGGGAGAAGGTGCCGAAGAAGGACGCGCGCTGACGTAGGCTGTCGGGCGTGTTCAGCGTCGGGAAGGACGCGCCCGGTCTCAGCGAGGACGAGGGCCGAGAGCTGCTGCGGGCGGTCTTGCTGTGGAGCATGGGCACGACGCTCGTCGTGACCTTCGTCGGGGTGGTGAGCTCGGGGCAATACGGCGCGCTGGCGGGGCTGCTGGCGCCCATTCCGCTGCAGGCGGTGGCGCTGCTCGCGCTGCGGCGGCTGCCGGTGCGGCTGGTGGCGGCGGTGTACTTCGCGGTGGTGTCGCTGGTGTTCGCGGCCGGCGCCCTGCTGGACCGGGGCACCTCGGGGCAGGCCTACTACGGGCTGGTGCTGGTGGTGCAGGTCACCGCGATGCTCTTCGGTACGCGGGGCGTGGGGGTGCTCTTCCCGCTGCTCCTCGGGCTGGGGCTGGGGCTGGCGGCGCTCGAGGCGAACGGCGGCCTGCCGGCGCCGCTGTCGCGCACGCCCTACGAGGCGCTGCTGGCGCCGGTGTCGGCCTTCGTGCTGACGGCGGCGGGCTCGCTGGTGCTGCACCGGAGCCTCGCGCGCACGCTCCAGCAGGCGCGCACGCAGGCGCTGGTGACGGCCAAGGCGAACACCCAGCTGTCGCATGAGATCGAGCGGCGGGTGAGCGTCGAGAAGGCACTCCAGGCGTCGATGGAGAAGGCGCTCGAGGCCTCGCGGCTCAAGTCGAGCTTCCTGGCCAACATGAGCCACGAGCTGCGCACGCCGATGAACGCGGTGGTGGGGCTGACGGACCTGCTGCTGCGCGAGGCGGCGTCGCCGAAGCAGGTCGAGGCGCTCGAGACGATTCGCGGCTCGTCCGAGGTGCTGCTGCGGCTGCTCGACGACCTGCTCGACCTGACGAAGATCGAGAGCGGGGCGATGGTGTTCGAGGCGTTGCCGACGTCGCCGGCGCAGCTGGCCGAAGAGGTGCGCAAGCTCTTCCAGCAGCCGGCGCAGGCGAAGGGGTTGGCCCTGCGGCTGACGGTGGACGCCGGCGTGCCCGAGGCGGTGCTGATGGACCCGACGCGGCTGCGGCAGGTGCTGGTGAACCTGGTGGGCAACGCGGTGAAGTTCACCGAGGCGGGCGAGGTGTCGCTGGGGGTGGCGTGGGTCGACGGTCAGCTCATCGTGCTGGTGCGCGACACGGGCATCGGCATCTCGCCCGACCAGCAGGCGCGGCTGTTCCAGCCCTTCGTGCAGGGCGACGCGAGCACGACGCGGCGGTTCGGCGGCACGGGGCTGGGGCTGGCCATCGTCAAGCGCCTCGTCGACGCGCAGGGCGGGCAGGTCGAGGTGGCGGGGGCCGAAGGGCGGGGGAGCGCCTTCACGGTGACGCTGCCGGCGCCGCGCACGTCGGAGCGGGCCCGCGGCAGCTCCGGGCGGCTGGGCGAGGTGCCGGCCGGAGGCTTCGGGGCGCTGACGGTGCTGCTGGCCGAAGACAACCCCATCAACGAGCGGGTGGCGAAGCGGCTGCTCGAGCACCTGGGCGTGAAGGCGAGCGTGGCGCGCAACGGGCGCGAAGCCGTCGAGGCGGTCGAGCGCGGGCGGTTCGACCTGGTGTTGATGGACATGCAGATGCCCGAGCTCGACGGGCTCGAGGCGACGCGGGCGGTGAAGGCGCGGCACGGGGCGGCGGTGCGGGTGGTGGCGATGACGGCCAACGCGATGCCCGAGGACAAGGCGCGCGCGAAAGAGGCGGGGTGCGACGACTTCCTCGCCAAGCCGGTGCGGCTGGACGACCTCGAGCGGGTGCTGTCGCGGGCGAAGCCCGGCGCCTGAGCGGGCGGGGGGCGGGCGCGCGCGTTTCCTTTTGCCGGGGGCCACCCCCTCTGCTACGCGCGCCCCCGTTTGAGTGACCCAGCGGGTCAGGCGTCGGCGGTGGCGAGGGTGTTTCGCGCAGCGGCGCCCTGGCTGGCGGCGACGTGGCAGTTCGTCGGCGCGGCGCTGGGCGGGGTGGTGGCCGGGTGGGGGGTCGACCGGTGGGCGGGGTCGAAGGCGGGCTACGGGGTCTTGGTGGGTGGGTTGCTGGGGAGCGGGCTGGGGTGCGTGGCGTTCATTCGCACGGCGTTGAAGCTGTTGGAGTCGAAAGGAAAGTCGTGAAGCCTTCGGTGTCGACGAGCGCGATGGTCGAGCTGCTGCTGGCCCTGGCGGGGGTCGGCGTGGTGCTCGTCGCGGGGTTGTCGGCCTCGTCGGAGGTGGCGGCGCTGGCGGGGGTGGTGGTGTCGACGCTCTTCGGCTTCGGGGCGCTGTGGCACAAGGCGCGGTCGGCGGCGGGCTTGCCCGAGGGCGCGGCGGGGCTCAAGGCGCTGATGTCGGTGCAGGCGCTAACGCTGGGGCTGCGGCTCCTGGCGGTGCTGGTGGGTGGGCTGGCGATGAAGCGGTTGGGGTACGAGCCGGCGGCGTGGGTGTTGGCGTTCTTCGGGTGTTCGCTCGTGCAGCAGGTCGTCGAGATGCGTTTCGTGTTGGAGGCCTCGCGGGCCCGGCACGCACTGGAGGCACGGTCATGAAGCAGGTGGTGGGCCTCATCGTGGTGGCGTTCTCGCTGGCGCTGTTGGCCGCACCGGCGTTCGCGTCTTCTGGGTCGCACGGCGATGAGCACGGGGCGCCGAAGGACAAGGCGGGAGCCTCGTCGGAGTTCATCCTGCATCACGTGGCCGACGACACGGAGTTCGAGTTCGAGCTGCCCTTCGTGCACCTGCCCCCGATTCACCTCGCGGAGCTCTTCGGGAAGGAGCCTGGGCAGGGGTTGTACCTCGAGCGGGTGCCGGGGGCGTGCAGCGCGCCCGTGGACGCGAGCCAGCAGGCCTTCGAGAGCCTGTTTCGATTCGTCAACGGCTGCTGGGACCTGCGGCCGACGAAGGCCGTGCTGAGCATGTGGATCGCGATGGGGCTGCTCGCGCTGGTGTTGTTCCTGGGGCGTGGGCGGGACCAGAACGGGGTGCCGAAGGGGCTGTTCGCGAACGTGGTGGAGTCGCTGGTGCTGTTCGTGCGCGACGAGATCGCGGTGGCCAACATCGGGAAGGACGAGGGCCCGCGGTACACGCCGTACCTGGTGACGGTGTTCTTCTTCGTGGCGTCGATGAACTACCTGGGGTTGATCCCCGGGTTCTACACGGCGACGAGCGCGCTCGGGGTGACCATCGCGTTGTCGGTGGCGACGTTCGTGATGACGCAGCTGGCGGGCATCCGCTCGGCCGGGGTGGTGGGGTTCTTCGCGCACCTCTTCGGCGACGTGCCGGTGTGGATGAAGCCGCTGATGTTCGTGGTGGAGTTCCTGGGGTTGTTCACGAAGCCCTTCGCGCTGTTGGTGCGACTCTTCGCGAACATGCTGGCGGGGCACATGGTGCTGTTCTTCATCCTCTCGCTCATCTTCGTGGTGCACCTGGGGGCGTCGGTGGTGAGCGTGCCGTTGGCGACGGGCCTGTACCTGCTCGAGCTCTTCGTCGCGATTCTGCAGGCCTACATCTTCACGCTGCTGACGGCGCTCTTCATCGGTCAGGGCGTGGCGCTGGGCCACCACCACCACGGAGATGACCACGCGCACTGACAAGGACCCCACGGCAAGGTGCCGTGCTGGAGGTAGCACCGATGGGACAGTACGAACGGCTCCCCCGAGAAGCGGGCCACACCTGAAGGAAGAGAAGACACCATGACGTCCACTGCACTTGCGTTCCTCTCGGCTGGCATCGGCGCTGGCCTCTGCATCATCGGCGCGGGCCTCGGCATCGGCCGGCTCGCCGGCTCGGCCATGGAGGGCATCGCCCGCCAGCCGTCGGCGGGTGGTGACATTCGTGGCGCGATGATCGTCGCAGCCGGTCTCATCGAAGGCGCGACGTTCTTCGCGCTCGTCATCTGCATCCTCCTCGCGCTCAAGTCGTAAGCG
The DNA here is from genome assembly GCA_020247085.1 of Myxococcaceae bacterium. Taxonomy (GTDB): domain Bacteria; phylum Myxococcota; class Myxococcia; order Myxococcales; family Myxococcaceae; genus Xiheimicrobium; species Xiheimicrobium aquaticum. Next base: position 8,216 of record JADCJJ010000484.1, on the reverse strand, counting down.
CGACGACGGCGCAGGTTCGCCGGGGCCACCGCGCGTGGCTCCGGCGGCCTGGAGCGCCCAAGGCCCCGGTCTCTCCATCGCTCCAAGCCCCCCGAAGTCCCAAGCCCCAACAAAGCCCCAGCCGACCCCATGAACTCCCTCGTGCTCGCCAGCAGCTTCACCGACGTCAAGCCCGGCCTCATCATCTGGACGTGGATCACCTTCATCGTGGTGCTCTTCATCCTCCGCCGCGTGGCGTGGGGGCCGCTGCTGAAGTCGGTGGAGGACCGGGAGAAGAACATCGTCAACGCCATCGAGTCGGCGAAGCGGGAGCGCGCCGAGGCCGAGAAGCTGCTCGCGGAGCAGAAGACGGCGGTGGCGCAGGCGCGGCAGGAGGCGGCGGAGCAGGTGCGGAAGACGCAGGCCGACCTCGAGAAGTTCCGTGAGGAGCTGATGGCCAAGGCGCGCAAGGAGGCCGACGACCTGAAGGCCGAGGCGCGGCGCACCATCGACGAGGAGCGGGTGCGGGCGGTAGCCGACGTGCGGGCCGAGGCGGTGAAGCTGTCGCTGCAGGTGGCCGAGAAGCTGCTGTCGGAGCGGCTCGACGACGCGAAGCACCAGCAGCTCGCGTCGCAGTTCGTGACCGACCTGGCGAAGCGCCCGTCGGCGTGACGGTGGCGTCAGCGGGAGCGCCGCGCGTGTCACCCGGGTGCGTGCGCGGCCCCGGGCTGACGTGGTAGGAGCCCGCGCGATGGCCCCGCTCGAGCCGCGCGCACGGTGGCACCACTTCATCGAGGGGCTGTTGCACCCCTCGATGCGCGCGCAGGGGCCGGCGTGGAGAGCCCGCTTCCTCGGCGAGTGCCTCGTCGTTGGCGTGCTGATGTCGGCACTGTTCGGCGCCGTCTACCTGGCCGTCGGCCATGGGCTCGAGGCGCTGGCCACGCTGGTGACGTCGGGCGCGTTGGCGGCGCTGACGTGGCAGCTCCGGCGGCCTGGCACCGCGGCCCGGGTGGCGCACGCGGCGCTGGCGGTCGCGCTCGGGCTGTTCCTCGCGGTGTCGCTGCTGGGGCCGGTGTTCGACCCGGCGGCCTCGGCGTGGTTCGCGGTGGTGCCGTGCCTGGCGGCGCTGCTGCTGCGGGGGCGGGCGGTGTTCGTCTGGTTGGCGCTCGCGCTGGTGGCGCTGGCGGTGGTGGTCGGGCTCCGGGCGGGCTCGGCGACGCCCTCGTCGACGGTGGACGTCGCCCTGGTCGCGCTGCGGCTGGCCGGGCTGTCGCTCACCGTCTTCATCTTCGGGCTGCGCTTCGCGCGGGAGCAGGCGCGGGCGGTGCGTGAGCTGGAGGCGGCGAGCCGGGCGAAGTCGGCCTTCCTCGCCACGATGGCGCACGAGCTGCGGACGCCGATGAACGGGGTGCTGGGCCTCACCGAGGTGCTGCTCTCGGGGCCGCTCGACGTCGAGACGCGCGAGAAGCTGAGCCTGGTGCGCGAGAGCGGCCAGATGCTGGTGGCGCTGGTCGACGACATCCTCGACGCGTCGAAGCTCGAGGCCGGCAAGCTGACGGTGACGCCGAGCGACTTCGACCTGCGGGCGCTCCTGCAGGAGGTGACGGGGCTTCACCGGGGCGCGGCGCAGCTCAAGGGCGTCGGGCTGAGTTTGACGGTCGAGGGGGCGCTGCCGAAGACGGTGCGGGGCGACGGGCTCCGGCTGCGGCAGGTGCTGTCGAACCTGGTGTCGAACGCGGTGAAGTTCACCGAGCGCGGCGAGGTGCGGGTGGTGGTGGGGCAGGCGTCGAGCGAGCCGCTGCGGCTGCGCTTCTCGGTGGCCGACACGGGCATCGGCATTCCGGCGGCGGCGCTGGGGCGCCTCTTCACGCCGTACGAGCAGGCCGACAGCACGACGGCGCGGCGCTTCGGAGGCACCGGCCTGGGGCTGGCGCTCTCGCGTGACCTGGTGCGGCTGATGGGCGGTGACATCACCGTCGAGTCGGTCGAGGGCGTGGGCACGCGGTTCTGCTTCGAGCTGCCGCTCGAGGTGGGGTTGATGGCGCTGGCGGCGAGCGCGCCCGACGTGACGCCAGTCGACGAGCGCTCGCCGCTGCCGGTGCTGGTGGTCGACGACAACCCCCTCAACCAGAAAGTGGCCTGCTCGTTGGTCGAGAAGGTGGGCTACCGCGCCGAGGTCGCCGACAACGGGCTGCAGGCGCTCGAGCTGGTGCAGGCGCGGCGCTACCTGCTGGTGCTGATGGACTGCCAGATGCCCGTGATGGACGGGTTCGCGGCCACGCAGCGCATTCGCGGGCTCGACGGCGACGTCTCGATGACGCCCATCGTGGCCCTGACGGCCGCCGCGATGCCCGAGGAACTCGAGGCCTGCAAGCGCGCCGGCATGAACGAGTGCCTCACCAAGCCCGTGAGCCTGGCGGCGCTGAAGCTGGTGCTCCAGCGGGTCGAGCACTACCGCCGGCTGATGGAAGGGGCGGCCTGAGGGCAGCGCCGGGGGCTCGGCGCGGAGGTCGCCGCCCGTGGCGCCCATGACGGTGCCAGCCAGGCGGCTCTGCGCCGAGGCGTCGGCGACGGGGGCCGGGGTGCTCGCCCTTGCGACCGCTCCGGCGCTGCAGCCGGCCTTTCGCCTGAACCGGGAAGGGTCGGCACCTCGGCGCGGTTATGCTGCACGAGCTGGAGGCTCATCGTCTCCAGACGCCATGGCCGCCGGAGAACTCGCACGACAGCAGGTCGTCCGCGCCCGAATCGCGCGGGTGCGGCGGCGTCTCAACCTGCCGGTGTGGCTCGCGGCCGCCGTCGGCCCCGCGTGGGTCGCCGTCACCGCCTTCGTGGTGTGGCGCGTCTTCGTGCAGCGTGCGCTCCCCGTCGTCGCCCTGCTGGCGCTCGCCCTCGTCGTCGTCGCCACCGCCCTGCGCGCGCGCGCCCGCCGCGTCTCGCTGGGTGCAGCGGCCGTCATCACCGACCGCCAGGCCGGGCTCGGCGGGCTGCTGCTCACCCGCCTCGAGGTGCCCGTCGGCGGCTGGGAGCTCGACCTCAACACCCGCCTCAAGGGCGTGCGCGCCCCCGAGGTGTCCCTCCGGCGCCCGCTCGGTGCCCTCGTTGGTGCCGTGGCCTTCCTGGTCGCCGGCCTCCTCGTGCCAAAGGCCGAGCAGCCAGTGCGGGCCCGGAACGCCGCCGCTGCCACGCGCGTCGACGTCCTCGCCGACAAGCTCGAGGCGCTCGCCCGCGAGGAGCCCTCGGACCTCGCGGCCCAGCAGGAGCTGGGGCGCCTGCAGGACGAGGTCGCCGACGGCGCCTTCGACGCCACGGACTGGGAGGCCGCCGACGCGCTCGACAAGGCCCTCGACGGGAAGGCCCAACAGGCGGCCGCCGAGCTCGCGCGCGCCGAGGCTGCCGCCGCTGCGCTCTCCGACGCCGTCGCGCGTGCCCAGTCCGATGACGGTGCCGCCCGAGAACGTGACGAACTCGAGCGCGCCTTGATGGACCTCGAGGCCTCTGCCGGCGCCGACGACCGCCCGCCCGACGACCCGCGCGGCGAACCGGGCGACGATGGCGCGCACGGACAGGCCGGCGAGAGCGGCGCCCCCGGAGAAAGCGGGAAGCCCGGCGAGGGCAGGAAGCCTGGCGCGCTCGGACAGTCCGGTGAGAGCGGGAGGCCTGGCGCGCTCGGACAGTCCGGAGAGGGCGGGAAGCCAAGCGAGAGCGGCAAGCCCGGTGAGGGCGGGAAGCCTGGCGAGAGCGGGGCGCAGGGTGAGGCGAGAACGCCTGGTGAGCGTGGCACGCCTGGCCCGCGCAGCGCCTCCTCCGCTGGCCGCGCTGCTCACGGCGACGCCCGGTCGATGAGCGGCTCACAGGCCGATGCGCTGCGGCGAGCCCTCGAGCGGCGCCGGCAGCGGCTGGCGAGCGCCTTTGGCCAGGAGGGGAGGTCTGGTTCGCAGCGGTCCGGCGCCAGGCGCAGCGGGCGGTCGACCGCGGGCGCAAGCGGCGCGTCCGAAGCGGGAGAGAAAGAGGGTGAGGCCAGGCTCGACCCCGCGCGCCCGGGGCACCTCTCCCACCAGGTCGACCCCGGCGGCGCCACCGGGCCATCGCAGGGCGGGGGCCCGGGCGCGCTTCAGTTCGGCGGTGAGGCCTCGATGGACCCCGAGCGCCTGCAGTTCGAGCCGCTCCCGAAGGGCCAGGGCGGAGACGCCGAGGCCCTCTACGGCCTGCGCGCCGCCAACCCGCGCGTGAAGCAGCACCCCATCTCTGCGGGAACGGGCGCGGGCGCGGTCAGCGGTGACCAGGCGCCCGGCCCCGGCGCCGCCCCGCTGCTCCCGAGAAACCGCGCCCTCATCGAGCGGTACTTCGATTCGAAGCGATGAGCCCCCGACGAGAGGAGTGCGTGTGGCCGAGGTCTTGAGTCCCAGCGAGGTGCAGGTGGCTGGCGAAGCCATCGCGACGCTGCGCGCGGGGTTGTCGAAGGTGCTGCTCGACCAGGGCGTCGTCGTCGACCGCGTGCTCACCGCCGTGCTGGCGCGGGGGCACGTGCTGCTCGAGGGCCTGCCCGGCCTGGGGAAGACCGAGCTCTGCAAGGGCCTCGCGAAGCTGCTCGGGCTGCCCTTCAAGCGCGTGCAGTTCACCCCCGACCTGCTGCCCGGTGACATCACCGGCACCTACGTCATCGACGGCGACACGCGCGCGTTCGTCTTCCGCCCGGGGCCCCTCTTCGCGTCCATCGTGCTGGCCGACGAGATCAACCGCTCCTCGCCCAAGACGCAGTCCGCGCTCCTCGAGGCGATGCAGGAGCGCAGCGTCACCGTGCTGGGCACGACGCACCCGCTGCCGACGCCGTTCTTCGTGCTCGCCACCCAGAACCCCATCGAGCTCGAGGGCACCTACCCGCTGCCCGAGGCACAGCTCGACCGCTTCCTCTTCCGCGTCCTGGTGCCGCAGGTGGGCGCGAAGACGCTCGCCGCCATCCTCACCCAGCGCGTGCGCGGCGCGCCGCCTGCCCTCGAGCCCGCCGTCACCCCGGCCTCGCTCGACGGCCTCTTCGCCGCCGTCGACCGCGTGCACCTGCCACAGGCCGTCGCCGACTACGTCGGCCGCCTCGTCGAGGCCTCGCACCCAACGGCGCCGGCCGCCGCGCCCGCCGTGAGGCGCTTCGTCAAGTATGGAGGCTCGCCCCGCGCGGCCCTCGCGCTCGCCGCCGCCAGCCGGGCCCTGGCCCTGTCGAAGGGCAAGCCCAACGTCGGCTTCGACGAGGTGCGCGAGCTCGCCGGCACCGTGCTCAACCACCGCCTTGTCCTCTCGTACGAGGCCTCGCTCGAGAAGGTCTCGGCCACCGAAGTCGTCGAGGGGCTCCTCGCCCACGTGCCCGAGGTCGACAGGTGAGGCCCCTCGCTGTCGCCGTCGCCGCGCTGCTGCTGGCCGCGCCGGCGCTCGCCCGCAAGCCCCGTCGCGACCCGGACCGGTCGCAGGCCGCGGCGCAGCTTGCGACGTTCTCGAGCCCGAGCGGCGGCTCGTACCAGTTCTCGCCTGCAGGCCGGGCCTCCGTGGCCTCGGGCGCCACGCTCGTATCGGTCGCCAACGAGCACCACGTGCCCACCAACGGGTGGTTCCCCCTGCGCGTGTCCGTCGACAACACCGCCGGGCCGACGCAACGGCTGACGCTCACCTATCGGAGCAGTGGCCGCACCACCGCCGAGGTGACGCGCGTCGTCGAGTTGGTCGAGGGCGAGCGGCGCACCGTCACGCTGCCGGTGTCGTCGCAGCAGCTCTATGGGCAGCTGAGGGCCCAGAGCCCCGTCATCGGGTCCCAGGCGGCGGGCCTCTCGTTCAAGACGGACGCCTCTTCGTGCGTCGTCCTCGCGCTGGGCACCGCCGACGCGTTCGAGGCGTTCGTCGGCCAGAAGCCGAACAACAACGATGACGACGTCAGGGTCAAGGTGGTGACGATGGCCCCCGACGAGGCCCCCACCGAGCTCGCGGCCTACCTCGGCTTCAGCGCCGTCGCGCTGGTGGACCCGCGCGGGCTCGACGCGCTCTCCGAGGCCCAGCGCGCCGCGCTCGAGGGCTGGGTCGCCACGGGCGGCTCCCTCGCCCTCGGGGCGCTCCCCGCAGCGAGGGCCCAGTTGCCGCTACTGCCAGGGGAGCGCCGGCCGGTGAACCGCTATGGGCTGGGGCACGTCAGCGAGGTGCGGCAGGGGGCCGACTGGGGGAAGGTGCCTGTGTCGCAGCTTCCCGTTGAGCCGCAACACCCCGAGCAGAGGTCCGCCGTACTGCGGAAGCGCTCGTACGTCACCGATGACGAGACCACCCGCGCGCTGCTGCCACAGGCCACCGTCCCGGTGGGGCGCTTCCTCTTCATCATCACCCTGTTCACCCTCGTCATCGGCCCCGGCAGCGCGCTCCTCGCCAGGCGGCGCGGCACCGCGTTGCTGCTCGCCACCATCCCGCTGACGGCGCTGGTGACGTCTGCTCTGATGTTCGGCTCCTCGGTGCTGCTCGAGGGGCTGCGGGTGCACGTCGCGACGTCGGGCTTCACGCTGCTCGACCGCGAGGGGCACCGCGCCATCACCGTGGGCCTGTCGGCCTGGTACGCGAACCTCGCCCCGCGCGGCGTCGCGCTCGATGGGGCCACGGCGCTCATCGGTGCGAACACGACCGGGTATGGGCGCGGCGACCAGCTCGTGTCGGTCGAGTGGCGCGACGGGGCGCGGCTCGGGGCCGACTTCGTGCCCCCGCGCGTCTACCGCGAGTGGGGCGTCGTCTCGGTCTCGCCGTCACGCGCGCGCCTGCTGGCCCGGCGTCAGGGCGACGGCGTCGTGCTCCAGAACGCGCTGGGCGTCGCCCTCGAGACGGCGTGGGTCCAGCTCGAAGGCGAACTCTACGTCGTCAGCGACGTGCGCGACGGCGGCGAGGCGACGATGCGGCTCGCCGCATTCGTCGACCCGAAGTCGCTCGAGCTCCCCGGCGCGAGCCGCTTCACGCCCACCGTCCTCGAGCCGCTGGTGCTGCGGGCGCTCGATGACGGCGAATTCCTGGCCCGCGTCAAGGGCCGGGGCTTCGTGCCGACGGGCGGCGTCGACGTCGAGCTGCACGACGCGACCCACGTCGTCCGGGGAGAGGTGGAACCATGAGCCTGCTCGAGGTGCGGAACCTGTCGCGGCACTACGGGGCGCTCAAGGCCGTCGACGACGTCAGCTTCACGCTCGAGGCCGGCACCATCCTCGGGTTCATCGGCCCCAACGGCGCCGGCAAGTCGACGACGATGCGCATCCTGGCGACGCTCGACGTGCCCACCGGCGGTGAGGTGCTGCTCGACGGTCGCTCGGTGGTGGAGCAGCCCGACGAGGCGCGGCCCCTCATCGGGTACATGCCCGACCGCTACGGCACCTACGACGACATGACGGTGGTCGAGTTCCTCGACTTCTTCGCGCGCGCGTACGGCCAGCGGGGCCGCCCCCGGGTCGAGCGCGTCGACGCGGTGATGGACTTCACCGGACTGATGCCCCTGCGGGAGAAGCTCACCAGCGAGCTGTCGAAGGGCATGAAGCAGCGGGTCGCCCTGGGCCGCACGCTGCTGCACGACCCGCGCCTGCTCATCCTCGACGAGCCGGCCGACGGGCTCGACCCCCGCGCGCGCATCGAGCTGCGGGAGCTGCTCCGCGCCCTCGCCTCGCAAGGCAAGGCGGTGCTCATCTCGAGTCACATCCTCACCGAGTTGAGCGAGATCTGCGACAGCTGCGCCATCATCGAGCAGGGGCGGCTCCTGGCGCAGGGCCCGGTGGCCGAGCTGCTGCACCGCTCGGCCGGCGCGGCGCCCTCGACCGAGGCGCAGCTCAAGCTCTTCGTGCCCGACGGGAAGCTGGCCGAGGCCCTCGCCCACGCCGAGCGCGTGCTGCTGGTGCAGCCGCTGGTGAAGTCCGTCAGCGCCGCCCAGGACCTGGTGCGCGTACGGCTCGAGCTCGACCCTGGCGCCGCGCCTGGGCCCCAGTGGGTGGACGAGGCCTGCGCGCGCCTGCTGGGCGCCCTGGTGCGAGAGGGCGTGCCGGTGTGCGCCTTTCACACGCGCCAGCTCGACCTCGAGGACGCGTTCCTGCACGTCACGAAGGGGAAGGTCCAGTGAGCGCGCCCCAGGCCCTCGCCGCGCCGTCGCCCGCGCCCGACTGGCTCGACCGCCTCGGCGCGCGGCTGGCCGACCGCACCAACCCCATCGTCGTCAAGGAGCTGCGTCAGCACCTGCGCACGAAGGT
>JADCJJ010000483.1 GCA_020247085.1 Myxococcaceae bacterium | reverse complement strand
GGCAGTCATCGCTCGCCCGTGCATGAGCTGCCGCGTGCGCACGACGCGGCGCTTCGGGGAGTGGCTCTCGCGGCAGTCATCGCTCGCCCCCCCGCGTGAGGCTCCGTGCGTACGACGCGGCGCTTCGGGGAGTGGCTCTCGCGGCAGTCATCGCTCGCCCCCGCCTGGGCGATGGCGCTCACACCCCGGCGCTCACCAGCCAGTCGACGAAGGCGCGCACGCGCGCCGAGAGGTGCCGAGTCGGCGGGTAGAGCACCGCCACCGGGAGCGCGCCGCACGTCCACGCCGGCAGCACCTGCACCAGTTTGCGCTGCGCGATGAGGGCGTCGACCTGGGCTGACCTCGGCGCCTGCAGCAGGCCGAGCCCGGCCACGCCGCAGGCCAACAGCGTGTCCGAGTCGTTGCACGCCACCGCGTGCGGAATGGGCACCTCGAGCACCTGGCCGTCGCGCTCGAAGTCGAAGGCGAACACCTCGCCGCTGCGGGGCGAGAAGAAGTTCACCGCCCGGTGGGCGCGGCAGTCGTCAGGCGTCTTCGGCGTGCCCGCGCGCCGCAGGTAGCTCGGCGACGCCAACGTCACGATGGGCAGCGTCTTCAGCCGCCGCGCGATGAGCGAGTCGTCGAACACCGGTCCGCCGCGCACCACGCAGTCGATGCCCTCGCGGAAGAGGTCGACGGGCCGGTCGGAGCTGCCCAGCTCGAGCTGCACGTGCGGGTGCTTCGAGAAGAACGACGGGAGCGCCGGCGCGAGGATGTGACGGCCGAATGCGGCCGGCACGTCGACGCGCACCCGCCCCCGCGCCGCCCGGGTGCGGCCCCGCACGTCCTCCTGCAGCTCGTCCACGTCCTCGAGCAGCCGCTCGACCCGCTCGAGCGCCGCCGCGCCGTCGGTCGTCAGCGTCACCCGCCGCGTCGTCCGGTGGAACAGCGCCACCCCGAGGTGCGCCTCGAGTTGCTGCACCTGCGCCGTCACCGTCGCGTTCGACACGCGTAGCGCCTGAGCCGCCGCCGAGAACCCACCCCGCCGCGCCACCTCCCGGAAGGCGCCCATCGTTCGAAGCAGGTCCATTGTTTTGGTTTCCTGAAAAGAGTCCGCAAGAGCGGGGTCTAGGTCGCTCTTCGACGAAAGAATACACCTCGGTCCGTCGCGCTCACCCCTTCGAGGAGAACCCATGGCTCACGCCCCACGGCAGCTCGGACGCACCGGCCCCACCGTCTTCCCCCTCGCCCTCGGCTGCATGGGCATGTCGGCCATGTATGGCCCGGCCGACGAGGCCGAGAGCGTGGCGACCATTCGAGCGGCGGTCGACCTGGGCATCACGCTCTTCGATACCGGCGACTTCTACGGCGTCGGCCACAACGAGCGGCTGCTCCAGCGGGCGCTCGGCAACCGGCGCAAGGACGTGCTCCTGTCGGTGAAGTTCGGCGCGCTGCGCGCCCCCGGTGGAGGCTGGACGGGCTTCGACGGTCGCCCGGTCGCCGTGAAGAACGCGCTGGCCTACAGCCTCGACCGTCTCGGTACGGAGTACGTCGACGTCTACCGGCCTGGCCGCCTCGACCCAGCGGTGCCCATCGAGGAGACGATGGGCGCGCTCGCCGAGCTGGTGAAGGGCGGCTTCGTGCGGCACATCGGCCTCTCCGAGGTCAACGCCACCACGGTGCGCCGCGCCAGCGCCGTCCACCCCGTCGTCGACGTTCAGCTCGAGTACTCGCTCATCAGTCGGGGGCTCGAGGCCGACCTGCCGGCGCTGCGCGCGCTGGGGGTCGGCGTCACCGCCTACGGCGTGCTGTCGCGGGGCCTGCTGACGGGCTCGGCGCCGAAGGGGCCGACGGACTACCGGGCGTGGCTGCCGCGCTTCTCGGGTGACAACGCGGCGGTGAACGCCGCCGCCCACCGCACGCTGGCAGGCCTCGCCGAGCGCCGCGGCGTCACGCCGGCCCAGCTCGCCATCGCCTGGGTGCTGGCGCGCGGCGCCGACGTGGTGCCCGTCATCGGGGCCCGCACCCGCGCGCAGCTTGTCGACGCGGTGAAGGCGCTCGACCTCGAGCTGTCGCCGGCCGAGCTCGCCTCGCTCGAGCAGGCCGTGACGCCCGGGCTGGTCGCTGGCGCCCGCTACGACGCCGGGCAGATGGCGATGCTCGACTCCGAGAAGCGGGCCTGAGGGTCAGCGGGGCGCTCCGCCGCGGGCGCCTCCGCGCCAACCGCGCCTCCAGTCGAGGCGAAGCCCGAGTCCCTGCGTGCCTGGCCGTCGCGCGCCGTGCAGCCCGCGACGGGCCGTGGGAGAAGCGGTGGTACGGGCGGGAGGGGGCACCGCATGCAGGCAGACTGGTGGAACGGCCAGGTCGAGGCGGTGCTCTCCAGCGTGGGCAGCACCCCCTCGGGGCTGAGCGAGGACGAGGCCGCGGCCCGCCTGGCCAGGTACGGCCCGAACGAGCTGCGTCGCGGTGAGCGGCTGAGCGCCCTGCGGCTCGCGTGGGCGCAGCTCGCCAACCCGCTCTCGCTCATCCTCCTCTTCGCGGCGGGGGCCTCGGCGGCGGCGGGCGAGTGGACCGACACCGTCGTCGTCGTCTCCATCGTCGCAGTGTCGGCGGCGGTCGGCTTCTGGCGCGAGTTCCGGGCGGGCCGCGACGTCGAGCGGCTCCGCGCGCGCATCACCCTCAAGACGAAGGTCAAGCGGGGAGGCCGAGAGCTCGTGGTGCCGTCGACCTCCGTCGTGCCGGGAGACGTGCTGGTGCTGAGCGCCGGGGCTCTCGTCGCCGGCGATGCGCTGCTGCTCGAGGCGCGCGACTTCTTCGTGAGCGAGGCCGAGTTGACGGGCGAGACGTTCCCCGTCGAGAAGGAGCCGGGGTTTCTCCCAGAGGCGCGGACGATTCCGGAGCGCCGCAACGCCGTCTTCCTCGGTACGCACGTGCGCAGCGGCACCGCCCGCGCCGTGGTGCTGACGACGGGGCGGGCCACCGAGTTCGGGCGCGTCGCCGAGCGGCTGGCGCTGCGGGCCCCTGAGACCGAGTTCGACCGCGGCCTGCGGCACTTCGGCGGCCTGCTCACCCGCGTGATGCTGGTGATGATGCTGGCGGTGCTGGCCCTCAACCTGCTCGCCCACAGGCCCGGCGTCGAGTCGCTCCTCTTCGCGCTCGCGCTGGCCGTGGGGCTGACGCCCGAGCTCCTCCCGGCCATTCTCGCCGTCAACCTCGCGCGAAGCGCCTCGGACATGGTGCGCGAGGGGGTGCTGGTGCGCCGCCTCAACGCCATCGAGAACTTCGGCAGCATGACGGTGCTCTGCACCGACAAGACCGGCACCCTCACCGAGGGCGTGGTGCGGCTCGACGCCGCCGTCGACGAGGCGGGGGGCCCATCACGGCGCTTGCTCGGGCTCGCCCGCGACAACGCGGCCCTGCAGACCGGCGTCTCGAACCCGCTGGACGAGGCCGTCGTCGGAGCGGCGCGGGGCGTCGAGGGGCTTCCGCCCTTGCCCCGCAAGCTCGACGCGGTGCCCTCCGACTCCGTGCGGAAGCGCCTCAGCGTCGTGGTCGAGGACGGGCCCGGCGCCGCGCGGCTGGTGACGAAGGGGGCCGTCGAGACCGTGCTCCAGGCGTGCCGCGGCGTCGACGACGCGCGCCAGAAGGCCGTCGACGCCTTCGTCGAGGCCCAGAGCCAGGCGGGCTTCCGCGTGCTGGCGGTCGCGAGCCGGGCCGTCGCGCCGCGGCCAGTGGAGGCGCCGTGGACGAAGGCCGACGAGCGTGACCTCGAGCTCGAGGGCTTTCTCCTCTTCGCCGACCCGCCCAAGCCGGGCGTGGCCGAGACGCTCGCCAGCCTGCGCCGGCTGGGGGTGTCGCTCAAGGTCATCACCGGCGACAACCCCCACGTCACCCGGCACCTGTGCGAGCGAATCGGCCTGCCGGCGCCGCGCGTGGTGACCGGCCGTGAGCTCGCCGAGTTCGGCGACGATGCGCTGTGGAACCTCGCGCCGCGCACCGACGTGTTCGCCGGGGTCGACCCGAACCAGAAGGAGCGCATCATCCTCGCGCTGAAGAAGACGGGTGCGGTGGTGGGGTACATGGGTGACGGCGTCAACGACGCGCCGGCGCTGCACGCCGCCGACGTCAGCATCTCGGTGGAGTCGGCCGTCGACGTCGCCCGCGAGGCCGCCGACTTCGTGCTGCTGCAGCGCGACCTCGGTGTCCTGCGGCGCGGCATCCTCGCGGGGCGCCGCACCTTCGCCAACACCCTCAAGTACGTGCTGACGACGACGAGCGCCAACCTCGGCAACATGCTGAGCATGGCCGCCGCCTCGGTCGTGTTGCCCTTCTTCCCGTTGTTGCCGGGCCAGATTCTGTTGAACAACTTCCTCTCCGACGTCCCCGCCGTCGGGCTCGCGAACGACGCGGTCGACGAGGAGTGGCTGTCGGCCCCCCGGCGCTGGGGCATGCGCGTCGTGCGCTCCTTCATGTTCCGCTTCGGCGCGCTGTCGTCGGTGTTCGACGGGCTGATGTTCGCGACGCTGCTGCTCGGCTTCGGGGCCTCGCCCCAGGTGTTCCGGACCGCCTGGTTCGTCGAGTCGCTCCTCACCGAGGTCGCGGTCGCCCTCGTCGTGCGCACGCGCCGGCCCGCGCTCGAGAGCCGGCCGGGCCGGTTGCTGGTGGTGACCTCGGCGGCGGTGGCGGTGGCGGCGCTGGCGCTGCCCTTCGTCCCGGGTGCGGGCCTCCTCGGCCTGGTGCCGCTGCCGATGGGCATCCTCGGGGCCGTCCTCGGCGTCACCGTTGCCTACGTCGTGGCCACCGAGGCGCTCAAGCGGCGCTTCTTCTCGAGCCTCGACGAGGGGGCCGGGCGAGGGGCGTGAGCGACTCGTCAGCTCGGCCGGCGGCGCGCCCGCGTCAGCGCTTGCCCGGGAGCGGCAGCGTCCGGCGCAGCGCGGGCGCCGTGTGCACCCGGGCCCAGAAGCGCGAGAGCACGCGGTCGCGCTCGACCGACGGCTCGCTGGGGAGATGGAGCGAGAGCTCGATGCAGTACGCCGCGCGCGCTCCGCAGTCGGTCGCCGTGAGCGCCTCGCGAACCTGCTCGAGCGCGAGGCGGTAGCCGGCCCGCCTCGCCTCTCCCAGTTGCGCCGCGTCCGCTGCCCGGAGCGCCGCCACGAGCAGCGCGCGCCCCCGGCAGCCATCGGTGGTGTCGTGCGCGCCGCGCCTCCGCAGGAGCGCCGCCACGGCCTGGTGCCCGTTCGCCCGCGCCAGGCACTCGGCGGTGACGCGTCCCGGGAGCGCGCTCCGCCGGTCCACCACGGTGAAGTCCACGTCGGCGCCCCTCGCCAGCAGCGCCTCGACGAGCTCGAGGTGCCCCCGCTCGGCCGCCAACAGCAGCGGCGTGCGCCGGGCGCACCGGCCCTCGCCGGCCTGGTCGACGTCGCCCGCCGCGAGGGCGCCCAGCGTTCGGGCCACGTCGCCCGCCTCG
>JADCJJ010000482.1 GCA_020247085.1 Myxococcaceae bacterium | reverse complement strand
GGTGCCGGTGCCGTCGGGCTTGACCGCCTGCGGCTGCCAGAGCTGCGTGACGTAGTCCCGCTTGCCCACCACCGGCAGGTCGATGAGCGTGTAGATGAAGACGCTCTGGTCCGCGGGGTGCTCGCCGATGATCCGCGCGTCCTTCATGTACGGCATGAAGGACTTCAGCCGCGACACGTTCATCAGCGCGTCCTGCACGTCGATGAGCGGCGCGTCGATTGCCCCCTCGGCCCAGACCTCCTTGATGGGCGAGCCAGGGATCGACCGGTTCTTCACCGTCACCGGGCCGGTGACCACCGTCGTCCAGCCCTCCTCCGCCCGGGCCACCGCCGCCACCGCCAGGGCCAGCGCGACGACACCCCCGAGCCGGCGCGCCGCGCCTGGCGCCGCCGACGGCGCCGCTGCACCTGCTGGGGGTCTTGGGCGCCGCATCTCGTCTCCAGCGCCGACTGTAGCGCCGGGGGAGCACGCATGCTACGCGGCGCGCCCCAACGATTTCGGCGGGCGGAACCTCTTCGATGTCGCCTGACTCTCGTACCGGCCACCTGCTGACGCGGCTCGCGACGTTCAGCTTCCAGCGGCCCGCCGTCGTGTTCCTCGTGCTGCTCGCCATCGGGGGCGCGTTCGCGCTCATCGCGAGCCGGCTGGGCTTCCGGGGCGACTTCATCGAGCTGCTGCCGGACTCGACCCGCGAGGTGCAGGATCTCAAGGTCGTCCAGGAGCTGGCGGGGGGCGGCGGCTACTTCGTGGTGCGGGTGCGCGGCTCGACGACCGAGGGGCGACGGGCGTACGCCGCGGCGCTCGCCACCCGGCTCGAGGCCGAGCGAGCACTGGTGTCATACGTCGAGTACCGCTTCGACGCCGCCTTCTTCAAGCGGCGGGCCCTGTGGCTGCTCCCCGCGCCGACGCTCGGGGCGCTGGCCGATGACGTCGACGCGCGCATCACCTGGGAGAAGCAGCGGGCCCTGCCGGGCTTCGTGGACCTGCTCGACGAGGCGCCGCCGCCGACGCTCGAGGAGCTCGAGCGCACCTACGGCAGCCGCGGCCGCCAGGGCGAATACCTCGAGGGCCGCACCGCGCCCGAGCTCTACCTCTTCGTCAAGCCGACGCGGCAGGCCGGCGACCTCGACTTCAACCGGCAGATCCTCGCGAAGGTGACCGAGGTGACGCGGAGCCTCTCCGCCGCGCACCCGGGCCTCGAGGCGGACTTCACCGGCGCCTACGTCGCGCGAGTCGAGGAAGACGACGTCATGCGCGAGGATCTCGGCCGCGCGGGGCTCGTCTCGTCGGTGCTGGCGCTCACCATCATCCTGCTGTCGACCCGCCGCCTCACCGCGCTCCTCGTGGTGGCGCTGCCGGTGGCGCTGGGCATCTCGGCCACCTTCGCCTTCGCGTACTTCACCATCGGGCACCTCAACCCGGTGACCGGCTTCCTGGGAGCCATCCTGGTGGGGCTGGGGCTCGAGTACGGCACGCACCTCGCCATGCGGTACTGGGAAGAGCGGCGGCTGGACGAGGTGCTGCCGGCCCTGCGCACGACGGTGCTGAGCACCTTCCCCGGCGCCATCACCAGCGCGCTCACCAACTCGGCGGCCTTCCTCGTGCTGCTGGCGAGCCGCTTCGACGCCTTCAAGCAATTCGGTGGCATCGCCGGCTTCGGCGTCATGGCCACCGTGCTGTCGGCCTACGTCATGGCGCCGGCCATCTTGCGCCTCGCCGAGGCCGTCCGGCCGTTCAAGGCCCGCCCTGTCGCGCTCGACGGTGACGGGCGCCCGGCCACGGGGCCGCGGGTGCCGACGGGGGTGCTGGTGGCGCTGGTGGTGGCCATCACCGCGGTGGCCGCCGTCTCGGCCACCTTCGCCCCGAAGGCCTCGTTCGAGAAGGACCTCAAGCGCCTCAAGGGCAAGTCGCCGGCCACCGAGCTCGACGAGGCCATCAACGAGCAGCTCGGCGTCATCATGACGCCGGCCATCATCGCCGTGCGCTCGCTCGACGAGGCGGCCCGCCTGGCGGCGACGGCGCGGGCCTTCAAGGCCGAGAAGGGCACCACGTCGGCCATCTCCGAGGTGGCGACCCTCAACGACTTCTTCCCGCCGCCGGCCGAGGTCGAGGCCCGGCGGGCGGGCATCGAGCGGCTCCGCGCGGTGCTGGGGCGGGTGCCAGAGGCCATCCGCACCGGGCAGGACAGGGCGCGCTTCGAGGCGCTGGCCGAGATGCTCGACGCGAGCCCCTGGGGCCCCGACGAGGTGCCGCTCGAGCTTCGCCGGCGCTTTCAGCCGAACCGCGGCGAGGGCACCTTCGTGCTCATCTTCCCCGCGCTGACCGGGTACAACGCCGACGCGCTCGACCGCTGGGCAGCCGACCTCGACGAGGTGACGGCGCGCGGGCGCTCATCGGGCCTCGACCCCCGCGTCCTCGACACCAACCGCATCGCCTCGCGCATCTTCACCATCGTTCGCGAAGACGGGCCCTTCATCATGCTGGGCGCCAGCGTCGTCGTGTTCGTGATGATCCTCGTCAGCCTGCGGTCGCTGCGGCGCGCGGCGCTGGTGACGGTGCCGCTGTACGTCGGCATCACCTGCATCTTCGGGGCGATGCAGCTCTTCGACGTGAAGCTGAACTTCCTCAACGTGGTGGTACTGCCGAACCTGCTCACCATCGCCGTCGACAACTCGGTGCACCTGTACCACCGGTACCTCGAGGAGGGCCGGGGGTCGATCGGTCACGCCCTGCGCCACACCGGCTTCGCGAGCCTCGTCGCGACGTGCAGCAACGCCGCCGGCTACGCGGCGCTCTTCGTCGCCCGCCACGAAGGCTTGCGCAGCATCGCCTGGCTGGCGGTGCTGGGGGTGGCCTGCAGCTTCCTCGGCACCACGGTGCTGTTCCCGGCGTTGCTCGAGCTCGTCGAGCGCTTGACGCTCAAGCCGTCGGCGCCCGAAGCGACCGGGAAGTAGCCGCGCCCCGCGCGCGGCGCCCCCTCACAGCAGCTTCTTCATCTCGAGGTGGGGCATGCCGGCCTCTTCGAAGACGGCGCCCGACGCCTCGTACCCATGGCGCTTGTAGAACTCCATGGCCGACAGCTGGGCGTGCAGGAGGATGCCGTCGAGCCGGCGCCGCCGGGCCTCGGCCTCGAGCGCCTCGAGCAGCCTGGCCCCAACCCCGGCCTTCCGATCGCTCGACAACACGGCCATGCGGCCGATTCGACCCCACGCCCCCTGTGCCCCGGGCGGCGGCGCCGGCAGCTGCCACAGGCGGCCGGTGCCCACCGCGTGCTTGCCCTTCATCGCCAGCACGTGGAACGCCGTCGCGTCCTCGGCGTCGCGCTCGAGGGACTCGGGAACGCTCTGCTCCTCGATGAAGACGACCTCGCGAATGGCGAGGGCCTGGAATAGCTCGCCCTCGTTCTGCACCGGGACGATGGTGATGGGCGCGGGGCTCACTGACATCGACGGTCGTGTTAGGGCACTTCGCGATCGATGGCAAACACGCGCAGCCTCGTCGTCTCGTACCTGCTGTACTTCATGTTCGTCGGCGTGACGTTGCCGTTCCTGCCCGTGTATCTCCGGACGCTGGGCCTCGAGCCGGCGGCCATCGGGGTGCTGCTGTCGACGGGGCCCTTCTTCGCCCTGGTGGCGCCACCGCTGTGGGGGCAGCTCGCCGACCGCACCGGCAGGCCCGGGGTGGTGCTCCTCGTGCTCTCGGCGGGCAGCCTGGTCGGCTTCGCCGTGCTCCTCGGGGCGACGTCGTTCGCCGGGGTGCTGGGGGCGCTCGCCCTCTTCGCGAGCTTCAACGCGGCCACCACCACCCTGCTCGACAGCCTGGCGCTCGCCGCGGTGCAGCGGCACGGGGGCTCGTTCGCGCGGCTGCGCACCTTCGGCTCCCTCGGCTTCGTGGTGTCGACGCTGGCCTTCGGCTTCGGCGTCGACGCGGTTGACCGGCGGGTGGTGGTGGTAGCGCTGGCACTCATCGCCGCCTTCACGGGCTGGGCGCTGGCGACGCTGGCCCGCGCGCCGCCCGTCGAGCGCCGGGGGCCCCGCGCCAACCTCTCGGGCGCCTTTGCGCTGCTGCGCGACCCACAGCTGCGCTGGCTGCTGCTTTCGAGCGCGACGCACTGGGTCGCGAGCGCGCCCTACCACGGCTCACTGGGGCTCCACTTCTCGGCGCTCGCCTTCCCCCCGTCGACGCTGGGCCTCTCGTCGAGCGTCGCGGTGACGAGCGAGGTCCTCGTGCTGGCCACCTGGCCGCGCTGGTCGCACCGCCTGTCGCCCCGGGCGGTGTTGCTGGTGGCCTTCGCCGCGAGCGCCTGCCGCTGGGCCGCGATGGGGCTGACGACGTCGCAGGGGGGCCTGGTGGCCCTGGCGGCGCTCCACGGCCTGAGCTTCGGCGCCTTCTACGTCGCCAGCATCTCGTGGGTCGCGGCCCGCTCGCCGGAGAGCCTGCGCGCGACGGGCCAGGCGCTCTTCGTCGCTGCCACCTTCGGGCTCGGCGGCCTCGTCGGCTTCACGGGCGCGGGGCAGCTGTACGAGCGACTCGGCGGGCAGTGGCTGTTCCTCGTCGCCGCCGCCGCCGAGCTGCTGCCGGCGGCCATCGCCTGGTGGCGCCTGGGCGACCCGGGAGCGCCACGGACCAACCCCGCCCCCGGGGCCGCCCCGCTGCGGTGAGCGCCCCCTCGCCGCGCCCTGCGCCGCGGAGGCGAGTCCGTGCCGGCCCGAACGTGACGCCGCGCTCCGCGCCCGCCTGGGGCCGAGGCGGCGTGGCGGGACCGCGCGCCTTCCGAAGAATAGCCGACGCTGCGGCTCGTCCCACCCGTGGCTCTGCTACCCTCGAGCCTGCCATGAGAGCCGTCGCCCTCGCCCTCGCCTGCCTCGTCGCCCTCCCCGCGCTCGCCCAGAAGGACGAGCTGTTCGGCACCGGCAAGCCGCCGCTCTTCCGCGAGGAGACGATGGACCGGCGCTTCGCGCGGTCGAAGCTCGCGCGCCTGCTCAAGGAGGGCTCGCCCGAGCCGGGCTGCGTGATGGTGCTGGGCGCGCTGCTGACCGCGCTCGCCGAGGTAGGCCCGACGCTGCACAAGCGCGACGAGAACTTCGGCCTCGACCCCAACCTGCAGGCGGCCCTGCAGACGCAGGTGTCGACGCCCAACTTCCCCGCCATGGCCTACCTCGTGTCGATGGTGCGGCGGGTGCTCATCGACGGCCGCCTGCCCGACGAGTGGCTCGAGACGGCGAAGAACGTCAACACGGTGGTCAAGATCATCGACGTCGGGAAGCTCAAGATGATGAACGAGGGCATCACCTTCGTCGACTCGTCGGCCTTCCAGCTGCCGGTGCTGCGCTCGCGCTACTACACCGACGTGCTCGGCGCGAACTCGGCCGTCACCACCGACGTGGTCGGCACCTTCCGCGACACCTTCCTCGACCGCGCGGTGGCCTGGGGCGGCGCCACGATGCTGGACACGGGCTCGAATGCGCCGAAGAAGGGCAAGAAGGGCGCGAAGAAGTACACCGCCGTCGAGTTCGGTGAGCTCGTCTCCATCCTCCAGTGGGTGCCGCCAGATCCGCGCAAGCAGGAGATCGACCTCTACGGCACGAGCGCCCGCACCCCGCCGCCGCCGCCAGTGCGCATCATCGCGAAGCTCGCCCCGAAGCAGTTCATCGACCTCGAGAAGGTGTTTCGCGGCCAGCGCATGCTGGTGCGGGGCCAGTTCTGGGAGATGAATCGCGACGTCACCGAGGTCGAGGTGCGCGACGCGGTGCTCTTCGAAGACCGCGACTGGTACGGGGCCGTGCTGGCCGACCCGAGCGTCGTCGCCACCTGCCCGGCGGCGGTCAACGAGCTGACCGGGCTGGCCCCGGCGCAGCCGGGCGGCTTCAAGCACTGAGGCGTCAGTCGCCGAAGACGCGGGCGAAGATGGCGTCGACGTGGCGCAGGTGGTGCCCGGCGCTGAAGCACGCCTCGATGTCCTGAGCCGAGAGGTGCCGCGCGAGGTCGGCGTCCGCGAGGAGCGCCGCCTTGAAGGGGGTGCCCGTCTCGAAGAAGCGCATCGCGTTGCGCTGCACGTAGACGTAGGCCTCCTGCCGGTCTACCCCGCGCCGGGCGAGCTCGAGCAGGACGCGCTGCGAGTGCACCACGCCGCCGAGCAGGTCGAGGTTCTTCTGCATCGCCTCGGGGTAGACGGTGAGCTGTTCCATCAGGCCAGCGAACCGGTGCAGCATGAAGTCGGCCAACACGGTGGCGTCGGGCCCGATGACGCGCTCGACCGACGAGTGCGAGATGTCGCGCTCGTGCCACAGCGGCACGTTCTCCCAGGCCGTCATCGCGTAGCCGCGCAGGAGCCGCGCCAGCCCGGTGAGGTTCTCGGACAGAATCGGGTTGCGCTTGTGGGGCATGGCCGAGCTGCCCTTCTGCCCGGCGGTGAAGGCCTCTTCAGCCTCGCGCACCTCGGTGCGCTGCAGGTGGCGGATCTCGACCGCGAACTTCTCGATGGAGTTGCCCAGCAGCGCCAGGGCGCCGAAGTACTCCGCGTGGCGGTCGCGCTGCAGCACCTGGCTCGAAGCGGGGGCCGGCGTCAGGCCCAACAGGCGCATGGCGTGCTCTTCGACCAACGGCGGGAAGTGCGCGAAGGTGCCCACCGCGCCCGAGATCTTCCCGACCGCGATGGTCCGGCGCGCCGCCTCGAGCCGCGTCTTCGCCCGGCCGAGCTCGTCGTACCAGATGGCCAGCTTGTGCCCGAACGAGATGGGCTCGGCGTGAATGCCGTGGCTGCGCCCCACCATGGGCGTCAGCTTGTGCTCGAGGGCCCGCCGCTTCACCGCCGCCCGCGCCCGCTCGAGGCCCGCGAGGATGCGGTCCATCGCGTCGCGCAGCAGCAGCGAGAGCGAGGTATCGAGCACGTCGCTCGACGTCATGCCCCAGTGGAGCCAGCGCGCGTCGGGGCCGATGCGGCGCTCCATGAAGGTGAGGAAGGCGATGACGTCGTGCTTCGTCGTCTTCTCGATCTCGTCGATGGCCGTGACGTCAGCGGCGTCGAAGTCTCCGGCCTTTGCGCGGCATCGCTCGAGCGCCTCGCGCGGAGCCAGCTGCGCCTCGACGAGGCCCTCGAGGGCCGCCAGCTCGACGTCTCGCCACCGGCGCAGGCGCTCCTCGGGCGTCCACAGGGCGACGAGCTCGGCTCGGGCGTAGCGCGGAATCATGGGTGCTGCGTCTACACCGCCTGCTCGCGCTCCGTCACTCGACGGCTTTGACCGCCAGGCCCTGCCGCGCGGCGAAGACGAGCGCGTCGGCCGAGAAGCGCTCCGACAACCCCAGTCGGGTCGCCGCGCCGAGGTTGACGTGCAGCTCCGCGCCCTCGGGGGGAGCGACGGCCAGCGCCCCGGGGTCGACCTTCTCGTTGACGATGCGGTTGGCGACGCGGCCGGCCTGCAGGCCGATGGCGAGCGGCGCCGCCACCAGCGCGAAGACGGCGCCCTGCTTCACCTGGCCCGGGGCGAGGCCGATGACGGGCAGCGCCTCGTCACGCGCGAAGGCCAGGAGGCGCTCCACCACGGCGGCGTTGCCGACGGTCTTGTCAGACACCACGGCGAGCGCATCGACGCGACCCCGGGCGCCCGCGAGGGCCTTGTCGAGCTTCGCGGGGGCGTCGATCTCGATGGGCACCAGGGTGAGCCCGCGCGCCCGGGCCAGCTGCGCGGCCTCGTCGACGAAGGCGCGGGAGTACCGGGGGTCGACGACGACGCCGACGCGCTTCACCCTGGGCAGGAGCGCCCGCGCCGCCGTCAGCTCGAGCGAGAGGTCGCTCGTCAGCGCGATGCCGGTGGTGTTGGCGCCCTCGAGGTCGTACTTCTGGAAGTACGGCACCATCGCGAACACGATGGGCACGTCGGAGAACCGCTTGCGGGCGGCGACGGCCCCCGCGGGCCCGATGGCCAGCACGAGGGCCGGCGACTGCTCGGCGACCTTCTTGAGCGTCCGCTCGGCTCCGTCAGCACCCTCTTCGAGGAGCACGTCACCGACGTCAGCCTTCACCTCGGCCGAGAAGCCCGCCATCACCTGGGCGTACGGCCCCAGTTCGGCGGAGCGGACGACGACGACGCGCGGCCGGGCATGGCCGAGCCCGGGCAGGAGCGCCATCGAGAGGGCGAGCGCGAGGCGCCGGGCCCGCCCTCCCGTCACTTCGGGTCGGCGCAGCACCGGAAGCCCACCTCGCCGGACTTGTTGAAGCTCGCGCCAGGCTTGCGGGCGGCACAGCGCACCGCGTAATCGCCGCTGGCGAACGAGCCCCCCTTGATGATGCGGTCGCTCGTCCACTCGGCCACGTTCCCGGACTGGTCGCCGACGCCGTAGCCGCTGCGGCACTTGCCGAAGCGGCCCGCTGGCGCGAGTGAGCGGGCCTCACCGGCGTCGTCCTCGGTGTTGCAGGCGTCGGCGTCGAAGGCGTTCCCGAAGGGCCACTTCGCGCTCGCGGGGCCCTTGCAGGCCTTCTCCCACTCGGCCTCGCCGCACAGCCGCTTGGTCTGCGCCTCGCACAACCGCTTCGCGTCCTGGAAGCTGACGGACACCATGGGCGAAGCGCCCTTCCGGTTGGGGTACTCGTACGCGTCGATGCAGAAGGCGGGCACCTCGACCGCCGTCAGCACCTTCTCGTCGAACCCCATCATCGGGTCGTCGCGCGAGGTGCCCATGCGGAACACCCCTGCCGCCACAGCGCGCATCCCCTCGGGGCAGCCCTCGCCGCCGGCCGGCTTCACTGGCGTCGCGACGGCAACCCTGGGCGTCTTGTCTCCGGAGGCGGCCCTCTCGGCAGCAGCCTTGTCGGCAGCAGCCTTGTCGGCAGCGGCCTTCTCGGCAGCGGCCTTGTCTGCAGCAGCCTTCTCGGCAGCAGCCTTGTCGGCAGCGGCCTTCTCGGCGGCAGCCTTGTCGGCGGCGAGCCGGTCGCGCTCGGCGTTGGCGGCCGCGGCCCGCGCAGCGGCGAGCGTCTCGGAGGCGGTGCTCTCGGGTGTGGCGGTGACGGTCGGTGGAGTGCCTGGCTGGGCCGCGCTGCCGGGGTCCGGCGGCGGGGAAGCGTCGCGACGGGCCGCCTCCTGGCGAAGGCGCTCCTCCTCGGCGCGCCGCCGCACCTCCTCAGCGTCCTGGTGCTTTTTCCGCTGAATCAGGAAGTACCCGCCTCCCGCGCCGATGCCCACGCCGAGCACCACCAACAGCAGCACCAGGACCCAGGTCTTACCCTCGGACACCGGCTCGATGGGCGGCGCGATGGCGTCGACGACGGCATTCGTCTCGGCGTGGTCGTCGGCGTCGAGCGACGCGAGCACCTTCCCCGAGTCGATGACAGCGGTCTCTTCGCGGTTGTCCGGAGCGTCCTGGTTCGCGCCGGCGCTGCGAAGCGCCTCGTCGATGCGCCTCGAGTCGACCGGCTGCGTGGAGTCGACGAGCGGCGTCTCGCCCGACGTCGTGCTCGGCGGGGGCGGTGGCAGCGCGGGGAGCGGCGGGGGCGGCTTCTCTCGGCGCGGCTGAAGCTGCAGCATGCCCGTCGTCGTCCTCGGGCGCAGGGGCGGCGGCGCGCCCGTCGCAGGCTCGGGCCGTTGCGGCGCTGCGGGCGCCGGCGCGTTCGCCTTCACCAGGCCGGAGAACTCGGCGAAGAGCTCACCGGCGGTCTTGAAGCGCGCGTTCGGGTTCGAGTTGATGGCCTTGCGGTACAGCCCCTCGATGGCCTGCGGCACGTTCGGGTTGCGGCGCTGCAGCTCGGGCGCGGCGCCGTCGGGCGTCAGGCCCGACAGCATCTCGCCGAGGATGACGCCTACGGAGTAGACGTCGGTTCGGCCGTCGACCTCGCCCCCGTCGACCATCTCGGGCGAGAGGTAGCGGTCGGCCTTCCTCGACTTCATCGCCTGCACGTACGGCAGCCGCGGGAGCGCGAGCCCCAACCCGAAGTCGGTCACCTTGAGCAGGTCGGGCAACACGAGCACGTTGTCGGGCTTGATGCTCGTGTGCGGACCGACCTTGTGCGCCCCGTCGAGCGCCGAGCAGACCTGGCTGAGAATCGGCTCGATCTCGTGCAGCGCAAAGAACTGCCCCTTCTGCAGGCGAAGGTCGATGATCTTCCGCAGCGTGAGCCCGTCGAGAAACTGCGAGGTGAAGAAGGGCCGGTCCTGGTCCTCGCCCTCCTCGTAGACGCGCACGAGGTTCGGGTGCGAGAGCTTGCGTGCCAACCGCAGCTGCTTCGCGAAGGTGCGACGCTCGTCGGCCGTCTGACAGAGACGCGCGTTGACGACCTTGAGCGCCACCTCGACGTCTACCTCTTTGTCGTGCGCGCGGAACACCACGCCGAGCGGCCCCGCGCCCACCACGTCCTTCACGAGGTAGCGGTTGGCGACGAGGTCTTGCGGCCGGTACGGCGCGCCCTCGATGATCTGCGAGGTCGCCTTGCGGCGAGAGAACGTGCCCGTTGCCTGCCGAAGGCCACCGCCGGCGAGCTTCTGGCCGCACGTCGGACACGTTTCGATGCCGTCCGCGACGTGGCTGCCACAGCGGTAGCAAAGCACCTGAGGAGGCTCCTCGGACTCCGACGGCCTGACGGCCGGCGTAACACATGAATCAGTCTGGGCTTTTTACCCGATTGGCGACGGTTCAGCAACGGCCGGAGCGGCCCGGAACGCCGGTCGACCCGAAGCCCCCCGAGCCCCGCTCCGTGTCGGACAGCACCTCGACCTCGACGAGGGTGGCGCGGCTGACGGGCGCCACCACGAGCTGGGCGACGCGGTCGCCCCGCTCGAGGGTGACGGGCTGGTTCGAGAGGTTGACCAGCAGCACCTTCACCTCGCCGCGGTAGTCGGCGTCGATGGTGCCTGGGGCGTTGAGGCAGGTCAGCCCCAGCTTGACGGCAAGCCCGCTGCGCGGCCGCACCTGGCCCTCGAACCCCGCCGGCAGCTCGAGCGCCAGCCCGGTCGGCACCAGCGCGCGCTGCAGCGGCTCGAGCGTCACCGGGGCCTCGAGGTCGGCGTGCAGATCGAGCCCTGCCGACAGCTCGGTCTGGTAGCTCGGCAGGGGCAGGTCCCGGTTGTCTCGCACTCGCCGGACCTTCACGGGGACGTCGCTCATGCGAGAGGCCATAGCGCATTTTCCCCTCAAGCCCGCGGGCCTCCTGAGGTAGCCACACCCGCATGGGCGACATCGAGGTGAAGCAGGTCGTGTTGGGCAACCGCAGGGACGTCGAGACGTTCATCAACGTGCCGTGGGACGTCGGCATGACGCGCGAAAAGCACTGGGTTCCCCCACTCAAGGACGACTACCGCAAGCAGCTCGACCCGAAGAAGAGCGTGTTCCTCGCGCACGGCGAGCTCGCCGCGTGGACGGCCTTTCGCGACGGCAAGCCTGTCGGCCGCATCTCGGCGCAGATCGACTTCGACTACGACAAGACGTGGCCCCAGGAGCCGAAGACGTGCTTCTTTGGCTTCTTCGAGTGCCTCGACGACCAGGCGGTCGCCCGCGCGCTCTTCGACGTGGCCGAGGCCTGGGCACGCGCGAAAGGTCGCGTCCGGCTCCGGGGGCCCATCACCCTCGACACGAAGGGCGAGGTCGGCATCCTCGTCGAGGGCTTCGACACACCCAACATGATCGGCACCACCTGGAACCGCCCCTTCATGGACGCGCTTATCCAGGCGTGCGGGTACGGCAAGGCGAAAGACTTCTACGGCTGGCTGTACGACGCCGCCACGCCGATGGACGAGTTCACCAAGAAGGTGGCCGACAAGACCCGGGCGCTGCCCAACGTGAAGATTCGCCTGATGGAGATCGCCCAGCTGCCCCGTGAGGCGGGCATCATCAAAGACATCTACAACGAGGCCTGGCGCAACAACTGGAACTTCACGCCCTTCACCGACCTCGAGCTCGAGGTCATCGCCAAAGAGTACAAACTGTTCATCGACGAGCGGCTCGCCTACGTCGCCGAGGTCGACGGCAAACCGGCGGCGATGCTCTTCGCGATCCCCGACGTGAACGAGCTGGTGCGCGACTTCGACGGAGAGCTGCTGAAGAACCCCATCAACCTCGTCAAGCTCCTGTGGCGGCTGAAGTTCAACCGCCCGAAGCGGGCGCGCCTCATCATGCTCGGCGTCCACCACGACTATCGCGCGTCGCGGAAGTACGGCGCCCTCGCGGCGGTGCTGTACGAGGAGATCTCGGTGCGCGGCAAGGCCGCGGGCTACGAGGCCGGCGAGCTGTCGTGGACCCTCGAAGACAACGACGGCATCAACCGCGGCATCGAGCGCATGGGCGCGAAGCTCTACAAGCGCTGGCGTGTCTACGAGCGCCCGCTCTGAGTCGGCCGGCACCCTCACCCGGTCGGCCCGGCGCGCCCCCGAGCGCTCGACGCCGGCGCGGCCTCAGGGCGGGACCTCGGTGTCCTCGGGCGGCCGCCCGGCCCGCTCGAAGGCCTCCTCGAGCGCTCGCCTGCCCGTTGCTGGTTCAGGCAGTCGCGGGCCCGGTGACGCCGGCACGAGACCACCCACCGCTCCGCCACGCCCACGGAAGCGGAGCGGGTCGACGGGCCGGCGCCCCAGCTCGAGCTGGTAGTGCAGATGCGGCCCGGTGCTCCGGCCGGTGTTGCCAGACACCGACACCGCCTGGCCCGCCTCAACGTGCTGCCCCGCCGTCACCAGCAGCCGCGAGTTGTGACAGTACGCAGTCGTCACGCCGCGCCCATGGTCGACGATCACCACCTTGCCGTTGACGGCGTCTTCGCTCGCGCGCCTCACCACGCCGGCGGCCACCACCTTCACCGGGGTCCCCTCGGGCACCGACAGGTCGACCCCCGTGTGGAGCTGCTGCCGGCCCAGCGTCGGGTGCGCGCGCAGCCCGAAGGGCGAGGTGATGCGGGTGCCCGGCGCCACGGGCCACGACAGGCCGAAGGCCGTGCCGAACATGAGGGCCTGCGAGGCGGCCTCGAGGGCCGAGGAGCGGCCGGGCGGGAGCTGCCGCGCGAGCACCTCGAGCGTCGGCGCGGCCCCCTCCGCGCGCGCGCGGGCCGTGGCGTACCCCGCGACCTCGGGGCCGACGAAGAGGGCCAGCACCGCCGCCTCGTCGCTGCCGAGCTCGTCACGCGCGCGGGCCACGAGGGTCGCCACCGCCAGGGGTGAGTCAGGGGGCCCCAGGCCGTAACGGGCGCCCAGCGCCTCGGCCCGCGACGTCGTGCCGGGCCGCGACAGCACCGCGTAGACACCGTGGCCGAGCGCGTCGCCGGCTGAGACGGGCGCGGCGCCCGGAAGCGGCGCCTCGGGCCCGGGCATCGGCTCGAGCCGCGGCAGCTCGACCTCGCGCGCGTCGTACACGCCGCCGCTGAAGTACGCGAGCAGGGGCCGCGCCGACGACGTCGCGCCCGACACCTTCGCGACCACCCCGCGCCCGAGCGCGCCGACGGGCGTGTGCCACGCCGCCGCCCACAGGCAGAGCGCCGTCGCGACGAAGTCCAGCAACCCGCGAGGAGAGGCGCGGAACATCGCTCACCGCACCAGGGCCAGCAGCGCCTGCGATTGGAGCACCAGCGCCACCGCCAGCGGCAGCGCCACCACCGCGCCGACGAGTCCGACGGGCCACGCCGGCGCCGCCCGCTTCAACGCCGCCTCGCAGGCCGCGTCGGCGTGCTCGAGCGCGCGCAGCACCGCCCGCCAACCGAGGCGGCCGACGACGAGCGCCAGCGCCACCCAGCCCCCACCCCGCGCGACGGCCTCTGCTACCGGCGGTGAGGCGACATCGCTCTGCAGGGTCACGAAGAGCGTCGCCTCGACGAGGCGGGCCAGGGCATACGCACCGCCCGCGGCGAACACAGCCGTCACCGCCGGGCGCAAGAGCCGCGCCGGCGTCGGCGCCCGGAGGAGCCGGAGCCAGGGGGCCCGCCACGCGTCCTTCACCCACGACAGCCGCCGCTCGACCTCGTTCAGCTCGCGGTACCCGAGCTGTGGCGCGGCCACCAGCACCGCGACGGCGAGCTCCCACGCCAGCGCCAGGGCCCTCGCGACGACGGTGCGCTCGAAGGGCCCCACGCGGTCAACCCACGCCGCCGTCGCCTCGAATGCGGCCAGCCGCGCATCGGCCCAGGCGTCCAGCCCGTCGACGAGGGTGAGGAGGTGCTCGTCGATGACGTCGGCCGCCGCATGCACCCCCACCGACACCAGCGCGAAGAGCCCAAGGGGCATGAAGCCCCATCGGAAGAGGCCGAAGAGGCCGCTCACCTGCGCCAGTCGCCCGGTCGGCTCCACGGAGTGCACCCAGTCTACGAACGAACGGCGCCCGCGTTGGGTCTCCAGAGGGTCCGCGCGGGCCGAGGTGCGACGGCCCCCCACCTCGCCCCAGAGCGCCGGGCCGTCACGCGAACCCGGGGCGTGTGCCAGCCTGCGCGCTCGGCCCGGGAGGTCGTCGGGAGCACCCACCTGACGCGAACGCTCGAGGGGCTCCCGCCACGGCGCCAGGCGCGAAAGCCCCGGCCCGGAAGCGCTGCGACGGCGAGCGCCCGCGCCGACGTGAGAAACCCTTCGCGGCCAGCACAGCGACACAGACCGGCACGGTTCCACGCGCGGCCCTTCGAGGGCCGCACGGCGACGGAAACCGCCACGGCTCGACGTGCGCCAGCACCGCGCCAGGGGACCGTTCCAGTGCGAGGCGCACCCGATCGGCGCAGCCGGACGCTCGACGGCCCGTGAGCGACGACCCTTCCCCGCCTGCCCGTCGTGGGCTCCGCGACGTCGTGTGCTGCGACGGCCCTGGACCAGACGCAACCGGCCCACCGCTGTGGCGGTGAGCCGGTGGCGCTTCGTCGCAGGCTGTCGTGCTCGGCCCGGCGCTCGTCATCCCGCAGGACAAGGGACCGGAGCACGCTCGGGCCACGGTGGGGCAACGCGACGCTCAGCGGCGTCAGCGCCCCACCGGGCGAAGGCCGCGTCAGGCCTGGGTCGTCGGCTTCTCTTCGACCGCCGTGTCGGCCGGAGGCGGCGTGCCACCAGCGGCGGCGGCGCGGTCGGCGAGCGCCTGCTTGCGCGACAGGCGGATCTTCCCGCTGCCGTCGATGCTGATGACCTTCACCATCACCTCGTCACCCTCCTTGACGACGTCGGTGACGGCCTTGACGCGCTTGTCGGCGAGCTCCGAGATGTGGATAAGGCCGTCGGTGCCGGGGAAGAGCTCGACGAAGGCGCCGAACTCGACCACGCGCCGCACGGTGCCCAGGTACACTTGGCCCACCTCGGCCTCGCGCGTCAGCGCCTGGATCATCGCGATGGCCTGCTTCACGCCCTCCGAGTCGGCCGAGGCGATCTCGACCTTGCCCGAGTCCTCGATGTTGATGGAGCAGCCCGTCCTCGCGATGATGTCGCGAATCACCTTCCCGCCCGGCCCGATGACGTTCTTGATGTACTCGGTGCGGATCATGATGGTGTGAATGCGCGGCGCCAGAGGGCTGATCTCCTTGCGCGGCGTGGCGATGGTCTTTTCCATCGCGTCGAGGATCTGCATGCGGCCCCGCCGGGCCTGCTCCATCGCGCGCAGCATCAGCTCCGTGGTGATGCCGGTGATCTTGATGTCCATCTGGACGGCGGTGATGCCCTTGCGCGTCCCGCAGACCTTGAAGTCCATGTCGCCGAGGTGGTCCTCGTCACCGAGAATGTCGGTGAGGATGGCGACCTTTTCGCCCTCCTTCACCAGGCCCATGGCGATGCCGGCCGCCGGCGCCTTGAGGGGCACACCAGCGTCCATCATCGCCAGCGCGCCGCCGCACACCGACGCCATCGACGACGAGCCGTTCGACTCGAGGATGTCCGAGACGATGCGCACCGTGTAGGGGAACGCCTCCTTCGACGGCACCAGGCCCCTGAGCGCACGCTCCGCCAGCGCGCCGTGGCCGATCTCCCGACGGCCAGGCCCGCGCAGCGGCTTGGTCTCGTTCACCGAGAACGGCGGGAAGTTGTAGTGGAGCATGAAGCGCTTCACCTGCTCGCCGAGCAGGTACTCGATGCGCTGCTCCGAGTCGGCGGTGCCCATCGTCGCGGTGACGAGCGCCTGCGTTTCACCGCGCTGGAAGATGGCCGAGCCGTGGGCGCGGGGCAGCACGCCGACCTCGAGCGCGAGCTGGCGCACCTCTTCGTGCGAGCGCCCGCCGATGCGGCCCCCGGTGACCGTCATCTCGCGCATGTACTCGTACTTCAGCTCCTCGTAGATGGCCTTGATCTGCCCCAGCTTCGCCGCGAAGGCCTCGTCGCCGAGCTCGGCCTTGAGCTTCTCCTGCAGGCCCTTCGAGACCGCCTTCAATGCCGAGTACCGGTCGAGCTTGTCATTGATGGTGTAGCCCTGCTTGATGCCCTCCCAGGTGAGCGCCTTGGCCTTCGCCTTGAGCTCGGGGTCGAACTTCTGGGCCTTGTCGTACTCGCGCGTCTTCACGCCTGACTCGGCGCGCATCTCGTTGATGACCGCGATGATCTTCCGGCACGCCGCGTGGGCGACGTCGAGCGCCTGCACCATCTCGGCCTCGGAGATCTCGTTCGCGCCGCCCTCGACCATCACGATCGCGCCCTCGCTGCACGACACCACGAGGTCGACGTCGCTCACCTCACGCTGCTTGTAGGTGGGGAAGAGCACGAACTGCCCCTCGATGCGGCCGACGCGCACGCACGCGATGGGCCCGCCGAAGGGAATGTCGCTGCAGGCGAGCGCCGCCGACACGCCGTTGAGCGCGAGCACATCGGGGTCGTTGTTCCGGTCGGCCGAGATGACGTTGACGATGATCTGCGTGTCGTACGGGTAGCCCTCGGGGAACAGCGGGCGGCACGAGCGGTCCACGATGCGGCTGGTGAGCGTCTCCTTCTCGGTCAGCTTGCCCTCACGGCGAAAGTACCCGCCGGGGATGCGTCCGGCCGCGTAGAAGTTCTCCTTGTACTCGACCGTGAGGGGCAGGAAGTCGACGTCGCGCTTGTCCTTCGCGCTGACCGCCGTCGCCAGCAGCACCGTGTCACCGTAACGCACGGTGGCCGACCCGTCGGCCTGCTTGGCCAGCTTGCCCGTCTCGAGCACGAGCTCGCCGCTGCCGATGTGAAGCTTCTTCGTGATGACTGCCATGGTGTCTTCTCCTGGAAGGCGGCGCGCGAGGCGCAGCCGCGGGTTGTTCCAGTCGCCGTTGGCGGTCCGTCGTCTTGATCCCTGATCGCAGGCGCCGAAGGGGCTTCAGCGGCTCCGAACAGAAAACCAAAACGAGGGGTCCACCCGCCAATCGCGTGCTGGGAGAGGGGTGAAACGACAAGGGGCGTCGGACCACCCGACGCCCCCAGTGACGACCGGCCTACTTGCGGATGCCGAGGCCGTCGATCAACTTCTTGTACCGGTCAGGGCTCTTGCCCTTGAGGTAGTCGAGGAGGCGCCGGCGCTGACCGACCAGCTTCAGCAGGCCGCGGCGGCTGTGGTGATCGTTCTTGTTGGTCTTGAAGTGCTCGGTGAGGTGGCTGATGCGCTCGGACAGCAGCGCGACCTGCACCTCGGGCGACCCGGTGTCCTTCTCGTGGGTCCGGTACTTCGTGACCAGCTCCAGCTTCTTCTCGGACTGCACCGACATGGGGTGACTCGCTTCGTCCCGCTCCGGGGAACCTGCCCTGCCACCAGTCGTCCGCGGAGGGGTACAGACGGGGTGGGCGCTCGCCTCGAATGACGCGCGCGGCACGCACATACGTCGCGCCTCCCGCTGGGTCAACCCGCGCCGCTGTGCCCCAGCGCCGGGGCGAAGCCGCGCCGCCACGGTCTTCCGGCCACGGGCGGCACGCCGGCCTGCCGCGCCCCCATCGCCCCCCGCAGGCTCCGACGCGCCGCCACGGCCTGCACGCCCCTCCCGGGCGCGCGCCCCCGCCGCTCCGGGGTGTCTCCCGCCCCCCACCTTCACGACGAGCAGCCGCCCGTCAGCGGGCCGCCACCACCGCCGGCGCCGTGAGGCGACAGAAGGTGATGCGCTCGACGGGGTGCACCCGCGGGCCAGAGACGCCGCGGGGGTGGGTCCAGCGGGGCGACGCGGTGTGAAAGACCTCGCCCCCGGCCGAGACGGTCACGGTGACGCCTTCCGGCAGATGCGCGGCGAACCCCACCACGTCAGACGACCGCTCGTCCGGCGTGCTCCACTCGGCGAACACCACCTCGCGCCCACCGAGCTCGACCGTCAACGGCAGCACACCGAGGCGCGCCCCCTCGACGGTGGCGCAGCGCATCGCGGGGGCCTCGGGCGCTGGCCCGGTGCTGGCCGGTGGCCCGGGCGCTCGGCGGCACCCCACCACCACCAGCAGGATGAGGAAGCCGCGCATGGGACCCTCCGAGTCAGTCCAGCCACACCTCGATGCAGCCAGCGCACGGGTCATGCACCGTCCGGGCCAGCGAGAACGGGGTGCGAAGCCGAAGCTGGGCCCCGTACGTTCGGCGCGCCGCCGCGGCCGCGGGGAGCGCCGGCCGGGCCCGGGTCGTCAGGCACGCGCCGCGTCGCTTCAGGGGCCGGGGTGGGCGCTCGCTACACCTTGCGCGGCGGCGACGGGCGCGAGGGCCGGGCGGGGAGCGGCGCCTCGCCGGGAGTGAGCGCCTCGTCGCGGGCGTACGCCTTGATGACCTCGGCGACCACCGGGTGTCGCACGACGTCGACGTCGGTGAAGGCGGCGAAGGCGACGCCCTCGACGCCCTTCAAGATGCGCGCGGCGTGCACGAGCCCCGACTGCTTCCCGGTGGGCAGGTCGATCTGGGTGGGGTCTCCCGTCACCACCGCCCGCGAGTGGTAGCCGATGCGGGTCAGGAACATCTTCATCTGCTCGACGGTGGTGTTCTGCGCCTCGTCGAGGATGGCGAAGCAGTCGTTCAACGTGCGCCCGCGCATGAAGGCGAGCGGGGCCACCTCGATGATGCCCTGGTCGAGCAGCGCCGTGGCCCGCTCCGCATCCATCATGTCGTGGAGCGCATCGTACAGCGGCCGCAGGTAGGGGTTCACCTTCTCGGCGAGGTCGCCGGGCAGGAAGCCCAGCTTCTCGCCCGCCTCGACCGCCGGCCGCGCGAGGATGATGCGCTTCACCTTCCGCTCGGTGAGCGCCTGCACCGCCATCGCCATCGCCAGGTACGTCTTGCCCGTGCCGGCCGGGCCCATGCCGAAGACGACGTCGTTCGCGCGAATGAGGTCGACGTAGCGCTGCTGCGCGAGGCTCCGGGGCGTGACGTGGCGCCCGCTGCGCTGGGTGAGAATGGGCGACAGCGTCAGGGCCCGCAGGTGCTCGTCTCCGCCCTGCCCCATCGCCTTGAGCGCCTGCTCGACGTCCTCCCGGTACACCGAGCGCCCGCTCTTGAGCGCCGAGGCCAGCCCCTCGAACAGCTTCACCGCGCTCGACACCGCCGCCTCGGGGCCAGACAGGTGCAGCTCGGTGCCGCGCTGCCCGACGCGCACGCCGAGGCGGCGCTCGACCAGCTTCAGGTTCTCGTTCTGGGCCCCGGCCAGCGTGCGCGCGACGTCAGTGTCGGCGAGGTCGACGTGCATGGACTTCGAGTCGATGACGAAGCTCCTGTCAGGGGACGGGCTCGACGGGTAACGCATCGCCTCGGGTCTGTGCAAGTCGCGCATCGGCTGACGACGCGGCCGTCGCACCGGGGCTGACGTCGGCGAGGGCGCCCCCGCTTCTCACCGCAGCGGCGGCAGCAGGACGTACTTCGCGCCGTCCCGCCGGTAGTAATACGTGTCTCGCCACGGGTAGTGCACGTCGTCGTCCGTCACCAGCCCCGCCTC
>JADCJJ010000481.1 GCA_020247085.1 Myxococcaceae bacterium | reverse complement strand
TTGCGCTGCCCCTGTGGCGGCCGCCGGCGCCTTCACGCCATCCACTCCACCAGGAAGACGGCAAAAGGAGCGCCTCCTCCAACTCGGCCACCGCCTCGCCCCTCTCCACCTCCTCCCGCCCGCCACCGCCCAGCCCGCCCTCCCGCTGGCTGGCTGACGGACACCCTCTCGCGTCTCTGGCCATCGCGGGCGGTGCACCCGTCTGCCCACTGCCGCCGCTTCCCCCCTCGCTGACGCCACCTCACCCCCGCGGCAACGCCCCCGAGGACGACTCAGGCGCCCGAAGCCTCTGGCCCTCCTCCACGGTTTCGCGCTGTATTCAGCTTGTCCGTGGCCGCACTCCCAGCGACGAGGGACGAAGCACCGCAGACGCCATGGGAAACGAGTTGGTGACCCGCAGCCGCACCGGCCGCTGCGCCTCGAACGTGGTCGAGCCGAAGATCCGCTGGGCAGTGGCCTGCGCGGAAACGACCGTGTTTCGGGGCGGACGGCGGCTGGTCACGCTGTGGCCGGCGGCCCGGTGCGAGGGCGTGCGAAAAGGCTTCCCTCCCATCACGGGCCCGATGGCTGCGAGGCGCGCTCTTGCCGGAACCGCTCGCGCTGCGCCGGATCGAGCTCCTCCTCGATCTCCAGGGCGACCCGTTCCTGCACGGCGCGCAGGCGCGGGAGCGCGTCGCCCAGGGCCGCCTCAATCTCGGGCCCGTGGCGCGCGACGATCGCGTCGACGCGCGCGCGCTGGTCGGGTCGCAGCGCGAGCCTCTCGAGGCTGGGCGGCAGCGGCGACGGCGGCCGGAGCAGCGGCGCAAGCCCCACGCCCGCCACCACGCCCAGTGCGAACGTGAGCCCCAGCACGAGCACGCTCCGGCGGCGCGCGGATCCGGTGGAAGGTGTGCTCATGGTGCCTCCCCGACCCGCACGCCGCCCAGGGCGACGAAGGCCCGCTGCTCGTCGGGTGCGCCGGCGGCGAGGGTGATCGCCCCGCTCGCGTCGATCGCCGATCCGCCGGCGATCCACGCGAGGATCGCGAGGGCGGCCGCGACGGGCACGAACGAGCGCGCCGCCTCCAGCAAAGGGTCCTCCGGTGGGCGATCGGCCGCCTGCCGGCCGATGGCGGGGAGGCGGTCGAGGAACGCGCGGCGGGGCGCAAGCGCCCCCAGATCCACGGGCCCGGGGCCCCCTGCGGGACAATCGGGATCGGGTCTGTTCATGGGATCTCCTCCGCAAGCTGCGCGCGCAGGGTCCGGCGCGCACGGGACAGGTGTTGCCGCGACGCTTCCTCCGAAATCCGGATCGCGCCCGCGATCTCCGCGTGCGTGTAGCCCTCGAGGTCGTGCAGCAGGACCACCTCGCGCTGCACGGTCGACAAGGCGCCCAGGGCGCGAATCAAGGCGCGCCGGGTGTCCGGATCCACCTCGCCCGGCGCCGCGTCGTCGGGCCCGTCAATGCCAATCACGTCGCGAAGCCGGCGGCGGATCAGCGCGCGCCGGGCGCGGTTGCGCGCGATGGCGAAAAGCCACGCCTCGAAGCGATCGGGATCGCGACAGGATCCCAGCCGTTCGATCGCCACGAGCAGCACCGTCTGCGTGGTGTCCTCGGCGTCCGCAATCCGCCCGAGGTGCGCGAGGGCGATCGCATGCACCGCGCGTGCGCACCGCTGCACGAGGTCGGCCACGGCCTGCGCCTCGCCCGCCTGGGCGCGGCGGACGAGGGAGGCGGGCGCCGTGCGAGTGGATGCGTCGGGCATGGGGAAAGCCGCCGCGGGCAATCGGCAAGACCCGCGAGCCGGTGAAAGCGTGACAGGGACAGGCCCGAGAGAAAAGTGCGAGGGGGCCTGTCACGCCGGGGCGGGCTCGCGGGTCGGGATCGACAGGAGGTTCGCATGCCGCATCCTGTCCGCTTGTCCCGCCGGCGTTTCCTCGACGCGCTCTCCGCCGCCGCCGCGGCCCCCTTGTTGGCCCGGTGCGCGCGCGTCACCACGCCCCCGCCGCCCCTGGGATCGGGCGCGCAGCGCCTGCGCACGAGCGTCACGCGCACGCCGGACGGGACGATCACCCGCCTGTTCACCGGTCGCTCGGCCCCCGACAACGTTCTGGTGCCCGACCCGACGAGCGCGGGCGAGATCGCGCTCTACGACCTCTTCCCGAACGACCGCTGCCCCTTTGCCATCGACCAGGCGCGCGAGCTCGGACCGGGAGGCTATGCCCTGGAAACCCCCGATCGCACGCTGATGGGCATCCTCCCCGTCGAGGGCGACGAGCCCTGGGCGCTCAACATGATTCCCTGCGGCGTCGCGGCGGACGGCGTGATCCTGGACCCCTCCGGCCCCTGGTACGACGGCGGACCCGCCGATCCCCACAACCCCTTCGATCGCGCCTGCTCCGGCTGGGAGTACGACCCGCTCTTCCCCTCGGTGGGAGATCTCCTGGGGGTGCCCGCCGACGTGCGCGGCCACGTGCAGCCGGCCCCCGGGGGGCGTCCCGGATCGGAGGGGCAGTTCCATTACCACGGCACGCCGCGCGTGCTGGTCGCGAACCTGCGCGCCGCGCAGACGGCCGAGGAGCGCTCCCGTGCGCTCGTGACCGGCTACTCGGCCGACGGCTACTGGATCCTCGACGCCATCGTTCCCCGTGCCGCCTCGCGATCCGGCAGGCGCCTGCACCTCGTGTCCGGCTACGTGCTCCGGGAGGGGCCGCGCGCCCGGGTGCCGCACACCCACCCGGACTTCGTGCCGCCGGATCGTCACGACGGCACCTTCGTGCAGGACTGGATCTTCGATCCCGATCGCAAGCGCGCCCTCGTCGCGGCCGCGCTCCGCAACACGGGGGAGTACGAGGGGTTGCAGGCCGCGGACGTCGACGCCGGCCTCGCCGAGGTGGTGGTCCTGGACGCGCTCAACGGACTTCGCACGCGCGCGCTGGCGCTGCCGTCAGAGGTGCCGGAGGACTCCTACGCGTACGCGATGACGCCCGACTGGCCGGAGATCCCGCGCTGGCTCGCGTACCAGCCCTCTCCGTCGTTTCGGACGAACCTCATCCCGTTCTCGAGCCCCGACGGCAGGGGCCCCCCGGGCCGGGACCAGCTGTACGCCGCCTGCGAGGCGGACGCCGGGGACGTGCACGTTCGGGCGGGTCGCGATCCCTATTGACGCGGCTGTTCGGCCGCACTGGCGGGCGAACCGGTGTTCGCCTCAGACTCGTGTTTCGCCGTTTTCAGCCTGTCAGTCGGATCGACTGCTGCTGCGGCACAGGGTCATCGATGCGATCGCGTACGTTCTTGAATTCAGGTCGCGGATCACGAATCGGCCGTGCCTGAAGCGCGATGCGCGCAGCGCGGAGAAGGTCGGCGAAGGAGAGGCCCTGCTTGGTGCGGTACCACGGGGCGCAGCGGGGAGGGCGAGCACGAGGGCGTGGGGGGAGCAGAGCGCCCAGAGGACGATGGTCGAGTAGGAGAGACCGGCGAAGGGGGCGGTGCGCCCGACGGCATGGCGGGTGCGCGCCGACAAGTCGGCAGAGTCCATGAGCCGATCGAAGTCACGAAAGCAGACCTCGATGAGCCAGCGGCCCGAGTCGGACTCGAGGAGCATTGGGACGTCGATGTCCTTGTCCGTCGAGAAGGAGACCCGGATGCCAATCGCGCCGGTGTCGACGCGCACGACGACGACTTTCAGGAGGCGCACGCCGCAGGCGCGGTACCACTGCGCGATGCACTGCTTGTC
Source organism: Myxococcaceae bacterium (assembly GCA_020247085.1). Lineage (GTDB taxonomy): Bacteria > Myxococcota > Myxococcia > Myxococcales > Myxococcaceae > Xiheimicrobium > Xiheimicrobium aquaticum. Next base: position 1,112 of record JADCJJ010000481.1, on the reverse strand, counting down.
GTGCACCCTGGTCTTGCGGCCGTAGAGCTGCGGCGTGCAGCTGCGCCATGGGGTGCGCCCGTCACGCGCGAGATCCTCGGGCTTTCGCAGCGCCTCACCGCGCTTCGGGCGCGAGCCACGTGAGCGTGCGCACGAAGTCTGAGGGGCTTGTCGTCACGATCTTTGCGGGACGCAGTGCGTTACCGACCACGAAGGCTGGTCCAAAGAGCGCCTTCAGGGGGATGTGCCCCGACCCGAGTTCGGACGAGGCCGCGCAGGCCCCCGCCAGCATGGTTCCCTCAACTTTCCATCGAGTTCAGCGCCGTGTCGCGATCCCTCGTGAAACAATGCGGTTCCAGAAGACGCACAACACCCAGCGTGAAGCATGGGGAGGTCGGGGGACGCGTAGCGAATCTCCACACGGGTCCTGGGAGGCCCCTCCAGGCCAACGGCGGCCCGGTTCCCTCAATCAACCAGATCCGATTTCCCTGATCTCTCTCGGATCTCATGATGCCGCAAGAAGCAAGAACAAGTCGAACAAAGCTGAAAACGGGAAGGGCATCGAGGGGGCGTCGGGGCCCGGCGGGCTGCGGGGAAGGGTTTTCGGGGCTGCGCACGGGGCGACCGAAGGCGGAACTCCCGGTCCTGGGGGCGCCCTGGACAGACGAGTGCCTCACGGACGAGCGCGGTGGACCTGCTTGACGCTGTCCGTCAGCCAGCCAGAGGCAGCGAGGGCTGGGCGGTGGTGGGTAGGAGGATGAGTCGCGAGGGGAGTTGATGGCCGAGCTGAAGCAGGCGCTCCTCGGCCGTCTTGCGGGTGGAGTGGATGGCGTGAATGCGGCGGCGCCCACCACAGGGGCAGCGCAAGACATCGACGCCGAAGGTGTGCTGATGAAGGGCTGCCCAGTCCAGTCTTCGTGTCGTGCGGGCTTTCTTCTTCGTCTCCTTCGACGGTGACGGCGGCGCAGGTGGCGGAGGCATCGTCACCCTCGGGCGCAAGGCGGCATGCGGGGCGTAGACGCCATGGAAGCTCGTCAGGTGCACCTTTGCCGGCGGCACCAGGGACACCAGGCGGCGCACCAGGGCCTCGGCCGTCAGCGTGAAGGTGACTCCCTTCTTCGGCGTGTACTGGT
>JADCJJ010000480.1 GCA_020247085.1 Myxococcaceae bacterium | reverse complement strand
TCGCTGTCGCGGCGGGCCCGGCGAGCGCTGGCCCGGCGGCTCCGGTCGAGGAGAAGACCGAGTTCACGGTCGTCCTCGCGAAGGCCGGCGAGAAGAAGATCGACGTCATCAAGGTGATTCGCGAGATCACCGGCCTCGGTCTGAAGGAGGCCAAGGACCTCGTCGAGGGCGCGCCCAAGACGGTGAAGGAGGGGGTTGGCAAGGACGACGCCAACAAGATGAAGGAGAAGCTCACGGCCGTCGGCGCGACGGTAGAGCTCAAGTAAGCCTCCTCACCCGCCTCATCAGGCAGCCGGTGATCCTCTGGGGAGGGTCACCGGCTTTGCCGCTTGAGAATCCCCGGCTACAGGGCGTTCTCGAGCAGCCATTCCTCCCCAGACCGTTTCGAGCATCACCGACAACTCAACGCTGGCCCGCCAGTTCCTCCGGTTTCCCCTTCAAGCCCGACTGAGAGAAGCGAATGCCGACCCTGCAGAACAACTTCCGGACGCGGAAGAGCTTCGCGAAGATCAATAAGGTCATCGAGATCCCCAATCTCATCAACATCCAGAAGCTGTCCTACGAGAAGTTTCTCCAGGCCGATGTCCTGCCGGAGAAGCGCGAGGACGTCGGGCTGCAGGCGGTCTTCAAGAGTGTCTTCCCCATTCGCGACTTCAACGAGACGAGCCTGCTCGAGTTCCGCCAGTACAACCTCGAGAAGCCCAAGTACGACGTCGACGAGTGCCGGCAGCGCGGCATGACTTTCGCTGCTCCCATCAAGGTTGTCGTGCGCCTCGTGGTGCTCGACAAGGACGAAGAGACGGGCGCCCAGTCGATTCGTGACGTCAAGGAGCAGGAGGTCTACTTCGGCGAGATCCCGCTCATGACCGAGCACGGGACGTTCATCATCAACGGCACCGAGCGCGTGGTGGTGAGCCAGTTGCACCGGTCGCCGGGCGCATTCTTCGACCACGACAAGGGCAAGAGCCACTCGTCGGGCAAGTTGCTCTACAACGCCCGCGTCATTCCCTCGCGCGGCTCGTGGCTCGACTTCGAGTTCGACCACAAGGACCTGCTGTATGTGCGCATCGACCGCCGGCGAAAGCTGCCGGTCACGGTGCTCATCCGTGCCCTCGGCGCGGTCGGCGACACGGCGCGGAAGAACCCCATCGAGTTCAACGGGTCGACCGAGACGATCCTCAACTACTTCTACTCGACCGAGACGGTCTTCCTGTACTCCGACAGCGAGTTCGAGAAGTCGGTCGACTTCGAGCTGCTCTACAACCAGCGCGCGACCCGCGACATCAAGTCGAAGTCTGGTGAGATCATCGTCAAGAAGAACCGAAAGTTCACCCGGGCGGCGCTCAAGAAGCTCGAGCAGTCGAAGCTGACGCGGCTGCCGATCGACGCCGAGGAGCTGTACACGAAGGTGTCAGCCTTCGACATCATCGACGAGAGCACCGGCGAGGTGCTGCTCGAGTGCAACGAAGAGATCAGCCCCCAGCACGTCGAGGAGTTGCTCAAGCGCGGCATCAAGGAAGTGAAGGTGCTGTTCATCGACAACCTGAACGTAGGTCCGTACCTGCGTGACACGCTGCTGATGGACAAACTCGAGACGCCCGAAGAGGCGCTCATGGAGATCTACCGTCGCGTGCGCCCCGGCGATCCGCCGACGGCTGAGACGGCGAAGAACCTCTTCGAGAACGTGCTGTTCCTCAACCCGGAGCGGTACGATCTATCGAAGGTCGGCCGCAAGAAGCTGAACGCGAAGTTCGGGGTCGAGGAACCGCTCGACAACCAGGTGCTGACCAAGCGCGACATTCTCGAGACGATTCGGTACCTGATCGACCTCAAGAACGGCAAGGGCACTATCGACGACATCGACCACCTTGGCAACCGGCGGGTTCGCGCGGTGGGCGAGCTGCTCGAGAACCAGTATCGCATCGGGCTGGTTCGCATGGAGCGCGCGATCAAAGAGCGCATGAGCCTGCAGGAAATCGAGACGCTCATGCCGCACGACCTGATCAACGCCAAGCCGGTGACGGCGGTGATCAAGGAGTTCTTCGGCTCCTCGCAGCTGTCGCAGTTCATGGACCAGACGAACCCGCTCTCGGAGGTGACGCACAAGCGGCGCCTGTCGGCCCTCGGGCCCGGCGGTCTGACGCGGGAGCGCGCCGGGTTCGAGGTGCGCGACGTGCACCCGACGCACTACGGCCGCATCTGCCCCATCGAGACGCCGGAAGGCCCGAACATCGGCCTCATCTCGTCGCTGTCGTCGTACGCGCGGGTGAACGAGTTCGGCTTCATCGAGACGCCGTACCGCAAGGTCGAGCAGGGCACGCTGACGCCCGACGTGGCCTTCTACTCGGCGCTCGACGAGGAGAAGCACACCATCGCGCAGGCGAGCGCGAAGTCGGACAAGAAGGGCAAGCTCACCGAGGAGGGCGTGCAGTCGCGGCGCGGTGGCGAGTTCGTCTCGGCCAAGCCCGAGGACGTCGACCTGATGGACGTGTCGCCGAACCAGCTCGTGTCAGTGGCAGCGTCGCTCGTGCCGTTCCTCGAGAACGACGACGCGAACCGCGCCCTGATGGGTTCGAACATGCAGCGGCAGGCGGTGCCGCTCGTGCGCACGGCGTCGCCGCTCGTCGGTACTGGCATCGAGTCGGTGGTGGCGCGCGACTCGGGTGTGTGCGTGGTGGCCCGCCGCGACGGCGTCATCGAGTCGGTCGACGGTGGTCGTGTCGTCGTCAGGGCCGAGGTGCCGGCGGCGTTCAGCGACGTGGCCAGCGAGGTCGACATCTACAACCTGGTCAAGTTCCAGCGCTCGAACCAGAGCACCTGCCTCAACCAGAAGCCCATCGTGAAGAAGGGCGATAGGGTCAAGAAGGGTGACGTCATCGCCGACGGCCCGTCATGCGAGACCGGCGAGCTTGCCCTCGGCCAGAACGTCGTCGTCGCGTTCATGCCGTGGCAGGGCTACAACTTCGAAGACTCGATCCTGATGAGTGAGAACATCGTGAAGAACGATGTCTTCACCTCGATTCACATCGAGGAGTTCGAGTGCATTGCCCGGGACACGAAGCTTGGCAAGGAGGAGATCACCCGCGACATCCCGAACGTCGGTGAGGAGGCGCTGAAGGACCTCGACGAGTCGGGCATCATCCGCATTGGCGCCGAGGTGAAGCAGGGCGACATCCTCGTGGGGAAGATCACTCCGAAGGGCGAGACCCAGCTGTCGCCCGAGGAGAAGCTGCTGCGGGCGATCTTCGGCGAGAAGGCCGGTGACGTGCGCGACACGTCGCTGCGCGTGCCGCCAGGCGTCTCGGGCACCATCATCGGCGCCAAGGTGTTCAGCCGGAAGGGCGTCGACAAGGACGAGCGCGCGAAGGCCATCGAGTCGATGGAAGAGGCTCGCCTGCTCAAGGACCAGAACGACGAGATCAAGATCCTCCAGGACTCGGCGTTCGGGCGCATTCGCAAGCTCATCTCCAACAAGGAGGCCGCCTCGAAGCTCGAGGACGACAAGGGCACGGTCTACTTCAAGAAGGGAGAGAAGCTGACTGAGGAACTTCTCGCGAAGATTCCCTACAAGTACTGGGGCGAGATCTCGGTCGGCGAGCAGGTCGACGGCAAGGTGCGCGAACTGCTGAAGAACCTCGAGGAGAACAAGGAGGCCGTGAAGCTGGCCTTCGGCGAGAAGATCGCGCGCATCAAGAAGGGCGACGAGCTGCCCCCTGGTGTCATCAAGATGGTCAAGGTGTACGTGGCCATCAAGCGCAAGCTGCAGGTCGGCGACAAGATGGCCGGTCGGCACGGGAACAAGGGCGTCGTCTCGCGCATCCTGCCCATCGAAGACATGCCGTACCTGGAGGACGGGCGGCCGGTCGATATCGTGCTCAACCCGCTCGGTGTTCCGAGCCGCATGAACATCGGGCAGATCCTCGAGGTGCACCTCGGCTGGGCGGCGCGGGGCATGGGCGAGAAGCTGCAGCACTTCGTCGAGAAGAACTTCTCTGGTGAGGCGCTCCGCAAGCAGCTGAAGTCGGTGTACGACGACGAGAAGTTCCACGAGTTCCTCGAGAAGCTGTCCGACAAGGAGGTCGTCGAGCTGTGCCGGCGGCTGCGCCCCGGCATTCACGTGTCGTCGCCGGTGTTCGAGGGGGCGAACGAGGGTGAGATTCACGCGCTGCTCGAGAAGGCCGACCTGCCGAAGACGGGGCAGATGGTGCTCTTCGACGGGCGCACCGGCGAGGCGTTCGACCAGAACGTCACCGTGGGCGTCATGTACATGCTGAAGCTGCACCATCTGGTGGACGAGAACATTCACGCGCGCTCCATCGGGCCCTACTCCCTCGTCACGCAGCAGCCGCTGGGTGGCAAGGCGCAGTTCGGTGGTCAGCGCCTCGGCGAGATGGAGGTCTGGGCGATGGAGGCGTACGGCGCGGCCTACAGCCTCCAGGAGTTCCTCACCGTGAAGTCCGACGATGTCGTGGGCCGCACGCGCATGTACGAGTCGATCGTCAAGGGCGACTACACGCTCGAGTCGGGGCTGCCCGAGTCCTTCAACGTGCTGCTGAAGGAGCTGCAGGCGCTCGCGCTCGACATCGAACTGCTCGAGCAGGCGCCGCCTGAGCGCCGGCGGGCGTCGATCATGGTCGTGTCTGACGACTCCATCAAGACGGGCACCGACGCCTGAGGCGTCGTCCCAGCGCAAGAGACGGAGCGGCCTCGGTCAGTCCAGAGGTCGCTCCCACATCGAACTGCTTTCTGACTCTGACGAACCAACCGACAAGGTGAACCCGTGAAGGACATCTTCAACTTCTTCGAGAAGCCGAAGGACCCGCTCTCTTTCCAGGCGATCCGCATCGCGCTCGCGTCGCCCGACAAGATCCGCCAGTGGTCGCACGGCGAGGTGAAGAAGCCCGAGACGATCAACTACCGCACCTTCAAGCCGGAGCGGGACGGCCTGTTCTGCGCCCGCATCTTCGGGCCGGTGAAGGACTACGAGTGCAACTGCGGCAAGTACAAGCGCATGAAGCATCGCGGCGTTGTGTGCGAGAAGTGCGGCGTCGAGGTGATTCAGTCGAAGGTGCGTCGCGAGCGCCTCGGTCACATCACGCTGGCCACGCCGGTCGCCCACATCTGGTTCCTCAAGTCGCTCCCGTCGCGCATTGGCGCGCTGCTGGACATGACGCTGAAGGACCTCGAGAAGGTGCTGTACTGCGAGGCCTACATCGTCCTCGACGCCAAGAGCATTCCCGAGACCGAGGTGCAGAAGGGCGAGCTCATCACCGAGGAGCGGTACCAGAAGCTGGCCTCGAAGTTCGGCGATGACGGCTTCGTGGCGGCGATGGGCGGCGAGGCGGTGCGCGAGATCCTCAAGACAATCAACGTCGACCAGCTCTCTGAACAGCTCCGCGAGGAGATGAAGGTCACGACTTCAGAGGCGAAGCGGAAGAAGATCGCCAAGCGCCTCAAGGTGCTCGAGTCGTTCCGCGTGTCGGGGCCGGCGGGTCAGCGCAACCAGCCCGAGTGGATGATGCTCGACGTCATCCCGGTGCTGCCGCCGGACCTGCGCCCGCTCGTGCCGCTCGATGGCGGCCGGTTCGCGACGTCGGACCTGAACGATCTGTACCGCCGCGTCATCAACCGCAACAACCGGCTCAAGAAGCTCCAGGAGCTGAACGCACCTGACATCATCATCCGAAACGAGAAGCGGATGCTGCAGGAGGCCGTCGACGCGCTGTTCGACAACGGCCGGCGTGGAAAGACGATCACTGGCCCCAACAAGCGGCCACTGAAGTCGCTCTCGGACATGCTCAAGGGCAAGCAGGGCCGGTTCCGCCAGAACCTGCTCGGAAAGCGCGTCGACTACTCGGGCCGTTCGGTCATCGTCGTCGGCCCTGAGCTCAAGCTGCACCAGTGCGGCCTGCCGAAAATCATGGCGCTCGAGCTGTTCAAGCCCTTCATCTACAACAAGCTGGAGGAGAAGGGTTACGTCACGACCATCAAGTCCGCGAAGAAGATGGTCGAGAAGGAGCGCCCCGAGGTCTGGGACATTCTCGACGACGTGATCCGCGAGCACCCGGTGCTCCTGAACCGTGCGCCGACGCTCCACCGCCTGGGTATTCAGGCGTTCGAGCCGGTGTTGATCGAGGGCAAGGCGATTCAGCTGCACCCGCTCGTCTGCACGGCGTTCAACGCCGACTTCGACGGCGACCAGATGGCCGTGCACGTGCCGCTCTCCATCGAAGCCCAGATGGAGGCGCGCGTGCTGATGATGTCGACGAACAACATTCTCAGCCCGGCGAGCGGCAAGCCCATCATCGTGCCCACGCAGGACATGGTGCTCGGCATTTACTACATGACGCGCCCGCGCGAGTTCGCGCACGGCGAGGGCATGGTGTTCGCGTCGCCTGACGAGGCGCGGGCCGCGTACGACCAGGGCGCGGTGGCGCTGCAGGCGAAGATCAAGTGCCGCATCAACGGCAAGCGCTACGACACCACCGTCGGTCGCGTGCTGTTGTGGGAGATCGTGCCGAAGAAGATGGCGTTCGAGGACGTCAACAAGGTGCTCGACAAGAAGCAGCTCGGGAACCTCATCGATGCCTGTTACCGGCTCACGGGCGAGAAGGAGACCGTGCTGTTGGCCGACCGCATTCGCTCGTTCGGGTACACCAACGCGACGCGCGCGGGCATCTCGATCGCGCTCAAGGACATGGTGATTCCGCCGGCGAAGCACACGCTCATCGACGCGGCGTCGAAGGAGGTCGCCGAGGTCGAGAACCAGTACCTCGAGGGGCTCATCACGGTGGGGGAACGGTACAACAAGGTCATCGACATCTGGGCTCAGACCACCGAGAAGATCACCGTCGAGATGATGAAGCAGATCTCGGAGGAGGAGATCAGTGGTCACAACCGCGACGGCAAGAAGGAGCACCGGAAGCAGAAGAGCTTCAACCCGGTCTTCATCATGGCCGACTCGGGCGCCCGCGGCTCGACGCAGCAGATTCGTCAGCTCGCCGGCATGCGCGGCCTCATGGCCAAGCCGTCAGGTGAGATTATCGAGCAGCCCATCACGGCCAACTTCCGTGAAGGTTTGTCGGTGCTCCAGTACTTCATCTCGACGCACGGCGCCCGCAAGGGTCTGGCCGACACGGCGCTGAAGACGGCGAACTCGGGCTACCTGACGCGCCGGCTCGTCGACGTCGCGCAGGACGCTATCGTCACCGAGTACGACTGCGGCACGCTCGACGGCATCGAGATGAGCGCGCTCGTCGAGGGTGGCGAAGAGATCGAGCCGCTGGCCGAGCGAATCCTCGGGCGCGTCGCGCTCGACGACATCCACGACCCGGTGACGGGCGAGGTGCTCATTCGCGCCAACGAGGAGATTGACGAGGCGCGCGTGCTGAAGGTGGTGAACGCCGGGCTCGACCGCGTGAAGATTCGCACGGCGCTGACCTGCCAGACCAAGCGCGGCATCTGCGTCGAGTGCTACGGGCGCGACCTGGCCCGAGGACGCAAGGTCTCGGTCGGCGAGGCCTGTGGTGTCATCGCGGCGCAGTCGATCGGTGAGCCGGGCACGCAACTCACGATGCGCACCTTCCACGTCGGCGGCGCGGCCATGAACCGGTCGCAACAGTCCGAGTTGAACGCGCGCTTCGCCGGTACGGTGAAGTTCAACGGGTTGACGCCGGTCAAGCGCGAGGGCGGCGAGTGGGCCGTCATCAACCGCAACGGCGAGCTCATCATCGTCGACGACTCCGGCCGTGAGCGAGAGCGACACAAGATCGTCTACGGGGCGCGGCTCTTCGTGAAGGAAGGCCAAAAGGTCGAGGCGAACGCGAAGCTGGCAGAGTGGGAGCCGTTCGCCATGCCGCTCCTCTCTGAGGTCGGTGGTGTCGTGAAGTTCGAGGACATCATCGAAGGCGTGACGATGAACGAGTCGACCGATGAGGTCACCGGCATGAGCCGGCGTACCATCATCGAGTCGAAGGACCCCGAGGCTCGCCCGCGCGTCACGATTCGTGACGCGAAGGGCGAGGTGAAGCAGCTGTCGAGCGGTCAGCCCGCCAGTTATTTCCTGCCGCAGGGGGCTGCGCTCGCCATTGACGACGGCGCTGAGATCACCCCGGGCGAAGTCATCGCCCGCGTCCCCCGTGAGACCACCAAGACCAAGGACATCACGGGCGGTCTGCCGCGCGTAGCGGAGCTCTTCGAGGCCCGAAAGCCGAAGGACCATGCGGTCATCGCCGAGATCGACGGCATCGTCTCGTTCGGCAAGGACACCAAGGGCAAGCGCAAGCTGATCATCACGCCCGAGGTTAACGGTGAGCAGCGCGCAGACCTGGCGAAGGAGTACTTGATCGCCAAGTCCAAGCACATCACGGTGCACTCGGGCGACCGGGTGAAGGCCGGCGAGCCGCTGATGGACGGCGCGGCGAACCCGCACGACATCCTCAAGGTTCTCGGCGAGAAGGCGCTGGCGCGCTTCCTGGTTGACGAGATCCAGGAGGTCTACCGGCTGCAAGGCGTGAAGATCAACGACAAGCACATCGAGGTGATCGTCCGCCAGATGCTGCGTCGCGTGCGCGTCACCGACGTGGGCGACACCGAGTTCCTCGTCGACGAGCAGGTCGAGAAGTGGGTGTTCGAGGAGGAGAACGAGAAGGCGCTCAACAACGGTAAGCGGCCGGCGGTCGGTGAGCCGTTGCTTCTCGGCATCACGAAGGCCTCGCTTTCGACCGAGTCGTTCATCTCGGCCTCGTCGTTCCAGGAGACGACGAAGGTGCTCACCGAGGCGGCCATCTCGGGCAAGGTCGACTACCTGCGCGGCCTGAAGGAGAACGTCATCATGGGCCGGCTGATCCCCGCCGGCACCGGGTTGCCGAACTACAAGCACCTCGACATCCAGGTCGACAGCCCGGCGGACGAGATCCAGAGCCTCGAGGACTCGCTCGCGGCCACCCACACCGACCCGTTGGCGATCTCGGCGGCGCCTGCGGCCCCTCGTTCGGAGACTGGAGCCGCCTGACACCGAACAGTTGCGGGTGACGCGAATGTGGGGCGGGCTCCGTCAGGCCCGCCCCATCTTCGTTATAGAGGGCTGGTGACAGCTCGGGGCGGGGTGCCCAGGTGGAACAGCACGGCCATGCCATGGGCCATGGGCCTCGGTGTCGCCTCGCTCGGTGGGGGCTCCGTGGGCGGGCCACGGCTTGGGTTTGCGGCCGGCCGTTCGCCGCGGCCGAGGGCGGTGCCTGGAGACGCCTCGAGCAATGAGTGGCGCCCCCCTCATGGCCTCTCTTCGGGGCCCCGGCGGTGAGGGGATGACGTTCGAACCGTGCGCGGCTCCCACAGGGCGCGCCCCCCGAGGCGCGCTCAGGGCTGGAGCGGCTCCGACGCCCTCTCCCTGCGAAGCGTGGACGCGCTTGGGGGGCGTTCATCATTGCGCTGATCGAGTTCCTGACGGTTCTGGCGAAGGCGCTCCTGGTCACGGCGCGGGCATCAGCTGGCTCGAGTCACCAGGGCGCGAAGGACGGGTCCGGCCACGCCAGGACGGGGAGGGCGGGCGGTGAGCGTGCTCGCTCGGAGCTGAAGGACAGGCCCGTTCGTCTAGACTGTGCCTCACGCGCTGAGCCCGCAGATGACGGAAGACGAACTGCTTCGCCGAATTGCTGAACGGCCGTTCGACCCGGAGCCCAGGCTCGTGTTCGCGGACTTCCTGGCGGAGCAGGGCGACCCCCGAGCCGAGGTCATCGCGATGGCGGCGCGGGGGCGGCTCTCGGGAGTCGAGCGGCGACGCCTGCGCCGCCTGGTGCAGGACCACTCGCGCCGCTGGCTGGGGCCCCTCGAGCGCATCGCCGACCCGGCGACGACGAGCTTCGTCGACGGCTTTCTCCACTCGCTCGTCCTCGGCTTCGGGGCACGCTCGGCCGATCTCACGATGTTCCTCGACGAGCCGCGGCTGGCGACGGTGCGGGTGCTCGACGTGTCGACGGTTCGCACGGCCCAGCCTCTGTCGCAGTTCATCCGCCAGTCGTCGTTCGGCGCGGTTGAGCGCTTCGTCACCGGGCGTCCGGGGCTCACCGCGCTCGAGGGCGCGCCGCTCCCGTTCACGCTCTCGACGCTCGGCGTGGCGAACGCCGGCTTCTTCGAGGACGCGCTCTTGCCACTCGGCGCGCACGCCATCGCGCAGGCCACGCCGAGGTGGGATCTCGTCAGCCAGCTGCTCTTTGCGTCGCTGCACGCTGTCGAGCTCTTCGCGCGGCTGCGAGAGCAGCTTCACGCGGCGCGCGGGGTTCGGGAGCTTCGACTCGTGGTGCCGCACGGGGTCTTCGAGGGCATCGGCACCTGGCTCGCGCAGCCTCGCGAGAGCCAGGCAGAGCTCGTACGGCGCTGGCCCAACGGGGAGCGGTGGAGCGTCGAGGCGCCCGGGGTCGTCTACGCTTTGGTGCGCGACGCGACGGGCGGGTTCCCGCACCTGGACGTGGAGCTCTCGGGGGAGTGGGCCCGCGACATCGAAGACTCCATCGCCCGGCTCATCTCCGTGCTGGTGCTCCTCGGCCCGTGCGGGCTGACGACCGTCTCCATTCGCGTACCGCCGGGGCTGCTGCCCAACCGGGAGCACCGGCTCGCCCTCAAGGCCGCGGCGCGGCGGCTGCGCGGTGCCCACGTGACGATGGACGGGGAGACGCTGTCACCTTGACCAGGACGACCCCGCGCCCTACGACCGCGACGTCACGGTCGACGCCTTCCCCGGAGAGGACATGACACCACAAGATCAGCAGCAGTCGCCGATTCAGTCCGCCGTCTCGCGCGAGATGGTGAAGGAGGAGAACAAGATTCACCTCTTCCTCGCCTACCTCGGCAACGTCTTCGGCCTGCCGCTTTGCCTCATCCCGCTCCTCACGGTGAAGGATGACGAGTTCATCAAGTGGAACGCGAAGCAGGCCCTCGTCCTCTTCGGTGTGACGATGGTCTTGTCGATGGTGTCAGGCGCGCTCATTGCGGTGCTCATCGGGCTGTGCCTGCTCCCCGCCGTGCTCATCGGAGCGTTGGTCGCCAACCTGGTCGCGCTGGTGAAGTCGCTCAACGGCGAGCGCTGGCGCATTCCTGTCGTCGCTGACCTGGCCGACAAGTTCTGAAGCAGCGGTCGGTGCCTGAAGCGCGCGAAGCCCGGCGTCCCGCGAGATGGGGGAGCCGGGCTCCGTCGTGACGACCGGATTCGCGTACCGTCAATCGTCGCTGTCGTCTTCGACGAACTCATCGTCATCGTCGTCGTCGTCCTCATCATCGTCATCGTCATCGTCATCGTCGTCGTCGTCCTCATCGTCGTCTGCTTCGTCGACATCGGCGTCTTCTTCAGCCGCCACGGACGAGAGGTCTTCCGAGTCGAGCTCGAGGGTTAGGGTGAACTTCTTCGACAGCGCGGTGATCTGCGCCTGCAGCTCGGTCAGGGCCGCGGTGAAGTCCT
>JADCJJ010000048.1 GCA_020247085.1 Myxococcaceae bacterium | reverse complement strand
CTCCAGCGCACCGAGTCGGGCGGGCCGTCACCGGCAGCGTCAAAGCCTGAACGAGCTCCAGCGCACGGAGTCGGGCGGGCCGTCACCGGCAGCGTCAAAGCCTGAGCGAGATGCGGCGTGAGAAGCCGGGCGGGCCGTCACCGGCAGCGTCAAAGCCTGAACGAGCTCCAGCGCACGGTTTCGGGTGGGCCGCCACCGGCAGCGTCAAATCCAGAACGAGATGCGGCGTGAGACGTCGGGCGGTCCGTCACCGGCGGCGCCGTCTCGTAGCCACGCGCGCAGCGCCTCGATGTCGGCGTGGAGCAGGTCGGCCTCGGTGCTGGTGAACTGAAGGCCTCCTGGCGCGCTCGTCAGCCCCTGTCGCTGGACGCGCATGATGTCGACGTCCTGGCCGATGACCTGGGTCGTGTACCAGCGCATGAGGCGGCGGAGCGCGCGGGCGAGCGGCGCGCCGGGCAGGTCCCACGGCAGCCGGTACGAGATGGAGGTGTACACCACCGACTCCAGCGGGCCGACGGGGGTCACCTGACTCGAGATGACGTAGCCCGAGCGCGCGCCCCACAGGTAATCGACGCGGGTGACGTTCGGGGCGATGAAGTGGTCGGTGTGCTGCATCGGCTCGCCGGTGGGGTTCATCAAGACGCCGGCGCCCGTCAGCTCGTCCTGTTGCTGCTCGTAGGTGACGAGCACCTCGCCGCTGCGCCGCGCGACGGTGGCGGGCACCTGCTTCGTCTTGCGCGTGCGGAACCACCCCCGGTGCACGAAGACGGTGTGCGGCACGTCCATGAAGTTCTCGACGAGGTTCGTCACCCCGTTGGGGAAGCGCGTCACCATGAAGTACGTCGTCCACCCCGGCTCGCCCCGCCTCGGCACCCGGAACGGCGGGCGCCGCGCCGCGGTCACGTCCTCTCCCATGAAGACGAAGACGAGGCCGTCATGCTCGAGGGTGGCGAAGCGGCGCACGCGGCCGACGTCACAAGGCCTGCGCGCCAGCCCCGCCTCGGCGTCGACGGCGGCGCCCTGCTGGGAGGGGCCCAGCGAGGGAATCTCGACGCACGCACCCGACGCGTCGTACACCCACCCGTGATACGGGCACCCCAGCTTGCCGTCGAAGACATCGCCCCGTGACAGCGCGGCGTTGCGGTGCAGGCAGCGGTCGAACAGGGCCGCCGGCGCCCCGGCCGCGTCGCGGAAGAGCACCAGCGGCGTGCCGAACACCGTGCGGGCCAGAGGCCGGCCGGCGCCCAGCTCGCTCGAGAGGCACGCGACGTACCAGTAGTCCTTCAGCGCGCCGCAGCGCGCGAGGTCGGCCTCGGCGTCGAGCTCGACGCGAGGGCCCCGCGCCTCACCGTCGGGGCCGCCCGTGCGCCAGGGCGCGCCCGGTAGAGCGGGGACACCACGCGGTCGCTGCGTCATGGGGCCTCACCATAGCGCCCCGGGGCCAGCTCCGGCGCGGCGCGCCTGGCCGTCAGTACGCCCAGGCGCCCTTCGAGACCCGCTGCGCGAACCAGGCGTTGAGCCACACCGCGGCGACGGCCAGCCCCCACCGCGCGGCCCTCGGCCAGCGGTCGACCAGGCGGCCCAGCTCGAACCACAGCGGGAAGAGGACGGCCCCGAAGCGCGCGACGTTGGTCGTCTCGGACTGGAGCGGGATGACGGCCAACGAGAGGCCCGCGTAGCCGGCGAGCACCGGCGCCCGCCGCCACGTCACCGCGGTGAGACCCAGCAGCGCCCAGAACAGCGCAAAGTCCACCACGTTGATGGCGGTGGCCGGCTGGCGGGGGTTGGTGAAGGTGAGCGCGCGCAGCACGTCCTCGAGTCCCGTCGCGTGGGGCCAGCTGCGCTGCGCCTCGAGGAACGCCCAAGGGGTGCCGGCCCACGCCGCCTGCGCGGCAAGCCACGCGGTGACGGCAGCGCCAGCGAGGAGCACAGCCGGGGCCGCGCGACGCAGGCGCTCCCAGACGGTGCCGGGCCGGGCGGCGAGCCAGACGGCGCTCGCCAGCGCGACGAAGAGGCCCTGGTTGCGCGTCAGCACGGCGAGCGCCGCCCACAGGCCCGTCGCGGCGCGCTGCCCACGCTCGGCGGCGCGGAAGGCCAGCACCGACACCAGCAGGAAGAGCGCCTCGGTGTGCGCCGTGTGGAAGACCCACGAGGCCGGCGAGGCGACGAGGAAGAACCAGCCCCAGGGCGAGCCTGGCGCGAGCGCCGAGGTGGGCGCGCGCGAGGCCGTGTGCGCCAGCACCGCGACGGCGGCGGTGAAGAGGCCCACCGCGAGCAGCGCGCCGCACGTCTCGAGCGCCAGCCCCGTCGGTCCCGTCAGCGGCCGGGCGAGGGCCGCCAGCGCGCCCGGCCACAGCGGGTAGAACGCCCACGTCACGCCCTCGTAGCCCCGGGCGGCGATGTCGGCGTAGTGCAGCGCGTCCCAGCGGGCGAGCTGCGCCTCGAGCGATAGCCCGCGCGTCCACCGGGTGTGCAGCAGCACGCCCAGGTGCAGGCCCCACACACCCAGCGTCAGGGCCACCGGCGCGGCGAAGGGCCGCCAGGCGAGGGGCGCGGCGTCGAGCAGGCGCTTCACGGGTGGGCCTCCGACGTCCACACGCGCGGGGCCCCCACGGCCGTCACCGCCGCGGTGGGCTCACCACCAGCCGGTCCTGCACTTCGTCGAGGCGAACGCCTGGCTGGCGCTGGACCCTTCGGGTGATGAGCCCGGGCTCGACGCCGCTCGCCTCGGCCGCCCGCGCCAGCGTCGCGCGCCAGGCAATCGAGCGGGCCCCGTCGGCCTCGGCCCGCCCCGAGAAGGCCACCTCGCGCAGCACGAACTCCCACGCGCGCGCCACCGCCTGGTCCGCCAGGAGCGCCGCCGTCTGCCCGTTGAGGTCAACGAAGGCCGACGCCACGGCGCGGATGGCGAGCGAGATGAGCGAGGTGCGCTCCATCTCGTCCTTCAGGAACGAGCGCTGCACCACCGCGACGCGCGTCTCCATGATGGCCGTCACCGTCGCCAGCCGCGGGTTGTTCGTCAGCACCGCCGCCTCGCCGAACATCTCGCCGGGGCCCAGCAGCCGCAGGTTCTCGCGCTTTCCCGCCACCAGCCGCGTCACCTGGCAGTGGCCGTCGAGCACGATGTAGGCGCAGTCGCCCGGGTCGCCCTCGCGCACGATGACGTCGCCCGGCTGGAACACCTGCTCCGGCAGCTTCGCCGTGCCGTGCATGAAGTCCTCGAGTTCCTTGCGCAGCGCGCCGGCCGTCTGGAAGCGATCGGCCTTCTCTGGCGAGAGGGCCTTGCGGCAGATGGCGAGGAGCCCCGGCGGCATCGGCCGGCCCGGCGGCGCTACCGTCTCGGGCGGCGGCGGCGCGCCGACGCGGGCGAGCTCGAGCGTCGCCTCGGCCGTGGCGGCGACGTAGGGCGGCTTGCCCGCCAGCACCCGGTACAGCATGCCCCCCAGCAAGAAGGTGTCGGTGCGCTCGTCGATGAGGTGGTTCTGCCCGCGCGCCTGCTCGGGCGCCATGTACGCGGGCGTGCCGACGGCGCGCCGGTCGTCCTCGCCGGGCTTCGGCAGGCGCTCGCGGCGCCGCGCCAGGCCCCAGTCGACGACGTAAATCTGCCCGTGCGTACCCACCATCACGTTCCCAGGCTTCAAGTCGCAGTGGAAGATGCCCTTCTCGTGCGCGAAGGCGACGGCGTCGCAGACGCGCAGGAGCACCTCGATGGCGGCGAAGAGGGCCTCGATGCCCCCCTGCCTGGGCTGCTCGAGCATGTGCTGAAACGTCTGCCCTTCGAGCACCTTCATGGTGAAGCACGTCGAGCGCTTGCGGTCGTTCGACAGCGCGTAGACGGGCGGCACGTTGGGGTGGTCAAGCTGCGCGGTGATGCGGGCCTCGTCGACGAAGGTGGCCAGCGCCTCGTCCTGCTTGAGCAGCTCGGGGCGCAGCACCTTGAGTGCCACCTCGCGGCCCAGGGCCTCGTCGCGCACGCGGAACACCCGCGCCATGCCCCCCTTCCCGAGGAGCCCCAGGCCGGTGATGTCCCACCCCGGGGGCACCGGCTGGGTCAGGGTGCTCTCGTCGTCTTTCTTCCAGAACATGGCCGGGCGTCCTCCGCGCGGCGACGGTCTACGTCAGCGCCGGGGCGGCCGCCACGCACCCACCGGGCCAGCGCCGGCCGAACCGCGGCCGATTCGTCAGGAACGCTGACATTTCCGTCTCGAATCCCGGCGGCAGGGTGGGCCGACACCTCTTCACGCCGTTCTCGCGGAGGTTCACCATGTGGGTCCAGCTCGGCAACAGGGGCGCAAACGTGGCAGCGGTGCAGCGGGAGCTGCTGGCGGCCGGCCTCAACCCCGGGCCCGTCGACGGTGACTTCGGCCCGCGGACACTGGCGGCGGTGCGCGCGTACCAGCGCCGGTTCGGCCTGACGCTCGACGGCATCGTGGGCCCGCAGACGTGGGGCAAGCTGCAGACCGACGGGTTCCAGCCCAGCGGCGCCCGCCCGACGACGCCCGGCAGCGGGGGCGTCGTCACGCCGGTCCCCTCGACGCCGGGCGGCCGGGTGCAGGCGATGCTCGACGAGGCGCGCTCGCACCTCGGGTACCACGAGGGCGCCGGCAACCAGAACATGTTCTCGTCGGCGCTGGGCCGCCCGCCCGAGCCGTGGTGCGCCGACTTCGTCAGCTACGTCGCGCGCCGGGCTGGCTTCAGCGTCAACACCGCCAGCGCCCAGGGCGTGGCGAATTTCCTGGAGCAGCGCGGCACGTGGAAGGGCCGCAGCGACCCGCAGCCGGGCGACGCGGTGACGTTCCGCTGGGACGGCAGCGGCGGCTGGGCCGACCACGTGGGCATCGTCGAGCGCGTGTACCGCCAGAACGGGCGTCTGTACGTGCAGACCATCGAGGGCAACTCGTCGGACCAGGTGCGCCGCAAGACGTACGCGGCCGACGACCCCGTCATCAACGGCTACGGCTCGATGGCCTGACGGGGTGCGCTTCGAGGCCAGCGTGCCGCCCGACGCTGACGGCGGCCCTGCGGCTTCTTCGCTTCGGGGTCTCGCCAGTCGCCGGCGTCAGTCAGAACCCCTCACGCCAGGCCACGCAGGGAGGCACGGCGCGGGGCCTCGTCGAGGTGACCTGCGAGGCAGTGGCATTCCGGTGCGAGGGGCGGAGCGTCTGCCCTTCGCGCACCAGCCGTCGGGCGGTGGATGACGAGCGTGGGCCCGGCGGCGCTGCTGCCGGACGTCCGCCGCCGGCACAGGACGGGGCGCCTCGTCGAGGTGACCTGCGAGGCAGTGGCATTCCGGTGCGAGGGGCGGAGCGTCTGCCCTTCGCGCACCAGCCGTCG
>JADCJJ010000479.1 GCA_020247085.1 Myxococcaceae bacterium | reverse complement strand
GCGCTCGCGGCCTTCGCCGCGTTCCCGCGCTTCGCCTCCTTCGACGCCTTCGTCGCTTTCGCCGGCCCAGCCGTCCTGCCCTGCCCCAGCGCCTGCATCACCTCGTGCACCTTGCGCTCGACGAAGTCCTCGAGACCGTGAATGTCGAAGAGTTCACCCTTGAGCTGCCGCGCCTTGAACGCCATCTCGGTCATCCTTTGTGTCGCGCCGAACGCTGCCGGCGCCGTCGGCGTCTAGCAGACGCGCCCCGCCGGAGCAGCCCGAAAGACCGCCGTTTCGGCGCGCGCTCGCGGGAGTCGGGGTATGAGCCGCACATGCTCCTGGGTCTCTTCACCGCGCTGGCACTGGGAGGGGCGCCGCGGGGGCTCGCCGACGCGACCCTCGTGACGTGGGCGCCAAAGCTCAGCGAGGTGCAGACGCTGCTGCCGTTCTTCACGCGCGCCGGCGAGGGGTCGGTGATGCTGTCGCCCGCGTCGTGGCGGGAGAGCGCCCACCCGCTCGTGCCCTTCGACGTGACGCGCCCCGAGTCGGCGGCCGCCGTCGGCATCGACGTCACCCAGGGGCTCACCCTGTCGACGCGGGGCCCGGTGTCGGTGGCCTGCCACGGGCTGAGTGACGTGAAGACCTTCGAGGCCACGTGCCGCGCCCGCCTCGACCGCTACGGCCCGGTCTCGCGCGACGAGCGCGCCGGCGTCACCACCCTGCTGTCCCGGGACGGGCTCGGCCGGGTGCAGGGCGCGGTGGTGCTCAAGGGCCGCGAGGCCTGCGCGGTGCATGCGTCCGGGCAGTCCGTCGAGCGGCTGCTGCCCGAGGTGACGAAGGCGCTGACCGGCAAGCCCCTCACCAACGCGTGGGTGAAGGCGGCGAGCGCGCTGCCCGCCGCGCAGTACTTCATGGTGCCCGACGGCGAGCGTAGTTTCCCCGGCTGGGCGACGGCGGCCTTGAGCGCTCACGGGAGCGCGCTGTCGGTGGATCTCAAGTCGAAGGGCCTGCCCTTCGCGTCGCTCGAGGGCGCCGGCCCGTCTCCCTTCGGCGCGCTGACGACGCGCGGCGTGCTGGTGCTGCGCCTGCGCCTGTCGAAGCGCGAGCTGTCGGCGAACCTCGACCGCTTCCTCGCGCTGGCGCCGGGCAGCGCCGCGCTGCGCGCGGTGAGCGCGCGCGTCTCGCCGGCGCTGACCGGCAACGTGGCCCTCGTCTTCTCCCGGGTCAAGGTGACGTCTGGCCTGCGCACGCCCACAGCCCGCTTCTTCGCGGCGCGCTTCACCGCGCTGGCCGAGACGACGGACGCGACGGCGGCACGCGAGGCCGTCGAGGCGCTCGACGCGAAGGCCCTTTCGTTCCGAGAAGGCACGCTCGGCCTCGGCGTGCGCGAGAACGTGCTGTGGCTGTCGAACGACGCCGAGTCGCGCGACGAGGTGCTGGGCGCGCTGGCCGGGGCGGCGGGCGCGCAGCGGCACGGCGCCGAGCTCGACGTCGAGCCGCTGGCCCTCGCCCGGGCGCTGGCCTCGGTCCCCCTGCTCGAGGTCGTGCAGGCCCCCGAGCTGTCGCCGGTGCTGGTGGTGGCCACCGAGTTGGGCCCGCTCCTGGGGCTCACCCGCGAAGTGCGCGGCTGGCTCGACGGCGGCCCTTCGGGCCAGCGCGGTCAGCTGACGTGGGCCCTCGCGCCGCCCCCGGCGGGCGCCCCCGACGCGGGCCGCTGACCGCCGCGTCGACCGCCATGACACCCACCGGCCCCCGTGCCATATCGAGGAGCCCGTTCCGATGCTGCGCCGCTATCTGTTCCGCGAGGTGCTCGGGCCCTTCCTCGGCTGGGTCGGCCTGCTGTGCGTCATCTTCTTCGTGATGGCGTTCCTGCGCAGCACCGACTTCCTCCTCGGGAGCGCCGTCACCGCCGCCGACGTCGTGCGCTTCACGCTGGCGCTGCTGCCGCAGTTCCTGGTGCAGGGCATTCCGGTGTCGCTGCTGCTGGCGATTCTCCTCGGGCTGGGCCGCCTGTCGGAGGACCGCGAGGTGGTGGCGATGCAGGCGCTCGGCATCTCGCCCTTCGAGTTCGTCCGCGGTCCGCTGATGCTGGGCGCGCTCCTGTCGCTGGTGCTGGGCGTGTTGGCGAACTCGCTGCAGCCATGGGGCATGCGCACGCTGCGGCGCGTCGCCCACGACATCATTCGTCGCAACCTGGTCAGCGACGTGAAGCCCGGCGTGTTCCACGACGAGCTGCGCGACCTGACGCTCTACGCACAGGGCGTCGACGGCGGCGGGCGGTGGACGAACGTATTCCTCTACGACGGGCGGGACCCCGAGAATCCACTTCTCGCCTTCGGCAGGCGCGGCACCGTCGAGAACCCCGACGTGCTCGAGCAGGTGGCCTTCGTCCTCGAAGACGGGAGCCTGCACCAGGCGCGGCAGGACACCGAGGAGTACTCGCTGGTCACCTTCTCGCGCGCCGACTTCCGGGCCGACGTGGGCGAGACGTTCTTCCGGAAGAACAACTTCCGCTCGACGCGCGACGAGCAGACCGTCTTCGACGCCCTCGAGGCGCGGCGGGCGGCCCTCTCGCGCGGCGAGTCGCCGGTGGACGCCGAGGTGACGCTGCACTGGCGCCTGGGGCAGGTGCTGATGCCGCTGGCCTTTGCGGTGCTGGGTACGCCGCTCGCGCTGTCTCGACGGCGGGGTGCGCGCGGCTGGAGCTTCTTCTTCACCGTCGGCGCCTACCTCGCGTTCTACCTGACGTGGCGCACCGCCTCTCAGTTCGCCGAGCGCGGCGAGTTCCCGGTGTGGCTCTCGGGGCAGCTGCCGAACGTGCTGTTCTTCACGATCGGCCTGCTGCTGCTGTGGCGCGTCACGCGGCGGGGGGTCGCGTGAGCCGGCTCCTATTCGGCCTCGTCGCGCGGCTCTACGTGGCGCTCTCCGCAGGGCTCCTCGCCGGCATCACGCTCGTCTACCTCGTCGCCGACTTCGGCGACCGGCTCAACCTCTTCCTCGACAAGCCCCTCTCGGCCGTCGCCGAGCTGTACTGGCACAAGGCGATGCAGACGGGGCACCAGCTGGCGCCGGCGGCGATGCTGCTGGCGGCCGGCGCGACGGCCTCGGTGCTGCGAAAGACGAGCGAGTGGACGGCGATTCAGGCGCTGGGCGGCTCCCGCTCGACGCTCGCCGTCCCCGTGCTCGCCTGCGCCCTGACGAGCGCCGCGGTCATGGTGGCCTTCGACGAGCTCGTCGTCACGCGCTCGGGCGAGCGGATCGACCACATGATGCTGCACGTCTTCGGCCGGTGGGGCGACTACACGCTGCACTACTCGCCGAAGCCCTGGTACCGCGTCGGCGATGCCATCGTGCGCGTCGGCGGGCGTGACGAGGCCGGGCGGCTGACCGACGTGTCGCTCTACGAGATGGACGAGCGGTTCAGCCTGGCCGCGCGCACCGACGCGGCGGTGATGGAGCCCGCGGGCGGCGAGCGCTGGCGGCTGCGCGCGTACACGCGGCGCACGTTCCTCTCCGGCGGCGGCCTGCAGAAGGAGCGTGGCGACGCGGTCGAGGTGGCACTGTCGGGCTCCGACCCGCTGTCCTTCGCCATCCGCCGGGGGCGGCCCGAGCTGATGCCCACCGCGGCGCTCCTCGAGCAGCAGAGCCTGCGCGCCCGTGTCGGGCTGCCGTCACAGCCCTTCCTGCTGGCCCTGCACAACCGCTTCGCCTACCCGTTCACCGGCGTCGCGGCGGCCCTGTTCGCGCTGACGCTCGCGCTGCGCCGCGGGCGCAAGGGCTACCTCACGCAGGCGCTCTTCGAGGGGCTCGTGGTGAGCGTGGTGCTGTTCACCGTTACCCTCGTCGCCCGCGGCCTCGTGATGGGCGAGCACCTGCCGGCCTGGGTCGCCGCCTGGTCACCGGTGGCCGTGCTGACAGCCCTCGCGGCGACGCTCTGGCGCCTCGAGGAGCGCCCACCGCGGTGGCTCCGGCCGCCAGGCCCGCCCGCTGACCGCGCCCCGGCCTGACAGCCCGCGGCGGCCTGTGTCATACCTCCGCGCCATGCACGCCCTGGCCCTCGCGCTCGTGTTGACCTCGGCCCCGAAGCCCGCCGTCATCGAAGACGACTATGGGCGTGCGCTCGTCGAGGCGAAGCGGAGCAGGCGCCTGCTCTTCGTCGACGCCTGGGCCCCCTGGTGCCACACCTGCGTCTTCATGCGGGAGCACGTGCTCAACCAGCCGTCGTTCGCCGCCTTCGAGCGCGACGTCGTCTTCGCCGCCATCGACACCGAGAAGGCGTCGAGCGCGGCGTTCCTCGACAAGTTCCCCGTGTCGGTGTGGCCGACGCTCTTCTTCATCGACCCGGCGACCGAGGCGGTCGCCTTCAAGTGGGTGGGCAGTGCCGACGCGGCGCAGATGCGGGCGCTCCTCGACGCCGCGCGCCGGAAGGACGAGCGGCTGTCAGAGGCCGACGCCCTCTGGGCGCAGGGGAAGGCGACCGAGGCCGCGCTGAAGTACGTCGACGGGCTGGCTGGGGACCCGTCGGTGCGGGGCACGCTGTCGATGCTGAGCGCCCTGAGCGCCGCGCGCCAGCTCCTGCCCTGCGCCCGCACGGCCGCCGAGCAGGCGCCCCGCCTCGAGGCGGCGTCCGACCGCATCAACGCCATCACCTGGGGCCTGGGGTGTGCGCTCGAGCTCGAGGCCGGGAGCCAGGACAAGGCGCCGCTGACGGCAGCGCTGGCCCGCCAGGCCTCCGACGCCGTGAGCCTCGAGGGGGCGCTGGCCGACGACGTGTCGGGCCTGTACGAGCTGCTCGTCGAGGAGCGCCGCGCCGCGAAGGACGACCCAGCGGCAGAGGCCCTGGCCCGCCGGTGGCTCGCGTACCTCGAGGCCGCCGCCGGCGCCGCCAGGACACCGTCAGCGCGCGCGGTATTCGACCCACACCGCCTGGTCGCCGCGATGGCCTCGAAGCAGGTGGAGCGCGTCCTCGCCCCGCTTGAGCAGTCCGAGCGCCAGCTGCCGAAGGACTTCAACCCGTCGGCCCGCCTCGCCATCGCCTTCCGGGAGCTGAAGCGGCTCCCTCAGGCCGAGGCGGCCATCGCGCGAGCGCTCGCGCGGAACACCGGCGGCCCGCGTCGGGTACGGCTGTTCGAAATTCGCGCGTCGATCGCCGCGGCGAAGGGCGACGTGGCCGGTCAGCGGAGGGCGCTCTCCGAGGCCCTCAGCTACGGACGAGCGCTGCCGGCGTCGCAGCGCCCGACGCGCGCGCTCGCCGCCCTCGAGCAACAACTGCGCGACCTCGAGCCCGCCGCGACGAAATGACTCTTGCCGGACGCGCGGGCGGCGCCGACGTGCCATCGGGGCAGGCCTGGCAGGGGTCAGGTCGCCCACGCCAGGCGGCCAGAGCCGCCCGGCGCGCTCCTTCACTTGCCGGCGCGGCGATCCTTGGCGTAGCCGAAGGCGCGCAGCCAGCCTTCGTTGGCCGCGGCGACGACGTCTGACGGCCGCCACGCCGACTCGACGAGGAGCTCACCGAAGAGCGGCACCTTCGGCGTCTCGGCGCGGCGGTCGACGCCGTCCCAGGTGCGCGTGGAGGTGGTGGTCGTGACAGGGGTCTGCATGGTGTGGTCCTCTGAGGCGGTACAGGGTGGTACAGCGATGTACGGTGATCAGACCCGAGGTGGCGCGATGATCAAGAAAACGACCGCGCTCGCCGCGTTGCTCGCCCTGGTGCCCGCCAACGGACGAGCGCTCGACCTCGACGAGCGGCCGTTCTCGCAGACGGGTCGCCAGAAGCGGTTGGCACTGAGCGTCGTCGGCATCGGCGGCGCCGTGACGATGGCCTCGGGCGTCTTCTTCTTCGTCGGCCGCTCCGGCGCGGCGCTCCATCTCAACCCCGACGGCACGCTGCGGACCCGCGGGGACCTCGAAGAGGCGCGCGCGGCGCTGACGCTGCAGCGCGTGTCGCTCGGCGCCCTGGCGCTCGGCTTCGCGACGCTCGCGTCGGGCCTGGTGCTCCTCGTCCTCTCGACGTCGGCGCGGACGTTCAGCGTCGCGCCCGCCATCGGCGCCGGGAGCGCTGGCGTCGTCGTCACCGTCGCCACGGACTGACCCCGGCGGGTACCTGACAGGCCGCGGCGCCTGCCACGCCGTCGAGGGCGTGGCGCTCGTCGGGCGGGCGTCGTCGGGCGTGGCGCTCGTCGGGCGGGCGTCGTCGGAAGTGGCGCTCGTCGGGCGGGCGCCGGCGGGCGGGCGTCGTCGGAAGTGGCGCTCGTCGGGCGGGCGCCGGCGGGCGGACGTCGTCGGAAGTGGCGCTCGGCCGGCGGGCGTCGTCGGACCAGGGTCGGCCAGCGCGGGTCTTCGGGCGTGTGGCCTCGGGCGCTCGACGCCGGGGCGTGGGCGGCGGACCGCCGACTCAAGGCATCAGTCTCCGACCTGGAGCATGAGTGGCAAGAGCCAGAGGAGAAACGCGAGCGCCACCGCGCAGGCGGCGCCCAGCGCGAGCCCCAGGGCGAGGTCGATGGCCTGGGGCCGCTTCTCGGGCACTACCTGGCGCCTCCGTCGCGGGCGCGCGGGCGCGGGTACACCAGGCACGTCGTCGGAAACCAGGCGGCGTCGGCCGAGGTCCAGTTGGCCGCCATGGCCCGGCTCACCTGCGCGAGTTCCATGCCGAACGACGGCACGAAGCACAGGTCCTTCGTCTTGAACTTCTTGGCGACCCGCTCGAGCCCGCGCTGGAGCGTCACCAGGTCCATCACGCCGCCGCGCACCGGCACCGTCGGTCCGTTCGGGTCCTTCCCGGGAAGCTTGCCGAGGTTCGTCTGCAGCTCGAAGCCGTCGGCGCGGTGAATCACCCGCACCTTCCCCGGCTCGGGGTCGTCGACCCACGACTGGAAGGCGCCCTCGTCGCGGAGGTCGAGCGGCCAGGCGATGTCCGCTTCAGGGTGCTTGAGGAAGACGTCGGCCCCGACGTCATCGAGGCGCGCGAGCAGCGCCGCCGCCTGCACCAGGTAGGTCTCGTTGACGGGCACGAGCACCAGCGCGTCGTTCTGCTTCACGGCGCTGGCGTCGAAGGGCTGGCCCCCCGACGTCACGCCCTCGCCGTCGAGCTGGAGCACCGCGGCGCCAGCGGGCGGCTTCGGCCCCGCGAGCGGGAGCGTGGCGACGCGGAAGATGGCCTCGCGCTCGTCGGCGACCGACGCGTCCGCGGCCGGGGTGACGACCTGCTCGAGCGGCTCGAGCTTCTCGACGGGCCGCCTCGGGCCAGCGTCGGCGACCCCAACTTGCGACGTCGACGAGCGGCAGCCACCCACCACCACGACGAGAATCAACCAACGCATCGTCAACGACCTCCGTCCGCGAGCTCGAGCCCCGCGGCGCACGAGGGCAAGATGAGCCCCTGCACCGCCGCCGCCCTCGCAGCCTCTCTGGGGTGTGAGAACAGCGTCATCTGGGCAAACCGCGTCGGGTCGCTCGCGTGCCCTGCGTCGCGAATGAAGATCGCGCGGACCCGGTCGGGGAACTCTGCGCGGAGCTGCGCGTACACCTCGGGGTCCTTCTCGCCCGAGTCGCCCACCAGCACCACCGGGCCTGGAAGCGCCCTGAGCAGCGCGCGGATCACCGGTTGCTTGTAGCCGCTCAACGTCGTGGGCCCCAGGTCGCGCAGGTACTGCCCGAAGACGGGGAAGTCGTGCCGCTGCAGGAAGCGCGAGACGCGCGCGTGGAACTGCACCGGCGAGCCGCTGACGAGGGCGAAGACGGGGCGCTCGGGCTGGTCGCGCAGGCAGCGATAGAACGGCGCCATGCCCTCGACGACCTGCTGCGTCTGCTCGTCCTGGCCGAAGACGGTGGTGACGAACTTCGAGGTGTCGACGACGTTGGTCACGGCCACGGTGTCGTCGAAGTCGCTGATGACGAAGAACGGGGCTCCCGGCGACATGACGTCGACGGTCGCCCGTGCCGGCTCCGCGCCTCGCACCGCGGCCTCGGCGACGCTCAGCCCCACCGGGAAGGGCCGGTCCGAGGCGCTGAAGGTGACCTCGAAGTTCCCGTCATGGCCACTGGTGACGTTGCCCTTCTGCCCCAGGAAGCGCACCTCGACCGGCGCGCCCTCCCAGTTGCTCGCCGACAGCCGGCGCAGGTTCCGGGTCACCGTCGAGCTCCCGCCCGTGGGGCCGCTCTTGAGCACCCGGCCAGCGAGCGTCACCTGGCGCGTCGTGCCCACCGCCGGGAAGAGCTGCACCACCGGCTGCGCGAGGGCGACCGTCGATACAAGCCCGCACACCATGCCCCACCGCGCCATAGGCTCGAGCATACCCAAGGCCGAGCGATTGCCGATCGACTCGTGACACCGCCGGGAATACGGTGCGCGCCGCCCTCTCGTGTCTGCGTCGTCCGACAACCGCTTCGGGAAGTACGAGCTGCTCGAGCGCCTCGCGGCTGGCGGCATGGCCGAGATCTTTCGCGCCCGCTACTCGCCTGCCCCGGGGGTCGTGAAGCCGGTCGTCATCAAGAAAATCCTCCCGCACTACGCGGCCAACCGCGCCTTCATCGCGATGTTCACGAACGAGGCGAAGATCGTGATGGGCCTCTCGCATGGCAACATCGCGCAGGTCTTCGACTTCGGTGAGGTGGAGGGCGAGTGGTACCTGGCGATGGAGCTGGTCGACGGCCAGCCCCTGTCGAAGGTGATCAAGCGCATGCGGGCGCTCGGCTTCCTCACGCTGCCGACCGAGTTCGCCGTCTTCCTCGTGGCCGAGATGCTCAAGGGGTTGCACTACGCCCACGCGCGGCTCGACGAGAAGGGGCGCCCGCTGCAGATCGTCCACCGCGACGTGTCGCCGCAGAACGTGCTCGTCAGCTACGAGGGCCAGGTCAAGCTGGTCGACTTCGGCATCGCCCGGGCGCGGAACGCCGGCAGCGAAGACACGTCGTCGAACGCGGTGAAGGGCAAGTACGCCTACTTCGCCCCGGAGCAGGCCCGCGGGAAGGAGCTCGATGCGCGCACCGACGTCTTCGCCGCGGGCATCGTGCTGTACGAGCTGCTGACCGGCCAGCTGCCGTTCCAGGGCCGGATGATGGAGGTGCTCACGAAGATCGTCCGGGGCCAGTTCGCGCGGCCCGGCGAGCTGAACCCCGCGGTGCCGAAGGCCCTCGAGGCCATCGTCCTGAAGGCGATGGCGCTCGAGCCGAAGGAGCGCTTCCAGACGGCCGAGGCCTTCCATCAGGACCTGGTGCGCTACCTGGCGGTGCACCACCCCGACTTCACGCCCAGTGACGTCTCGCAGTTCCTGTCCTTCCTCTTCGAGGCCGAGCTCGTGAAGTCCGGGCGACCGGTGCAGCTCCCGCGCGACTTCCTCGCGAGGACCGAACGGTGGAAGCGCGGCGAGCCGGTGCCCGAGCCGGCGCCCGAGGCGCCGCCGCCCTCGGGCGAGGACCCCGAAGAGACGGTGCCGACCGAGATGGTGAAGGTGAGCCTCGGCGTGGACTCACCCGTGCCGGGCCCGGCCGGGCCGGGCGACGACGAGGCGCTGACGCGCCCGATGCACCTGCCGATCGCGGCGGCGGCAGGCGAGGCGCCCCCCGCTGACGGCGAGCCAGACCGCGGGCCGCGCGCGCCCGTGCGCCGCGCGCTCCTCCTGGGCGCCGGAGCGACCTTCGTCGGGTTCGCCGTGGTGTTCCTGGGTGTCAAGCTGATGCGCGGTTCGCTCGAGATCACCTCGCAACCGCCCGGAGCGGTGGTGCGGCTCAACGGGCGAACGCTCGATGAGAAGACCCCGCTCACGCTCAGCTCGCTGCCGGGCGCGACGACCTATCGCATCGAGCTCGTCTCCGAGGGCTACAAGACGTGGACCCGAGACGTCGCGCTCCCCCGCGGAGCGCGGCAGCTCATCGAGGCCAGGCTCGAGCCGCTCGCGCCGCCGCCCGCGGTGTCGCCGAAGCCGCCCCCGCCCCCCGAGCCCCTCATCGCGCCGACGCTCCCCGCACCACCACCCAGCGCCGACGCCGTGCGGTGGCCCACCGGCCCATTCCTTCTCGACGCCTCCCGCCATCGCCTCGACCTGAGCGCGGCTGGCGCCGTGCGGGTGGCGCTCGACGAGTCGCAGGCCTACCGCCTGACGGTGAGCCGCGGGCCGACGTTCGGTTGGGGCTACTACGTCGTGAACGCGGCAGGCGCCGCCCCGGGCCCCCTTCCGAGCGGGCCGCAGCTGATCAAGGGCGCGACGCAGCTCTTCGTCTTCCGCGTCGGCGCGTCGACGCTCTCGGGAGAGCGGCGGGCCGACGAGACCAGACCGCGGACCCTGACCCTCGAGTCGCGGGGCCGCGCCAGGCGGTTCAAGGGCCCCGGGCCGATCGACATCCCGCCGGCGGCGCGCGTCACGCTGACGGGGCTCGACCCGAAGGCGCGCTACGAGGTGCTGGTGCGCCACGGGCAGCCCCCCGCGCGCGTCCGCGCCCCCGACACCAGCGTCGGCGGCTGTGTCGTGGGCCACCCCACCCGCGGGCTCCTGGTCGCGCGCCTCGACACGCCCCTCGTCGTCGAGGGCGCGAGGCAGCTCTTCTTCACGCTGCTCGACGACGCCAGCGACGCGCAGACCGGCCGGCTCTCGATCTCGATCACCGAGGTGAAGCGTCGCTGAGCCGCCCGCGCCGCTACAGCGCGCTGCCGGCCTGTAGCCGAAAAATTGATCAGCGCGCGTCGGCGCCTACCCTGTGCGGGTCTCTCCTTCACTCGAGGTGAACGCACATGAAGAAGCTCTTCGCGGTGACGACGGCGGTGGCAGTGGTGGCGCTCGCGGGCGTCTCGTTTGCCCGGCAGCCCCGGCCGGTCACGACGGACGAGGTGAACCGCGTCATCGACGCGCGCCTGCAGGCGATGCTGGTCAAGCTCAACCACGCCCGGCGCTGAGCCCGGCCACCCCTCGCGGCGCGGCGGCCACCCGAGCGCCCCGGCCCCCGCTCGCCGAGGCGCCAAGCAGCCGGAGCGCTCGCCAGCCGACGTCCGCCCGCCGCCCGGGGACGTCGGCGGGGAGCGCGGCGCGTCGTGATCAGGCGGCGCGGGCAGTTGATTTGGGTGGTGACTTTGCAGCAGAAGACGCGCCCCCATGTCGAAAGTCCCTTCACGCATCTGGCTCGGTGTCTGCTTCGCGGTCGTCTCGTCGATGGGCTGTGGCGGGCGCCAGCCGGTGCGCTGCACCTCGAACGCGAACTGCGGCGTGGGGCAGGTGTGCAGCGCCGGAACCTGCCAGACCCCGCTCGTCGATGGCGGCGCCCAGGGCGGCGGCGGCGGCGGCTTCTTCGTCTTCGACGGGGGGGCCGGGGGCGGTGGCGGCGCGGGCGGCGGCGCTTCCGCTGGCGGAGGAACGGCCGGTGGCGGCTCGCCGGGCACCTGCAACCCGCAGTCGTGCCCCGCGGGCTGCTGTGACGCCAACGGAGTGTGCCAGGGCGGCACCACGCGAGCCGCCTGCGGCCAGGGCGGCACCGTGTGCGTCATCTGCGGGCCCGGGAGAATCTGCAACGGCAGCGGGGTCTGCGATTCGCCGACCGGCGGTGGCGCGGCGGGCGGGGCCGGCGGAGGCGCTGGCGGCGGCGCCCCACCCTCCTGCGGCCCGAGCACCTGCGCCTCGGGTTGCTGCGACACGACGGGGCTGTGCGTCTCGGGCGCCGCGAACCAGGCGTGTGGCGCCAACGGCTCCATCTGCGTCGGGTGCCTCGGCGGTGACGTGTGCGTCAACGGCGCGTGCAGTGCTGCAACGGGCGGCGGCTCGGCGGGTGGCGGCGCCGGCGGCTCGGCGGGTGGCGGCGCCGGCGGCTCGGCGGGTGGCAGCGCCGGCGGCTCGGCGGGTGGCAGCGCCGGCGGCTCGGCGGGTGGCGGCGCCGGCGGCTCGGCGGGTGGCAGCGCCGGCGGCTCGGCTCTTCCCGG
>JADCJJ010000478.1 GCA_020247085.1 Myxococcaceae bacterium | reverse complement strand
CGCGCGTCCTCGTCATGTGCGTGCGAGCCGACGGCAATCTGGCGGACGGACACCCACCAGGCGAGACTCGTGGCAGTCCTCGCAGGACACCTCCACGAAGCCGTACCGCACGTCGCCGCAGCGCAGGAAGGCTTCAGCCTCGCGCTTCACCCGCGTCGGCACCGTCTCGCACACGGCCGGCCAGCCTCGTCTGAAGGCCTCCAGCACCACCGACGTCTCTGGCTGCCGCGCCCCCGCCGTCTCCACCCGACAGGCGTGTACTCCTCACCCCTGACATGCCCTGTCGAGCGCCAGACTCTCGTGCGAGCGCCCGGCCGCAGGTCGTGCGGCTGGCCTTCGCTGGTCGCCAGCGTGTGAGCTCGATGGGTCGCGGCGATCACGATGGTGCTCCCAGTGCTCTTCGCGGCCGCGATGCGAAGTCGTGCGAGCTCAGTGCCCAACCCATTGCCACTCGCATCAGGCAGCACCACGAGACGGCTGAGAGCCCACCCACAGGCGGCCCACACTCGAGACTTGAATGGCCCCGCCGCCTTCGCCCCCGAAGCCTCCCACCTGCATGCCCATTCCGGCGCCGCCCCGACCTCCGGGACAACCACCGCGCAGCGGGCTGAGGGTGGCCATGCCGCTCATCACCGAGGCGGCACCACCACTGCCTCCGTTGCCGTCCTTGTTCGAACGAACTCTCCGCGGCGTTGGTTGATGAGATGATCCGCGCGGGGCTCACCCGCAAGGCGTGAGGCTGACTCGGCTGCTTTTGCCCTGAGGCCGTGAGTGGGTGGACGGTGGCGAACCGCGCTGCACCGCAAGCTCGACCGTCACTCGACCTGGGCGCCCGTCAGCAGCGCATCGAAGATGGTCGGGACGCGGGGCAGCACGCGACGTTCGCCCACCGCCGGGAGCTGCAGCCGCTCCAGCACCGCGCCGTTCCACCACACGAAGCTGAACGCCTCGGGCGGCAGCTCGAAGTCGAAGCGCACGCGCACCGGCCGACCCTCGTTCACCTCGAGCACCGTGAGGCGCTGTCCCTCGAGCGGCACCTGGAGGCCCACGGCCACCGCGGCGTTCGGGTTGCGGAAGTTCTGCTCGAAGACCGAGTCGAGCATCGCGCCGTCGACGATGGACAGCTCCACCTGTCGCTCGGACGTGCGGTGCAGCGCCACGGCGTGCTGCGCCATCGACCAGATGTGCCAGGTCTTCGGCGAGGGCAGGCCCTCCTCGAAGGTAATGGGGACGCCGTGCGAGGCTGGCCGTCGGTAGGCGACTGGGTCCCGAAGCGGGTGCGGCGCGAAGCTGAGGCGTACGTGAGGTGTGGTGACGCGCGGTTTGGCTTCGTCGAGGTTTCCTGCGACGACTGCCATCAGGCGAGGGTCGTGGCATTTTGTTGCAAAGGCAGGGGGTGGTGCCCGTCGTGTACCAACCGTCGCGCGGTGGAGACGGGAGTGCGACTGGCGGCCCTGTTGCCCTGGGTGCGGCACCGGCAGTGGAGCCACCAGGTAGCACCAGCCCGGTTGGAACATCGACGACGCTACTGCGAGTGGGGCATGTCTCCCTGCAACGAGGTCGAAGGCCTACAGGGCTTCGAGCTTGAGCAGCCAGATCCGAAACGGCCCACTCCATGTTTGGAGGAAAAAGCTAGAACTGCCTTGGATGCTGACGCACTCCAAGCCGAAAGGCAGGCCGAGTTCAGAACCCTCAACGAAGCCGAGAGCAAACCCAGAAAAGAATGGAGTATCCCTGTCCAAGAGTCTCCCACAGAAGTTGCCATTCGAGCCGCTCGCAGTGACTACCGCAGAGCGCAACCCTGCTGACAGAGGAAGCACAAAGTCCGGTTGAGTCTCGTTGGGCCGCCACGTCGCGATGTGAGACGCTTGGGGGCCCGGCCCGTTCACGTAGACATAGCCAACTGCGAACCCGTTCGAGGCCACTGAGACCAAGCGGGCCGACGCAGAGGAGGTGTGACCAGCGAGCTGCGAGACTCCGCCATCGAGGCACACTCGCAAACCGAACGTCCGCGCAGGACCTGCGTCGGTCTCAAGGGTTCGAGTTGCGTAGACACAGCCTTGATCGTCTAATCCGTCCAAACTTCCAGGCCCAACCTGCGAAAACGAGTTCTGCAGAGGCACGTCGGGCCCACCCATTCGCCCAACCAATATCTCGCCGGGAAAGTCACTGAGCCAGTAGTCGCGCTCTATGAACCTGCATGTCCCACGAGAAGAGCCCATGCTTCGGATACCTCCATCTGTGTAGAATACTCCGGGCTCGCGGCCCGTTTGGCCACAGATTGTGCCGTCATCCAAAGCATCCAGTGCGGCCACCGAGCGGAGCCAGGGGGAGTGAACCCGATTGAGCCCGCCATCGAGACCCGCCGCAAATACAATCTGGGAATACATAAGGGGCCCAGCGTCAGGAGAAAAGGCGAGCATGCGCAAGGGTCGATCCGCTCTTCCCTTCGCAACAAACGGCCGACCAGCGCTGTCCTGAAACGCCTGGGCAACGTTGGCCGTGAGTTCAATCGCTCGAAAGCACAACCCGGCATCGCCGCGCTTGAGGATCGTACCCAAGCACTCCCGACCCGCACCAGCGTCATCCGGCGCCCCTCCGTCCGTAGCCATTCCGCCATCTGTGGGACCTGCGTCGCCACTTTCGGTCGCAGCGTCACTCGGGCCAGAGTCGGGCTCAGTCGGTGTTTCCACAGAAGGAACGCTAGAAGCATCCCGTTGCGAGGAAACCACCAGCGGACAGCCACAACTCGCAAGAATGATGCTACCTAAGGACAAGGCTCTTGAGGTTGCTCTCATTGCCGAACCATCCAACTCCATTGGCAGAAATGCTCGTCAGACCCCTGGGCACGCTGGTTGCGAAGGCCTCTGCGCGTAACAGATGGTCGAACTTCCAAGCCGAACCATTCGCGAACAGATGATAGTCGGCGATTGAACCAACGTCTGAAGTGACAGCCAGTGAAGCGCGGCCTTCGAGTCACGGAGAAGTGAAAGAAAGCGGGAAACCGGGGTGGGGGCATAGGCGATCGGTTTAGCGGACAAGGCCAAGCCCCTGTTCTCGCTGGCGTCGGGCACGTTCGCGGCGCTGGTTGCGAGTCTTGGCGACGATGGTGGCGATGTTCATCATCCTGCGCTCGATTTGCTCGAGCGTGATGCCT
>JADCJJ010000477.1 GCA_020247085.1 Myxococcaceae bacterium | reverse complement strand
GGGTGGCGCGGCTCCGGCGGGTGGCGCGGCTCCGGCGGGTGGTGCAGCTCCGGCGGGTGGCGCGGCTCCGGCGGGTGGCGCGGCTCCGGCGGGTGGTGCGGCTCCGGCGGGTGGTGCAGCTCCGGCGGGTGGTGCAGCTCCGGCGGGTGGCGCGGCTCCACCTCCGCCGGCGAGCACGACCGCTCCCGCCGAGGCGTCGCCGACTCCTGCCGCGGCCCCTGGCCCTGCGGCAGCGCCCACCGAAGAGAAGAAGTGATTCTCAGTTGTTGAGAAGGGATGCAGGGGTGGGGTGGTCTTCACAACCGCCTGCCTTTTTCATAGGGTCCGCGCACTTTCGAGGAACCCGCGCCACGCCGAGGCTGTCCATCGGAACACGCGCTCGCTGACGACGTAAGGAGAACGCATGCGGTTCTTGTTGACGGTGGTGTTGGTGGTGACGGCGGTGGCTGCGCCCTCGTTCGCGCAGGAGAAGGTTATTCGCGAGGCTGACCGGGTCGTGACGCGCAAGAAGACCGTCATCGACTTCACCGACGTGGCCGTCGAAGGCGAGCTCACGAAGCCCGAGGGCAGCTACTCGGTGAGCAAGAAGAAGACGACGTTCCGCACGCTCATCAAGGTGCGCGACAACTTCAACCCCGAGCTTCAGAAGTCGGTCGACAATCTCTGAGACGTTCGCCTGCCGGGCGGACGAAATGGTGGTTCTTCACCCCGCAGTCGCTTGACGCACAGCCGAGGTTCCCATGGCGAACAAGGTCACCTTCGAGATCACCAGCCACGACGGCAAGGTCTCAGAGTCCACGTCAGAGCTCGAGAGCATCATCCTCGGCTCGGGTGACGCGGCCAACGTGAAGGTCCCGGACCCGAAGGTGTCGAACCTGCACTGCATGGTGAAGGTCTCGGCCGATGGGAAGCTCCTCGTGCTCGATCTCGGCTCGGCCGAGGGGACGAAGGTGGCGAACGAGGCGGTCAAGGAGAAGGCCTTGGGGTCTGGCGAGGTGCTCGAGATCGGCGGGTCGAAGGTCAAGGTGACCCTGCACGGCGGTGCCGTCGAGGCGAAGTCGGTCGAGGCGAAGCCCACGGAGTCGAAGCCTGACTCGTCGAGGGGCGCCGACGCCAAGGGCTCGAAGAAGGACAAGAAGGACAAGAAGAAGGGCTCGGCGCCGCGCGCGCTCGCCGGAACGGGGAAGAACGCGACGGCGCTGTTCACCGAGCCGTTGCCGGCCGAGGCCATTCCAACCGAGACAGAGAAGGTGCTGCAGGTCGCGCTCCTCTGGGGCGACACCCTCATCAACGTGCAGCACTTCGGTGAGGGCGTCCCCGTCACGGTGGGTGAGAACGCTTCGGCGCGCTTCAACGTCTTTTCGCCGGGCCTCGGCGATCTGTTCACCCTGGCCCAGGGACGGGGCAGCACCGCGGTCGTCAACGTGCCCGCTGAAGCGGGTGTGATCGTCTCGACCAAGGGCGACAGCCACAAGTCGAAGGAGCAGCTCAAGAGCGAAGGGAAGCTCAAGGCCGCCGACGGTGGCGTGAGGGCCGACGCCATCGAGCTCGGCCTGCACGACCGCGCCCAGGTCTCGTTCGAGTCCGTGGCGTTCATCGTGCGCTACGTGCGACCGAGCGTCGGCGTGATGCTCAACACGTTCGATGAGCACGATTTTACGTTCTTCAAGATCACCAGCATCTGCATCATGGCCTTCATCGCGCTCGTCGCGGCGATGGTCATCACGCCGTTCGACGGCGGTGGTGACGGCGACGACATCTTCGCGGACCCGTCGAAGTACGTGAAGATGGTGGTCAAGCCCGAGAAGAAGCAGGAGGTGAAGAAGTTCGACAAGTCGGGGGCGAAGGAAGGCGAGAAGGCCAAGGAGAAGGAAGGCAAGTTCGGCAAGCAGGACGCCAAGCAGAAGGACGCGGATCCGTCGAAGAAGGGCGCGCCCGTCGTCGACGTGAACAAGCGCGAGGAAGATCGCAAGAAGGTCAGCTCGCTGATGGCGGGCATGTTCGCGGGCGGCGCGGCGTCGAACGTCTTCGGCCCCGGTGGTCTCGGCACGGGCATCAACAACGCCCTCGGCGGCCTCCAGGGCGGCGCTGGCGTGGGCGATGCGCAGGGCGTCGGCGGCCTCGGTTCCCGTGGTTCGGGCACCGGCGGTGGCGGCAACGGCCTCGGGCTCGGCGGCCTCGGCACCAAGGGTGGTGGGCGCGGTGCCGGCGGTGGCGGATTGGATCTCGGCGGCCGCGGCAAAGAGGGCACCCGCGTCATCCCCGGCAAGACGACGGTCGTCGGAGGTCTCGACAAGGACGTCATCATGAAGGTGATCAAGCGTCACCAGAACGAGATCAAGTTCTGCTACGAGCAAGAGCTGAACAAGGACAAGTCCCTTGGCGGTAAGGTTGCCGTGGCGTGGACGATCGACCCCTCTGGCGCTGTCAGCGAGGCGGCCGTGTCAGAGAGCTCCATCGGCAACGCCAACGTCGAGAGCTGCATCGTGCAGCGCATCCGCCGCTGGAAGTTCGCGGAGCCCGAGGGCGGCGGCATCGTCAACGTCACCTTCCCGTGGATCTTCAAGGCGGCTGGTGACGAGAGCGAGTAACTTGCTCGAGCAGGAATGCTGAGTGCCCGCGGCGCGCCCTCACCGGCGCGCCGTCGTGCTTCGAGGTGGCCGTAGACGGGAGTAGGCGTTGCCCTCGGTGCTCAGCACCCTCCCAAGGAGCCCATCGCTCGGGCGGCCGGAGAAGCGTGGGGCCTGGTGAGCAACCCGCGACGCCGGCAGGAGCCCGACCGTAGGGCGTGCCGCGCCTGAGCGCCCGTGGAGGTCACGCACCTGGGCAGGTTGGCAGTGGGTGGCCAGCAGACGGGGGCTGGTGACGCTGCTGGGCGCGACCCAGCCTCGAAGCGCGTGGTCCGTGCCGGTCGTGGCCGTCGCCGCCGGTGACCGCTCCAGCAGGTCCAGCGCAGCGGCCTTGCGATGCGGCGCGCCTGCGTCGAGAGGCGCCGGGGTCACCATGTCGCGGCTTCTGCTGTTCGGCGCGACTGTGGCATTCTGCGCGGGAGCCAGGCAGGCGCCGTCATGTCTTCCATCACCAACGACGTGCCGGACCGCGGGCGGTGATCGCTTGGAACGATTCACGAGGCGGGGCAAAACCGATAGGAGTCAGGGTCTCCACAACTAGCCAGGTGTTCCCAGCATGGACTTCGAGCTCCCCGACGACGTCAAGGCGCTTCAGGCGACGGTTCGCGACTTCTGTGAGCGCCGGGTCAAGGACAAGGCG
Organism: Myxococcaceae bacterium; assembly: GCA_020247085.1. GTDB lineage: Bacteria > Myxococcota > Myxococcia > Myxococcales > Myxococcaceae > Xiheimicrobium > Xiheimicrobium aquaticum. Next base: position 18,827 of record JADCJJ010000477.1, on the reverse strand, counting down.
CGCGAATGGGACGCCTCGGAGAAGTTCCCGCTCGAGATCGTCCGAGAGCTCGGTCAGCTCGGCGTCATGGGCATTCGCATCTCCGAGGCCTACGGCGGGGCGAACATGGGGTCGCTCGCCGTGGCGGTCGCGGTGGAGGAGGTGGCGAAGTACGACGGCTCGCTCGCGCTTACCGTGGCCTCTCACAATGGCCTGGGCACCAGCCACATTCGCGTCTTCGGGAACGAGTCGCAGAAGGACCGCTACCTGTCGAAGCTCGCCAGCGCCGAGTGGTTGGGGGCCTGGGGCCTCACCGAGCCCGGGAGCGGCTCGGACGCGGCCGGCATGAAGACCACGGCCGTGCGCCGAGGCGATTCATGGGTGCTCAACGGCTCGAAGATGTTCATCACGCAGGGCACCGTCGGCGACGTCTTCGTGGTGCTGGCGCTCACCAGCCCCGAGAAGAAGCAGCGCGGCATCACCGCCTTCATCCTCGAGAAGGGCCTCAAGGGGTTCAGCCAGCGCTCCATTCACGGGAAGCTGGGCATGCGCTCGTCCGACACGGCCGAGCTCCACCTCGAGAACGTCGAGGTGCCCGACGCCCAGCGCCTCGGCGAGGTTGACCACGGGTTCATCGACACGATGAAGATTCTCGACGGCGGCCGCATCACCATTGGCGCGCTGTCGGTGGGCCTGGCGCACGCGGCCGTACGTGAGTCGGTGCGGTACTCGAAGGATCGCACCGCATTCGGGAACCCCATCGCCGATTTCCAGGCCATTCGTTGGATGCTGGCCGACATGCAGACCGAGCTCGACGCGGCTCGAATGCTCGTCTACCGCTCTGCGGCGCTCGCCGACGCAGGCAAGCCCTACACGCGAGAGGCGTCAATGGCGAAGCTGTTCGCCTCGGAGGCGGCCACGCGGGCCTGCAACAAGGCGGTGCAGATTCACGGCGGCTACGGGTACACCCGCGAGTTCCCCGTCGAGCGGTACCTGCGCGACGCGAAGCTATGTGAGATCGGCGAGGGGACCAGCGAGATTCAGCGCAACATCATCGCGCGCGAGCTGTTGAAGGGCTGAGGCCGCGACCATGGATCGCGCCTTCCTCGAGGGGCTCGGGCTGAAGGTGATCGACTCCGACGGGGTCGTCGAGGCCGAGTTCGAGCTCACCTCGGGCCTCGCGCTCAACCCGCTGACGCGCACGCCCGTCGGGTCGGTGTCCTTCACGCTGCTCGGCGACCGGCTGCTGTACGTCGGCCCGCCCGAGTTCGTCGGAGCGCAGCCGATCAACCTCGCGTTCCTGTCGGCGTCGTCTCGGCTCGAGGACCTGGTCGTTCAGACGCTGAACGACCACCTCTTCCAGCTCGAGCGGCGCTCGAGCGAGCTGGCGGCGCTGGGGGTCAGCCCGAAGGTCGACCCGAGCACGCTCCAGTTGAGCGCCGAGCTCGAGCGCGGCCCGTTTCGGTTCACGCTCGGGGCGAGCCGCGCGGGGCAGTTCCGCGTATCGCGCTGCTACCACGACGGGCAGGAGCTGACGATTCACGCCCCGACGGCGTTCGAGCTGTCCGAATTCCGCACGCGGGCCGCCCTCGAGGACTACCTCTACGCGATGTTCAGCGACGTCGCCGGGTCGCCGACGCCGCCGGAGCGCCCGAAGGCCGAGCCGGCGCCCGACGTCGACGTGAGCCTGTCGATGAAGGCGCTCTTCGAGGCCTTCGGCGACGCGGTGGTGCCCCCGCGCACCGTCATCGAGTTCGTCTGTGAGCTGAAGGTCGCCGGTCAGACGGTGCGCTTCGCGGCCGCCCGCGTGCAGGGGCGCACCTTTCGTGGGCTGCTCGCGGGCCCGGCTGGGAAGCTCTGGGCCGACTGGTTCGAGCTCGCCGAGTTCCCTGGGATTCGGGCGCTCGTCTCGGACGTGATGGGGGTTCCCATCGAGCAGATTGAGGTCGTCGAATGACGGAGTCCACTGCGCAGGAGCTCGCCCGGGGAGTTCTCTCGGGAGACGTGCGCCGCGCCTCGCGGCTGATGCGCCTCATCGACGACCAGGCGCCGGTGGCGACCGAGGCGCTCAAGCTGCTCTTCCCGAAGACGGGGCGCGCGTGGATCATCGGCGTCACCGGCTCTCCGGGCGCGGGGAAGTCGACGCTGACCGACCGGCTCATCACGGCCTTTCGCGCGCAGGGGAAGACGGTGGGGGTGATCGCCGTCGACCCGACGAGCCCCTTCACGGGCGGCGCGATTCTCGGTGACCGCATTCGCATGCAGGGGCACGCGACGGACCCGGGGGTCTTCATTCGCTCGCTGGCCACGCGGGGCAACCTGGGTGGGCTGTCGCGCGCCACCGGGGACTGCCTTCGGGTGATGGACGCGATGGGGCGAGACGTCATCATCGTCGAGACGGTCGGTGTGGGTCAGGACGAGATCGACATCGCGCAGCTCGCGCACACGACGGTGGTCGTGCTGGTGCCGGGCATGGGCGACGACATTCAGGCGATCAAGGCCGGCATCCTCGAGGTGGCAGACGTCTTCGTCGTGAACAAGGCGGATCTCGACGGCGCTGACCGGGTGGTGCGGGAGCTGCGGGCGAACCTCGAGCTGCGGCACGCCATCAAGGCACCGCCGCTCGATCACGACGCGCACCACCGCATGGTCCTCGCGAAGGCCGAGGGGAAGGCCGTCGAGGTGCCGGCGGGGCCGCCGGAGTGGGAGCCGCCGATTCAGAAGGTGATCTCGGCGAAGGGCACGGGGGTCGACGAGCTGTTGGGTGCCATCGAGCGGCACCAGCGGTTCCTGGTGGACACGGGCGAGAAGGCCACGCGGGAGCAGACGCGGGCGATGACGCAGTTCCTGACGCTCCTGCGGGACCGGCTGCTGCGCGCGGGGCTCGAGCGGCTGGAGCGGGAGCGCGGGAACCTCTCCGACGTGGCGCGGCGCATCGCCGAGCGCCGCGCCGACCCCTACGCGCTGGCCGATGAGCTGGCGGGGGAGCCCGCGGTCGGGAACAGCAAGGGCTGACGCGGGCCTCGTCGCAGCGCGTTCGCCGAAGAGGGTGCGTCGCGCGAGCGGAGGCGTCACGACGCCAAGGCCCCTTTGGGCGCTCACCTCGCTGGTGGGGCGCCGCGGGGGCGGAGTGCTCCGACTCCGAGGCGCGCCACCCGCGATCGCTCCAGCCGGCGGTAGGGCGCCGCGGGGGCGCGCGCGAGGTTCTGAGGCGGCTCCACCCCACCTTCCGCAGTCCGCTGGCGCTGCCCCCCTCGGCGAGACGACGGGGCCGAGCACCCGGGTAGGGTATGGCTCCCGCCCGCGGCACGACTTCATCATTGGCCGCCGAGGCCTCGCCAGGCGGCGGCTCGTCGACGGGCGCCGCGGGGTCCACCGACGGTGTCTCCGTGGCCGGCGCGGCTCCCGGGAGCGCTGCTCGCGTGGCTCCCCGGACGGTCGGCTTCGCGTGCAGTCCCACCGCAACTTCAGGTCGTTGCACGCGAAGTGCGCATCGGGTCAGCAAGACCTTTCTTGACGCGCCGTCACTCCGCACGGTACCCGAGCGCCATGGCATCGAAGCCGCTCGTAGTCGTTGAGTCTCCGGCGAAGGCGAAGACCATCGGTCAGTTCCTCGGCAAGGACTACACGGTGATGGCTTCGGTGGGGCACGTCGTCGACCTGCCCTCGAGCGGACTGTGCGTCGACGTCGAGAACGAGTTCAAGCTCACCTACGAGGTCACCAAGCGCGACGTCATCGCGTCGCTCAAGACGGCGCTCAAAGACGCCTCGGAGCTCTACCTCGCCACGGACGAAGACCGCGAGGGTGAGGCCATCGCCTGGCACCTCAAGGAGCAGCTCAAGCCGAAGGTGCCGACCCGGCGCATGGTGTTCCACGAGATCACCCGCAAGGCCATCGAAGAGGCCGTCAGCCACCCGCGCGACATCGACATGGGGCTGGTCGACGCGCAGGAGGCGCGCCGCACGCTCGACCGCCTCTACGGCTACGAGGTGTCACCGGTCCTCTGGCGGAAGGTGAAGACGGGGCTCTCGGCCGGCCGCGTGCAATCGCCGGCCATCCGCGTCATCGTCGAGCGTGAGCGCGAGCGCATGCGGTTCCGCGCGGCGAGCTACTGGGACCTCACCGCGAAGCACGCCACCGAGCCGGGCTTCGAGTCGTCGCTGTACTCGGTCGACGGCGCGCGCGTTGCCCAGGGGCGTGACTTCGACGCCCAGGGCCAGCCGGCCCCGAACGTCGCCTGGCTCGACGAGGAGAAGGCCCGGGGGCTGCTGGCGCGTGTCACGGGCAAGGCCTTCACGGTCACCTCGACCGAAAAGCGCCCGTACCGCTCGAGCCCGCGGGCGCCGTTCATGACGTCGACGCTCCAGCAGGAGGGCGGGCGGAAGCTGGGCATGAGCGCGCAGCAGGTGATGCGGGTCGCCCAGGGGCTCTACGAGCGTGGCTACATCACCTACATGCGCACGGACTCGACCAACCTGTCCGATACGGCCGTGAAGGCGGCGCGCGCGCAGGTGGCGGCGCTCTTCGGGGAGCGCTTCCTGCCGCCCGCGCCGCGCGTGTACGCGAAGAAGACCAAGAACGCACAAGAGGCGCACGAGGCGATTCGACCCGCCGGTGAGGCCTTCCGCACGCCCGAGGAGCTCAAGGCCGAGCTCGCGCCGGCCGAACTGCGCCTCTACGAGCTCATCTGGAAGCGCACCGTCGCCTGCCAGATGGCCGACGCCGAGGGCGAGACGGTGTCGCTCAAGCTGGGGGTCACCTCGACGAGCGGCGAGAAGGTCGAGTTCAGCGCGTCGGGGCGCACCATCACCTTCAAGGGCTACATGCAGGCGTACGTCGAGAGCACCGATGAGCGCGACGACAAGCGGGACGACGAAGAGGCGCCGCTGCCGGTGCTGAAGGAGGGCGACACCGTGCCCGTCGAGGCCCTCGAGGCGCTCGGCCACACCACCTCGCCGCCGGCGCGCTACACCGAGGCCTCGCTGGTGAAGAAGCTCGAGGAGCTCGGCGTCGGTCGCCCGTCGACCTACGCCAGCATCCTCGGCACGCTGCAAGCCAAGTACGTGTGGAAGAAAGGCTCGGCGCTCGTCCCCAACTGGGAGGCCTTCGCCGTCGTGCAGCTGATGGAGAAGCACTTCGTCGACCTCGTCGACCTGCAGTTCACCGCCGAGATGGAGGAGGAGCTCGACAAGATCGCCGGCGGCCAGCGCGAGAAGGTGGGCTACCTCAAGGAGTTCTACTTCGGCGACCGCAAGCACCAGGGCCTGAAGAAGCAGGTCACCGGCAACATCGAGCGCATCGACGCCGCCGAGGTGAACTCGATTCCCATCGGGGTGGACCCGGCGGGCGTGCCCATCGTGGTGAAGCCTGGCCGCTACGGCCCGTACCTCAAGCGCGGCGAGGACACGGCCTCGGTGCCGGACGCGCTGGCGCCCGACGAGCTGACCGCCGAGAAGGCGCTGCAGTTGCTCACGGCGCCCAAGGGTGACACGCCCGTCGGCCAGGACCCCGCCTCGGGCCAGAACGTCTACGTGAAGAACGGCCGCTTCGGCCCCTACGTCCAGCTCGGCGAGGTCGTCGACGGCGCCGAGAAGCCCCGCACGGCGTCGCTGTTCAAGACGATGAAGGTCGAGTCGGTCACCCTCGAGCAGGCGCTCGAACTGCTGAAGCTGCCGCGCGTCATCGGTACGGCCGACGACGGCGAAGAGATCGTCGCCCAGAACGGCCGGTACGGCCCCTACCTCACCAAGGGCAAGGACAGCCGGAACCTCGGCATCGAGAACGAGCAGAAGCTGCTCACGATGTCGCTCGAAGAGGCGGTGGCCATCTTCCAGCAGCCGAAGCAGTTCCGCACGCGCGGCCAGGCGAAGCCGGCCATCGTCAAGGGCGTCGACCCGGTGAGCGGCAAGGAGATTCAGCTCAAGGAGGGGCGCTTCGGCTGGTACGTCACCGACGGCGAGACGAACGCGACCCTGCGCAAGGGAGACGCGCCCGAGGAGCTCACGAACGAGCGGGCCGCCGAGCTGCTCCAGCAGCGCCGCGAGTACGTGGCCTCGCCCGAGGGGCAGGCCCGCGCCGCCCAGCGTGGCCAGAAGGCCGCCGCGAAGAAGACCGCCCAGCGGGTGAAGGCGCAGCAGGCCCGGGCCGAGAAGGAGGCGAAGGCCGCCACCAAGCCGCCGAAGGCGCCCAAGCCAGCCAGGGCCGGTGACGCACCGGCCGTGAAGAGGCCGGCCCGCAAGCCGGCCACGGCAAAGAAGGGCGAAGCGAAGAAGCCGCCCCGCCGGGCGGTGTGACTCCGGGAGCGAGGCGAGGCGCCCATGCGTGACGAGAAGGCCTTCCTCACCGCGTACCGCGCGACCGACTACCCCCGGCCATCGGTGGCCGTCGACCTGGTGATCCTCACCATCATCGACGCGCAGCTGCGCGTGCTGCTGGTCAAGCGCCGGGAGCACCCGTTCAAGGGGCAGTGGGCGCTGCCCGGGGGGTTCGTGCGGGTGGGTGAGACGGCGACCGAGCAGGGTGAGGACCTCGACGAGGCCGCCCGCCGCGAGCTTCGCGAAGAGACCGGCCTCGACCCGCAGCGCGTCTTCCTCGAGCAGCTGTACACCTTCGGCAAGGCCGGGAGAGACCCCCGCATGCGGGTCATCTCGGTCGCGTACTACGCGCTGGTGCGACCCGACCTGGCGCCCTTCGTGAAAGCCGGCGGAGACGTGTCGGACGTGGAGTGGTTCGACGTGGCGCAGCTGCCACGGCTCGAGCTCGCCTTCGACCACCACGACGTCGTCGATATGGCCTTGGCGCGCATCCGCGGGAAGCTCGAGTACGCCAACATCGCCTTCGACCTGGTGCCGGCCACCTTCACCATCCCCGAGCTGCGCCACGTCTACGGCATCGTGCTCGGCCGGCCGATGGACCCGGGCAACTTCCGGCGCTCGTTCAACCGCTGGGTGCAGGAAGGGCGGATCGAGCAAGCGCCGGGCAAGCGCATCACCACCTCGAAGCCGGCGGCGGTGTTCCGGTTCAAGCGGTGACCGCGGCGCCCGCGTCGAGGTGCTCGCAGGCCGGCCCCCGCCCAGCCGCGCCCTTCGTGGCGGTCGCCGCGCTGGCGTGAGACGCTCCCGCCTCATGTTCGCGCTCCTGCTCGGTCGTTTCCACGCCGTGACGAAGGCCCAGGCGGCGTGGCTCGAGCGCCTCGCCAGCGAGCCCGTGGAGCGCCTCGTCTGCGTCATCACCAGCGCCAACCACGCGGGCACGCGGCGCAACCCCCTCGACGTCGTCACGCGCGAGGCGATGCTGGTGCCCGCGCTGGCGCGAACCGGGCGGCCGTTCGACGTGGTGCGCATCGACGACGTCCCTGACTCCGAGGCGTGGGTGGCGCACGTCCTCCGGCAGGTGCAGGCGCAGGCGGGCCTGCACCTCGAGCCGGGCATGACGCGCGTCTACTCGGCGAACCGCGACGTCGACGCGCTGTTCTCGGCCCAGGGCTTCACGGTGGTGTCGTCTCAGGTGAGGGGCCTGACGCCCCACGAGCTGGTCCAGCGCGTCGTCGACGGCCGCCCGTGGCGCGACGAGGCCTCGCCCGAGACGGTGTCGGTCTATGAGCGCGCCGGCCTCGTCGACCAACTGCGCGGCGTCTTCCACCAGAAGCTGCTCAATGACGACGGCGAGCTGGGCCACCTGCGCGACTTCGGGAGCTACGGAGCGCAGATGGACGCGTCACTGCGGCAGAAGCTCGCTGAGCTCGTCCGGTGGATCACCCCGGGGCACGTCGTCGACAAGGGGTGCGGCACCGGCAAGCTGCTCGTCGAGCTGTCGCGGCTGTTGCCGGGCTCGCGCTTCTCGGGCGTCGACCTCTCTCGCGAGTTCCTGCGCGTCTGCGACGAGAACACCTACGCCACCGACGACGTCAGCCTCGTCTTCGGCAACGTCGTCGACGTCTGCGTGCCGGCGGGCAGCGCCACCACCGTCATCTTCTCGTCGGTGATGCACGAGGTGCACTCGTACTCGGGGTACGACCCGACGCAGATCGATCGGGCGCTCTCGAACGCCCATGTCGAGCTGGCCACCGGCGGGCGGGTGCTGATTCGTGACGGGCTGAGCCCCGAGCCGGCCACCTGGCGTCTCGAGCTGCTCACCCCGCAGACCCGCGAGACCTTCGTGCGCTTCTCCCGGGAGTTCCGGCAGGGGCGCGGCGTCACCTGCCGCTACGTCTCGGACGACGTCGTCGAACTCTCGTCGCACGACGCCAACGAGTTCCTCTGCAAGAAGGACTACCTCAAGAACTGGCACATCGAGGTGCACGAGGAGTTCGGCCCCCTGACGCTGGCGCAGTGGGGCGAGGCGCTTCGCCGCGCGGGCTTCACGCCCCTGCACCTCGAGGCGACGCACAACCCGTGGATCATCACCAACCGCTACGCGGGCACCGTTCGCCTCACCGACGTCGCGGGGCAGCCGCTGCCGTGGCCGGCTACGAATGGCATCGTCGTCGGGCAGACGGGGTGAGGGGCCGGGGCGCGCGCAGGCTTCAGAAGTTGAGCGTCGCGATGATCTGCAGGCGCCAGACGAGCTGGTCCTGCATGCGAAAGCGGCGCCCCGTCGAGTCGACGCGGAAGTCGTACGTCGGGTTGAGCTCGATGGGGTTCGCGGTGACGTCGACGGCGCCGTTGCCGTTCTCGTCGCGGCCGACGCTCTCGTTCGTCAGGTAGCGGTCGGTCTGGTAGGCGAGAGACCCGATGGCCTTGAGCGTCACGAACTCAGCGGCCTGGCCGATGAAGCCCGCCTGCACGCCGACGGTGCCGAAGTCAGAGTGGGTGAGCAGCTTCCCCATCAGGTCCGACAGCTCGTTGTAGGCGCGCCCTTCGGACGTGTACTGGAGGAAGCCGCGCAGGTCGACCACCACGCGCTGGAAGCGCTCGGGTCGCTCGAAGGCGATGATCTCGTTGCCGAAGGTGACGAGGCCGACGTGGCTGGGGCGCACGCCGGTCTCGAGGCGCCGCCACGGGCCCAGGCCGCAGTTCTCGGCGCGGGCCATGCGCACGTCGAGGGCGTTGTCGCAGTTCGAGTAGAAGTTGGGACCTACCCACGGGAGCACGTAGGTGAGGCCGACGTAGGGCTCGAAGTACTCACCGATTCGCTTCGAGACGGCCGTCGAGAAGGCGTAGCGATGCACGCGGTCGCCGACGGCGCCCCGGGTCTCGGTCGACGTCGGCAGCGAGGGGTTCAGCGTCGCGGCCGTCGGCGCGGTGTAGTCGAAGCGCAGCGTCCACGTCGGCTTGGTGTCGTCCTTCGCCTGGTTGAAGACGTTCCACGCCAGGCCGAAGGTGAAGTCGCCGAGGCCCCCGCGGTACGAGGTGCGGCCGTCGGTACCGACCTCGAAGAGGCGCCCGTCTCCGTTGCCGGGCGTGGCGCACGAGCTGCCGCGGGCGTCGAGGCAGTTGCGGAAGAGGGTGGTGTTCGTCGCCGTCGTCAGCGACGCAAACGTCCACCGGCGGTCCTGCTGGAAGATGATGGGCACGCCGACGTGCAGCTCGACGTCCCGGAAGAGGCCGATGTGCGCGTCGATGCCGAGCCGGGTCTCGTCGCGCTGGTAGACGAGCTCGGTGACGTCGTTGAGCCCGTCGCTCTCGTACCACTCGCGGCCGATCTTCCCCTGGTCCCACGTTCGGTCGAAGGCGAAGTGGAACAGCATGCCGAAGGGGTCGTTCTTCTCGAAGGACGACGCCACGCGCGTCAGCTCGGCCGCCGAGGCGCCGGACGCGGCGAGGCAGACGGCGAGCGAGACGACGCCGAGGCGGCACACCGGGAGCACCGCTCGACGGTAAGTCCGTCGCCGCACCGTGACAAGGCTCACGAGCGGGCCCTCGCCCCGGGCCCCACCGAGGATGGCGCGGCCTCGGAGCCGGGCTCGCCGGGCCCCGCGCGGAGCACGCGCGAGATGGACAGGTCGAGCTGGCTGTGCACGACGTTCATCAGGCTCGACAGCTCGGCGTCGGCGACGGTCTTCTGGAGCTCGGCGCGCGTCTGTCGGAGCAGCTGCTCCCGGCACTGGGTGAGCCACCGCCACACCGTCGTCCGGTGCGTGCTGAAGACGCGCCCGAGCTCCTCGGCGCGCATGCCTTCGAGGTAGTGCAGCTGCAGGAGGCGGCGGTCGCGCGGCGAGAGCTGGGCGAGGGCGGCCTTGAACGCGCTCGCGAAGGCGGGGGCGAAGCGCTGCTTGAGCAACGAGACGTCGAGGTCTCGCGTGAGCGCAGCCGCCTCGAGCAACCCGTCTTCGGAGGGCACCTCTCGCTGCTGGGCGCGGGCGAACTCCTGCACCAGCCTCACGGTGGTGGCCCGGCACCAGTGCACCAGCGCGCCACGGCCCGAGTAGCTCGTCAGCGCGGGGGCGCGCTCGCCCTCGCGCAGCAGCAGGCGCACCCGCAGCCGCTGCATCACCTCGTCGGTGGTGAGGCCCGCCGGCAGGCTCCCGCGCAGGGCCTGCTGCGCCCGGGGGACGACGTCGCGCTCGAAGATCGCCAGGGCGGTGGGGTCTCCGAGGAGGCAGCCGAAGGCCAGCAGGGCGTCGCCGGCGTGGAGCGTCGGGAGCGCCGCCTCGTCGGCCACGCGGCCCGCGAGGTGGGCGACGAAGCCGGGGCCATCGACCTCGAGCTCCGGCTGCTCGAGGCCGGCCCGCTCGAGCACGCCGCGGAGCTCTTCGTCGAGCGAGGGCCGGTCGGTGAAGGCCTCGCGGAGCCTCGGCGCGAGCTGGGCCAGGAAGACGTCACGGAGCGCCTCGGTCACTCCTTCAGCGTAGGGCGGGCGCCACCCCGCTGCGAGCCCGGAGCGATGGGGGCGCCGTGCCTCGCGCGCGTTCCCTGGGAGTCCCGGCGGTGAGCGCGCTAACGTCCGTCGGTGGCGTGGGGTGCCCGGACGAGAACATGCTCGCGGCCTTCGTCGGGGGTGACCTGACGGAGTCAGCGTGCGCCGAGCTGCAGGCGCACCTCGAGGGCTGCTCCGCGTGCGGGGGGCTCGTGGCGGCCCTGATGAAGGGCGCGCGTGAGGACGCGGCCTCGCTGTCGCTCGCCGAGACGGCGCCGGCCGGCGGGCCCCGCGAGGCGGGGGACGGGGCGAGGCTGGAGCGTGTCGGTCGCTACGTGGTGCTCGACCAGCTCGGCGCCGGCGGCATGGGGCGGGTGCACGCGGCGTTCGACCCGGTGCTGGAGCGGAAGCTGGCCATCAAGCTGGTGAAGGCCGGGCGCGCTGGCGGGGCGGGCGAGGAGCTCCAGGCACGGCTCCTTCGCGAGGGCAAGGCCATCGCCCAGCTCAACCACCCGAACATCGTGGCGATCTTCGACATGGGGCTGTCGGACGGCGAGGTCTACGTCGCCATGGAGCTCGTCGAGGGCGGCTCGCTCAAGGCCTGGCTGGGCGACGTGCCGCGCTCCCCGCGCGAGGTGCTCGACGTGTACCTCGAGGCCGGCCGGGGCCTGGCCGCCGCGCACCGGGCAGGCCTGGTGCACCGCGACTTCAAGCCCGAGAACGTGCTGGTCGGCGCCGACGGGCGCGTTCGCGTCTCGGACTTCGGGCTGTCGACGAGCGTCGCCCGTCCGGCCGAGGTGCCGCGCCTCTCGCCCACGGCCGACGCGCGCCTCACCCAGAGCGGCGCCCTGCTCGGCACGCCGGCGTACATGGCGCCCGAGCAATGGGAGGGCCGCACGGCGAGCGCCGCGTCGGACCAGTTCAGCTTCTGTCTCTCGTTGTGGGAGGGCCTGTACGGCGTCGCCCCCTTCGCGCGGGGCCGCGGCCGCCCGGCGTGGCAGCGCGTCGAGCCCCCCGCTGCCCGGGAGGTGCCGGCCCGCGTGCGCGCGGCGCTCGAGCGGGGGCTCTCGCTCGAGCCTTCGCGGCGCTTTGCGTCGATGGAGGCGCTCCTGGCCGCGCTCGAGCCCCGGGCGCTGCCGCGGTGGGGGCTCGTCGCCGCGGGCCTGCTCCTCGCCGCGGGCGCTTCGGGCCTCGCGGCGTGGCGCGCGGCGCCGAGGTGTGACGGCGCCGCGGCCCTCGTCGAGGCCGTGTGGCGCCCAGAGACGGCGGCTGCGGTCGACCGCGCGCTCGCGGCGTCGCCGGAGGCCGCAGCGCTCGTGAAGGCCCGGTTGACGGCGTACCTCGAGGCGTGGCGGGCGATGCACACCGAGGCCTGCGAGGCGACGCGCCTGCGCGGGGCGCAGTCGGACCAGGTGATGACGCTGCGCATGGCGTGCCTCGAGCGGCGGCGCGCCGAGGTGAAGGCCGTCGTCGAGTTGCTGGTCGCCTCGGCGCCAGAGCAGGTGCAGGCCGCGCCCGAGGCCACCGAGGCCCTGCCACCGCTGTCGCTCTGCGCGAACGTCGACGGGCTGCTGGCGCAGGTCGCGCCTCCGCAGCGCAGCGACACCGCCCGCGCCGTCGAGGGCACCCGCGACGGCCTCGCCCGGGCGCGCGCGCTGATGGAGCTGGGCCGCCTCGACGAGGCGCTGCGGGCGGTCGGGGAGGCGCGGCAGCAGGCCCGGAGCATCGACTACCCGCCGGTGCTGGCCGAGGCGCTCTCGCTCGAGGGGGCGCTCGCCGAGCGTCGGGGCGAGCTGAAGCCCGCCGAGGCGCTGCTGCTCGAGGCCATCTCGGTCGGCGAGGCCTCTCGGCACGACCTCGTCCGCGCCGAGGCGGCGACGACGCTCACCCTCGTGCTGGGGGTGCGCCAGGCCCGCTTCAGCGAGGCCGCCGCCTGGGACAAGCTGGCCGAGGGCGCCATCGCCCGGGTCGGCGGTGGCCCGTGGCTCGAGGCGCGGCTGCTCCAGACGCGCGGCCTGGTGCGCTACGCCCAGGGGCAGCTCGCCGAGGCCATCGAGCTGCAGCGCCGCGCCGCCGACGCGTACGCGACGCTCGACCCCGGCGGGGTGTACCGCGGCCTGGCGCTGAACGAACTCGGCGCGGCGTACCGCGGCGCGAGGAAGGCGACCGAGGCCCTCGCCGCCTACCAGCAGGCCCTCGAGCTGCTGCGCGCGCGCCTGGGAGACCACAGCGACGCCGTCGCCGCCACCCGCAACGGGCTGGCGAACACCTTCATGCTGGTGGGGCGCTTCGACGAGGCCCTCGTCATGTACCTCGCGGCCCTCGAGATCTTCGAGCAGCGGCTGGGCCCCACGCACTTCCGCACCGTGACGGCGGCGAACAACATCGGCGTCGTGCTCGCCGAGCAGGAGCGCTTCGCCGAGGCGCTACCGTACTTCGAGCGGGTCGTCGGCGCGCGGCAGGCCCAGGCCGCCGACCCGAAGGCCGCCGACGCGCACGCGAACCTGGGCATGCTGCTGCTCGAGCTGCGCCGGTACGACGAGGCGCAGCGGCAGCTCGAGCTCGCCAGAGGGCTGCTGCAGGGGGTCGCGCTCGATCACTTCAGCAACGCCGAACCCCTGCTGGGCCTGGCGCGGCTGGCGCTCGAGCGTCACCGGGGCATCGAGGCCGCGCCCCTCATCGCCCGCGTCCTCGCGCTGTGCGAGGGCAAGCAGGGCTTTCGCTTCGACTACACCCGCGCTCGCGCGGACTTTCTGCAGGCGAGGGTGCTGCTCGAGGCCCAGGGCCAGCGCGACGCGGGCCGGGCGCTGGCCGCGAAGGTGCGCGAGACGCTGACGGGCTTCGGCGAGGAGCGCTTCCGGCGAGACCTGGCGGTCGTCAGGCGGTGGGAGCAGGCGCATTGACGCGTGGGCTCCGGTCCGTCTAACCCGCCCGCCATGGCGCGACGGGTCCTCATGTGCGTGGTGGTGCTCGGGGCGGCAGGGTGCGGCGTGCGCGGTGAGCTGCCGGCCGGGGTGACGTGCTCCCGCTGGATCCAGGCGAGCGGCGACGCGGCGCTGGCCCAGGCGCTCGCGGCCGCGACGTCGGGCACCTGCGTGGTGGCCCAGAGCGGGAAGTACCAGCAGGCCCTCACCGTGCCGGCCGGCGTGGCGCTCGTCGGCGAGGCGGGCGGGGCAGTCGAGCTCTCTGGCAGCGGTGATGCGAGCAGCGTCGTCTCGCTGGGGCCGAGGGCGGTGCTCGCGGGCGTGAAGGTGTCGGCCGCGGCGGCGGGCTTCGGCGTCAGCGCCGGCGGCCAGGGCGCGCGGCTGTTCGGCGTGAGCGTCTCGGGTGGGCGCAAGGTGGGCGTCATCTTCTGGTGCGAAGAGGACTGTCGCTCCGATGAGTTCTCCGAGGTGGTGGACAGCACCGTGTCCGGGGCCAGCGTCGGGCTGATGACCCGCGGCGTGCGCGTACGGGTGAAGAACGGGGCGGTGTCGAAGAACCAGAGCACCAGCCTCAGGGCTGGCTTCGGCGTCGTCGCCGAGGCGGGCGCGGTGCTCGAGCTCGACGGCACGAGTGTCGACGAGAACGACGACGTCGGCGTGCTCATCGAGGGCGCCGGCGCCACCGAGGCTTCACTCACCAACGTCTCGGTGCGGGCCAACCGGAGCCGGGGTGTGTGGGCCCAGGGCCTCACCGGGACCGCCGCGGCGCCCCGCTTGCGCCTGGTCAACGCCACGCTCGAGCGCAACGTCCTCGCGGGCTTCGGGGCCCGGGGGTCGACGGGCATCGTCGTGACCGGAGGGCGCATCGCCGGCACGGTGGTGGGCCCGGCCCAGGCTGATGGCCTGGGGCAGCCAGTGATGGTGGGCGACGGCCTGGGGGTCTTCAGCGGCACCGGTGAGCTGCGCGTCGAGGGCGTGGCCCTCGAGGCGAACCAGCGCGCCCAGGCCCTCGTCGACTCGGCGACGGCCGGCGTCGTCTTCGCCCCCACCGTCAGCGTCACGGCGGGGGCGGCGCTGGGCGTCGTGGTGCAGCGCACGAGCGCGCAGGTCGAGGCGGTGAACGTCACCCGCCCGGCGCCGGGCGCGGAGCTCGCGGTGAGCGCCCCGGCCCTGGCGCTGCCGACGCGCTGACGGCGCGCCTCAGTGGCCCGCGATGGGCTCGGCCGGGAGGAGCGCGGTGAGCGAGGCCACCCGGGCATCGAACGCTGCCCGATCGGCCGCGCGCAGCAGTTGGCGGGTGGTGGGGTGGCTCTTGAACGGGTCCACGACGGCGCGGCCCTTCATGAGCTGGTAGTGCAGGTGGGGCGCGAAGGAGCGGCCCGAGTTCCCCGACTGCCCGAGCACCTGCCCCTTCTTCACCCGCGTGCCCACCTGTGCCGACTTCGGCAGCTCGGAGAGGTGCAGGTAGAGCGCCGTGCGGCCCTGGCCGCCGGTCTCTTCGACCTCGAGCGAGTTCCCGTTACCGCGGAACGACCAGTTCCGCCGGGTGATGACGCCGTCGAAGGTGGCGCGCACCGGTGTGCCCACCGGCGCCTTGAAGTCGACGCCCCTGTGGCCACGCCCGTCGCGGAGCAGCGAGGTGATCTGCTCGTAGTCCTCGATGGGGCCATTGACGAGCCGCTCCTCGAGCGAGGCGCCGTCGGGCTGGAAGAACCGGGCGTGGGCCTCGCCGGTACCCTGGAACCGGAACGCCTCGAACGTCTTGCCGAACTTCCGGCTCGCGTAGCGCACGGCGTGCACCAGGGGCTCCTGCCCGGGGCGCTCCTCGTAGACGGCGGTGAGCACGTCGCCCTTGAGCAGGTCGCCCGGCACCTTGAGCCACCACACCAGCGAGCGGTTGACGACCTGGGTCAGCGGCTGGCCGACCTCGCGGCTCACCTGCGAGACGATGGCCGACTCGAGCGGGCCGGCGATGGTGGCGGTGATGACCTTCAGGCCTTGCGCCTTCGCCGGGGCCGCGCCAGGGCGCTGCGCCGCTGACGGCTGGGCGGGCGCGGCCGGGGCGTCGAGCGGGGCGACGGTCGGCTCGGCGGTGGGCGCGACAGCGGCGGCGAGCCCCGTCGCGGCGGCGGTCCCCTCGGTGGCCATGGCTGCGCCGGCAGGGGGCGGCTCGAGGCCGACGGGCTGCGCGGCGGCAGCGGGCTCGACGCTGGCGGGCGCGGCGTGGGCCGTGCGGTGGGTCAGCCACCAGGCGGTGCCCGACAGCGTGCCGACGAGGGCGGCGACGAGGGCGACGGGCGCGAGGGGAGACTTCGACTCGGGCGAAGCGAGGGTGGGCAGCTCGGACATGCGGGCTCCTTTGGTGACAGGACCGTACCGGGCGCCCAGCGACCTCAAAATTTTTCGCCACAGGCCTGTGCCGAATGCAACAGCCCCGGCGGCTCGCTTCATTCCTCGGCCGGCGACTCGTCGCGCAGGCCGAACTCCTTCATCTTCGTCTGCAGTGACTTGCGGCTGATGCCCAGCAGCCGGGCCGCTCGGGTGACGTTGCCCTCGGTCTTGCCGAGGGCCTGCACGATGAAGGCCTTCTCGATCTCTGCCTGACGCACCTTGAGAATCTCCTTCAGCGGCGTCTCGCCCACCTCGGGCGTCGGGCTGCCCGACGGCGTCGCCGGCGTGGGGGTGGCGCCGCCGCGCACCGGGTCGGGCACGTCCCTCGCCTCGAGGCGGGGCCCGTCAGCGAACAGAATCACGCGCTCCATCAGGTTCTCGAGCTCACGGATGTTGCCCGGCCAGGGGTACCCCTGCAGCGTGGCGAGGGCCTCGTCCGAGATGCCCTCGATCTTCTTGTTGAGGCGCTTGTTGTACTTCTCGATGAAGTGGCGCACGAGCGCGGGCACGTCGGCCCGGCGCTCTCGCAGCGGCGGCAGGTGAATCGGCACCACGTTGAGCCGGTAGTAGAGGTCCTTGCGGAAGCGCCCCGCCTCGACCTCGGCCAGCAGGTCGCGGTTCGTCGCCGCGATGAGGCGCACGTCGACGCGGGTCGTCTTGATGCCCCCGACGCGCTCGAACGCGCTCTCCTGCAGCACCCGCAGGAGCTTCACCTGCATCTCGACGGGCACCTCGCCGATCTCGTCGAGGAAGATGGTGCCCCCGTCGGCCAGCTCGAAGCGGCCGGGCTTCGACGTCACCGCGCCGGTGAAGGCGCCGCGCTCGTACCCGAACAGCTCGGACTCCATCAGGTCCTTCGGAATGGCGGCGCAGTTGATCTTGATGAGGGGCTTTTCCTTGCGGGAGCTGCCGTCGTGGAGCGCCGTCGCGACCAGCTCCTTGCCGGTGCCCGACTCGCCCGTGATCAGCACCGTCGACGGAGAGTCGGCCACCTTGTCGATGACCTTGAAGAGCTCCTGCACTTGCTGTGACTCGCCGATGATCGACGAGCGCGCCTTGCCCTCGAGCGGCACGTGGGTCTGGTTGGCCTCCTGCGTGCGGGCGGCCTTGGCCACCACCGCGCGAAGCTCGGCCTGCTCGAAGGGTTTGGTGATGTAGTCGAAGGCGCCCAGCTTGATGGCCTCGACGGCCGAGTCGACGGTGCCGTGGGCGGTGATGATGATGACGGGCACGTCGGGGCGCGTGGCGTGCACCGCCCGGAGCACCTCGAGGCCGCCGCCCCGGGGCATCACCATGTCGGTGATGACGACGTCGGCGCCGTTCTTCTCGAACTCGGCCAGCGCCACCTCGCCGTTCTCGGCGATGGCCACCTCGTAGCCCTCCTTGCGCAGCATGGCGGCGAGCACCTTGCGCAGGTTGGCTTCGTCATCGACGACGAGGACGCGGGACACGCCGACTCTTTGGACCTCGCCGCTCCACCCGTCAAGCGCCGTGCGAGGCGGAGTGGGCGGGTGTGACACTTCGGCTTCCCCGGCACGGCCATCGCAGTACAAAGCGCCCGGTGCCAGAAACGCCGTCACGGAGCGGCCGCGCCGCCGCGCTCGTCGCCCTGGGAATTCTCCTGTCGCGGGCGGCAGGCCTCGTGCGGCAGAAGCTGTTCGCGCACCTGCTCGGCAGCGGCCTCGAGGCGGCGGCCTTCTCGGCGGCGACGCGCATTCCCAACGTGCTGCAGAACCTGCTCGGCGAGGGGGTGCTGTCGGCGTCGTTCATCCCCGTCTACGCGGGGCTGCGCGCGAAGGGGCAGCACGACGAGGCCCGACGCATGGCGGGGGCTGTCTTCGGGCTGCTGACGTTGCTGGTGGGCGTGGTGGTGGGGGCGGGGCTCCTGGCGGCCCCGTGGCTGGTGACCCTCATCGCGCCGGGGCTCGAGGGCGACGGCAATGGGCTGACGGTGGCGCTGGTGCGCGTCATCTTCCCTGGAACGGGCGTGCTGGTGCTGTCGGCGTGGTGCCTGGGCATCGCGAACAGCCACCGGCAGTTCTTCCTCTCGTACGCGGCGCCAGTGCTGTGGAACGGCGCCATCGTCGTCGCGCTCCTGTGGTGGCGCGCGGAGCCCACCTCGGCGCTCATCACCCGGGTGGCCTGGGCGACGGTGGCGGGCAGCGTGCTGCAGTTCCTCGTGCAGCTGCCGGGCGTGCTGCGGCTCCTCGGCGGGCTCTCGCCGCGGCCGTCGGTGACGCTCCCGGCGGTGCGCGAGGTGCTGGCGGGCTTCGGCCCGGCGGTGACGGCGCGGGGCGTGGTGCAGCTGAGCGCCTGGGTCGACCTGGCCCTCGCCTCGCTGGTGTCGGCGCGGGCGCTGGCGGTGCTCACCTACGTGCAGACGATCGCCCTGCTGCCGGTGAGCCTCTTCGGCATGGCCATCTCGGCGGCCGAGCTGCCCGAGCTTTCGGCCGACGCGGTGAAGTCCCGCACGGAGCGGGCGACGGCGCTGCGCGAGCGCCTGCAGGCCGCCCTCGAGCGAATGGCCTTCTTCGTCGTACCGTCGTCGGTCGCCTTCCTGGCGCTGGGCGACGTGCTGTGCGGGGTGCTGCTCGAGTCGGGCCGCTTCACCGCGCGGGACTCTCGGCTGGGCTGGTACGTGCTGGTGGGGTCGGGCGTGGCGCTGCTCGCGCAGACGAGCGGGCGGCTGTTCTCGTCGACGCTCTACGCGCTGAAGGACACGAAGACGCCGCTGC
>JADCJJ010000476.1 GCA_020247085.1 Myxococcaceae bacterium | reverse complement strand
GGTGCAGAGCTACCGGGACCTGCCCATTCTCATCAACCAGTGGGCGAACGTGATGCGCTGGGAGATGCGCCCGCGCCTGTTCCTGCGCACCACCGAGTTCCTCTGGCAAGAGGGCCACACCTGCCACGCGACCGAGGCCGACGCGACCGAAGAGACGCTCAAGATGCTCGACGTCTACGAGCGCTTCGCCACCGAGTACATGGCCCTGCCGGTGCTCAAGGGGCAGAAGACCGAGAGCGAGAAGTTCCCCGGTGCCGTCAACACCTACTCCATCGAGGCGATGATGCAGGACAAGCGGGCGCTGCAGGCCGGCACTTCGCACATGCTGGGGCAGAACTTCGCGAAGATGTTCGACACGATGTACCAGTCGAAAGAGGGCAAGAAGGAGTACGTCTGGCAGACGTCGTGGGGCGTCTCGACGCGGCTCATCGGAGCGCTCATCATGAGCCACTCCGATGATGCCGGCCTCGTGGTCCCGCCGAGGCTCGCTCCACACCACTGCGTCATCATCATCATCGGCAGGACGCCCGAGGAGCGCGCGAAGGTGAAGGAGAAGGCCTTCGCGCTCGCCGCCGACATGCGCCAGGCCGGGCACCGCGTCTTCGTCGACGACGATGAGACGAAGGGCCCGGGCTTCAAGTACGCCGAGTACGAGCTGCGCGGCGTCTGCACCCGCGTCGAGCTCGGCCCGAAGGATCTCGAGAAGAACCAGGGCGTGCTGGCCCGCCGCGACACCCGCGAGAAGGCGCCGGTGCCGCTCGACGCGCTCGTTGGAAAGCTCGGTGAGACGCTCGCGCAGATGCAGCAGGACCTGTTCTCGAAGGCGAAGGCCTTCCGCGACGCGCACACCTTCGAGGTCAACTCGTGGGACGAGCTCAAGGCCCGGGCCGATGACGGCTTCCTGCTCGCGCACTGGGACGGCACGCCCGAGACCGAGAAGCGCATCAAGGACGAGCTGGGCCTGACGACGCGGAACCGGCCGTTCGACCTCGAGCAGAAGCCGGGCGTGTGCGTGGCGACCGGCAAGCCCTCGCCGGGCCGCATCGTCTTCGCCCGGGCCTACTGACGGGCCGCGCGTGTCACGGGTCCTCTTCCTCGAGCCGGTCGGCGGCATCGCCGGCGACATGTTCCTCGCGGCGGCCATCGACCTGGGCGTCGACGTGGCCGCGCTCGAGGCGCCGCTGAAGACCCTCGGTGTACCCGGGTGGCGCTTCGCCCTCGCGCGGGCTGAGCGGCACGCCATCACCGGCACCCACCTCGACGTGGTGCTCGACGAGCGCGAGGCGCACCCGCACCGGCGCTACCGCGACATCGACGCGCTCGTCGCTGCCTCGGGCCTGTCGCCGCGGGCGAAGGAGACGGCCCTGCGCGTCTTCCGCGCCATCGGCGAGGTCGAGGCGAAGATTCACGGCGTCACGCTCGACGACATTCACTTCCACGAGGTGGGCGGCGTCGACTCCATCGTCGACGTCTGCGGCGCGGCGGTGGCGCTCGAGCTGCTCGGCTGGCCCGAGGTCTTCACCACGCCGCCGCCGCTGGGCTCAGGCACCATCCGAATCGCGCACGGCACCGTGCCCGTGCCGGTGCCCGCTACCCTCGAGCTGCTCAAGGAGAGGCCCGTGCGCTTCGAGGGCCGGGGCGAGCTGACGACGCCCACCGGCGCGGCGCTGCTGAAGGAGCTCGCCACCTTCGCGGCGCCCCCCGAGCTCGTCGTCGAGCGCATCGGCTACGGCGTCGGCACGAAGGACTGGCCCGACCGGGCCAACGTGCTGCGGGCCTCTCTGGGCCGGCGCTCGAGCGACACCTCCTCGACGCTGACGGTGCTCGAGTGCAACGTCGACGACGCCTCGCCGCAGCTCCTCGGGGCGCTGGTGCAGACGCTGCTGGCCCGCGGCGCCCTCGACGCGTGGGTGCTGCCGGCGGTGATGAAGAAGGGCCGCCCGGGGCACCTCGTGGGCGTCCTGTGCGAGCCGGCGGCGCGCGCGCTGCTCCTCGAGGCGCTCCTCTCTGAGACGACGTCGCTCGGCGTCCGCGAGCACGCCGTCACCCGCACCGCCCTCGAGCGCCGCTTCGACACCGTCGAGACGCCCTGGGGGCCCGTGCGCGTGAAGGTGGGCCTGCGCGGTGGCGTGGTGCTGAACGTCGCGCCCGAGTTCGAAGACTGCCGCGCCCTCGCCGACGCCAGGCGCGTGCCGCTGAAGGACGTACTGCAGCGCGCGCTGGCGGCCTGGTACGCGAAGGGCTGAGGGCACCTCCCGTCAGGCAGCGGCGGGCGGCGAGGCGCCCTGGCGCACCTGCCGCCACCGCGCCGTCAGCTCGGGCGACATGGCGAAGAGGCTGCACTCGACCTCGAAGGCCTCTCCGACGCGCCGCACCTGCTGCGCGACGGCCCACACCGTCAGGTCGTTCCCCACGAGGTGGAACTCGACGAGGCGGTTCGTCTGCAGCGGCGCCTTCGCCAGGGCCACGAAGCGGCCATCGTCGGCCGCGCGCACGTCGAGGGCGAGCGCCGGGCCCTCGCCGCGCACCTCGAAGACGAGGGCCACCGGCGAGAGTGTCGCGCCGGTCGCTCGCGGGGCGACCGCGGACACCGCCACCGCCTTTGGCGCCCCGGCCGCTGGCCCCTCGCCCTTCGGCTCGAACGCCGAGATGGTACCCGGAATGCCGGGCAAGCGCGCCGCCAGCCGCTCACACGCCTCTGCCGGGAGCCCCGTCACCGCCGCCAGCATGGCCGCGTCCACCGTGGGCGAGGCCTCCATCAGCGCGACGACGGCGTCTGAGCGCACGACGCGGGCGCAGGCCGCGCTCGGTGGCGGGTCGTCATGGTGGTGCTGGACGACGGCCTTCAGGGCCTCGGGGAGCTGCCACTTCGCCGCCAGCGCCAGGCCGAAGGCGACGTGGTGCGCCTCGAGCAAAGGCAGCCACTCGGCCCAGGGCTTCGCTGCGGTGCCCGGTGCCTTCCCCAGCGCATCCTCGAGGCAGCCGATGACGAGCAACTTCCCGGCGTCATGGAGCAACCCCGCGACGAAGGCCTCGCCCGCGTCACCGCCGTCGAGCGGCGCGAGCACCTCGCACACCAGCGCGCTCGTGAGCGACTGGCGCCAGACGTGCCGTCGCACCTCAGCGAGGGGCCCCGCGCCCGCGGCGGCGCTCGACACGGTGGCCGCCAGCGCCAGCCGCGACAGCTCTTTCCCGCCGACGCGGGTCACCGCCACCGGGAGAGACGTCACCGGGTCTCCCCGCCGGTAGAAGGGCGAGTTCGCCAGGCGCAGCAGGTTGCCGGTAAAAACAGCGTCGGTGCGCATCGCCGCCACCAGGTCGGCCGTCGCGAAGTCTGGCCGCCCCAACACCTGCTGCAGCTTCAGCGCGGTCGACGGGTACGGCGGGACCCGGATCGAGTCTTTCCTGACTGCATCCCGGAGCACCTCGTCAAAGTTCATGACCCGCCTCCCGCGCGGTTGGGAGGAGCTACCGCCCCCGGCACCTCACGGAAAGCAAACGGTCGGCCAGCAGTGCGTCAGCGCCGTGGCAGCAGTCAGAGTCGGCGAGGAGGCGCCTCGAGGACTCCGGCGCTCGGAGGGCCTCGGGTGGCCCGGGCCCTGGCGAAGCGCTGGAGCCTGCTCAGACCTTGGCGCCGGGCGTCTTCTGGAAGCCGGCGTTGAACTCGGTGATGGCCTTGTTGAGGTCGGCCTTGATGCCGTCCGTCAGCTGCTTCTCGGTCTCGATGTTCTTCTGCAGCTGCGGGTACTTCGCGTCGCAGAACTCGAGGAACTCCTTGGCCCACCGGGTGACGTCAGCGACGGGAACGTCGCGCAGCCAGCCGCGCTTGCCGGCGTCATCCTTGTTGGTGCCCGCGTACAGCTGCATCACCTGCTTGCCGACGGACAGGGGCTCGTACTGCGGCTGCTTGAGCAGCTCGGTGAGGCGGGCGCCGCGGGCGAGCACCTCTTGCGTCGCCTTGTCGAGGTCGGAGCCGAACTGCGCGAAGGCCGCCAGCTCGCGGTACTGGGCGAGCTCGAGCTTGAGCGAGCCGGCGACCTGCTTCATCGCCTTGATCTGCGCCGCGCCACCGACGCGCGACACCGACAGGCCGACGTTGATGGCGGGCCGAACACCGGCGAAGAACAGGTCGGTCTCGAGGAAGATCTGCCCGTCGGTGATGCTGATGACGTTGGTGGGGATGTAGGCCGACACGTCACCGGCCTGCGTCTCGATGACCGGCAGCGCGGTGAGCGACCCGGCGCCCTCGATGTCCGAGAGCTTCGCGGCGCGCTCCAGCAGGCGCGAGTGGATGAAGAAGACGTCGCCCGGGTAGGCCTCGCGCCCCGGCGGCCGGCGCAGCAGCAGCGACAGCTGGCGGTAGGCGACGGCCTGCTTCGACAGGTCGTCGTAGATGATGAGGGCGTGCATCTTGTTGTCGCGGAAGTACTCGCCGATGGCGCAGCCCGTGTACGGCGCGAAGAACTGCATGGGGGCCGCGTCGGCCGCGCTCGCCGCGACCACCACCGAGTACTCCATGGCGCCGTAGCGGGTGAGCTTGTCGACCACCTGCGCCACCGTCGACTGCTTCTGGCCGATGGCGACGTAGATGCAGAAGACGTTCTGCGACTTCTGGTTGATGATGGTGTCGATGGCGACGGCCGTCTTGCCCGTCTGCCGGTCACCGATGATGAGCTCGCGCTGCCCGCGGCCGACCGGCACGAGCGCGTCGAGCGCCTTGATGCCCGTCTGCATCGGCTCGTGCACCGACTTGCGCTTCACGATGCCGGGGGCCTTGAGCTCGATGCGGCGGAACTCGGTGGCCTGAATGGGGCCCTTGCCGTCGATGGGGTTGCCGAGGGCGTCGACGACGCGGCCGAGCAGGCCCTTGCCGACCGGGACCTGGGCGATCTGCCCGGTGCGCTTGACGGTGTCGCCCTCACGAATGGCCTTGAAGTCGCCCATGATGGCGACGCCGACGTTGTCCTCCTCGAGGTTCATCACCAGGCCACGGGTGCCGTTCGGGAACTCGACCAGCTCACCGGACTGCGACGAGTCGAGGCCGTGCACGCGCGCGATGCCGTCACCGACGGCGAGCACGGTGCCCGTCTCGGCCACCGTCATCTGCTTGCCGTACTCCTGAATCTGCTCCTTGAGGATGCGGCTGATTTCGTCGGCGCGGATCTGCATGGCGGGTGGCTTCCTTCGCTGAAGAGAAAACGCCGCGCGCGTACCATGGCGGAACGCGGCATGTCAGGTGATTTTTCGCCCCGGTCCGAACGGCCGCCAGGCGGCGCGTCGGGCCCCTCGGGTTGTCAGGAGCGCGGCATGCGGTAGAGCGGCGGCATGCGCTCGCTGCTCGTGGCCCTCGCGTCGTCCGCCGTGCTTGCCTGTGTGCCGAGGCGCGCCGAGGTGGCGCACGCGCACGCCGGCCACCGCTTCGAGCACGCCGAGGAGTGGGCCGCGCGCTTCGAGGACCCCTCGCGCGATGTCTGGCAGAAGCCCGACGAGGTCATCGCGGCGCTCGGGCTCCCGGCCGACGCGACGCTGGCCGACCTGGGCTCGGCCACCGGCTACTTCGCGGTGCGCTTCGCCCGGGCCCTGCCGGCGGGCCGCGTGTACGGCGTCGACGTCGAGTCGTCGATGGTCGACTACCTGCGGGCCCGGGCCGAGCGCGAGGCGCTGTCGAACCTCGAGGTGGTGCTGGCCTCGTACGACGACGCGAAGCTGCCGGCGCCGGTCGACTGCGTGCTCGTCGTCAATACCTTCCACCACATCCAGGAGCGGCCGGCGTACTTCTCGAAGCTCGCAGCGTCGCTGAAGCCCGGCGGCCGGCTCGCGGTCATCGACTTCAAGCGGGGCAGCAAGCGCGGCCCCCCCGACGCCGAGAAGCTCACCGTCGAGCAGGTGACGCTCGAGCTGGAGCACGCGGGCTTCGTGGCGCAGTCGTCGTGGGCCTTCCTGCCAGACCAGTACTTCCTCACCTTCGGGCGCGCGGCGAAGTGACCGTCGCGCCCGGGGCTCACCACGAGCCCCGGGGCCTCGTCATCGGGGCGCCCGAGCGGCGCCTGGCCTGGCGCGAACGAGGCCGGGGCCACGAGCGGTTGGCGACGGGCGGCCCCCGCGGCTACCACCGAGACGTCACGAAGCCGCCGTTGGCGCGCACGAGCTCGACGCTGACCCACTGGTCGCCGCTGACGTTCACCCGTGACGAGGGGATGACCGGCAGGTCGTGCTGGGAGCCGTACACCTCCCACCACCAGCGCGCGACGGGCTGCGCGACGTCGGGCTCGATGACCGCCACGTCGTAGCCGGGGTACGACGACCAGCTCAGGCACAGCGTGTTCACGAAGACCCGGCGCCCCTCGACGGCGATGGCCGACTCGGTGGTGGCGTAGGGGCTGACGTTGGTGCGTCCGAGCACGCGCCGAATCGGCCCCGCGCCGTCCAGAACGAAGACGCTCCCGGCGGCGGTCGCTGCGAAGCCGGTCCCGTAGGGCGCGATGGCGGTGATGCGCGTGGCGTCGGGAAGGCTGGCGAGGTGCTCGAGCAGTGCCGCCGTACCGTCCGTCCGCCAGACCTGGCTGCCGATGGCGACGAGGGCCAGCCCCCGGCCGGCGAGCGCGAAGGCGCCGACGTCAGCGACCTGGGCCCCGGGCGGCAGCGGCACCGCGGCGCCGCCGGTCTGCCCACGAGGCGCGGTGCGGAAGAGGCCCCCGGTCGTGAGCACCCAGACGCGGCCCGTCGAGAGGTCGAGTTGAGGCTCCCCCCGGCCCAGCGTGTCCCGCGACCGTTCGATGCGCCCCGGCCCCTCGTACGCCAGCTGCGCCGCCGACTCGGGCTGGCCCGCGAAGAAGCGCGTAACGCTGGTCCGCGCGCTGGCGCCGGCCACCACGGAGCGCACGACGACGACGTCGTCGCCGTCGAACAGCGCCTGGAGCTGCCCGAGCCCCTCGCCGAGGGTGGCCACGACGGTCGCGGGCGCAGCGCCGCGCTGCGTGAAGAGGGTGAGCCGCCGATTCTCGCTCCGCACCCAGGCCAGCCGCTGCGCCTCGGCGCCGATGACCGACACCGACGGGCTTCGCTCGAACACCCGAGTCGTCCCATCACGCCCGATGATGCCCAGGCACGGGCCCACGGCGCACTCGGTGGGCCGGCGCGCCCCCAGGAGGAAAGCGTCGCCGCGGCACCCGCCATCGATGGGCGTCCCGTCGGCCTGCGACGTGGCGGCGGGCGGGTTCACCGCCAGCGCGTCGACGACGGTCGTGACGGGCGCAGGGGGGGGCAGACCGCCCGCGTCGGGCTCCACCGGCGCGCCCGCGTCGCCCGCCACCGCCCCGCCGTCGTCGGGCGCCGTCGGACGACCGGCATCGGGCCCCGGCACCCGTTGGCCCGGGTCGATGGAGGGCGCCTCGTCTCGAGGAGCGAAGCAGCCGAGGGATGTCACGCACAGCAGGCAGAAGAGGAGCGAGCGCATGACCGGCAGGTGCTCGGCCCGGCGGGCAGCTTCACGGAATCGTGAAGAACGATGAAGGGGTCGAGCGGCGGGCGCGCCGCGGCGCTACCGTGGCGGGGCCATGGCTGACGCTCCCGAGACGACGGCGCCCGCAGTGCACGACACCCACCCCGCGACGCTGCGCGAGGTGCCCGTGCTCCTCTTCGTTCGCGGCCTCTCGCTGGTGGCGCTGGTGTTGGCGCTGGTGGTGGCGGCGCACTGGTACCTGGGCGCGCGCCTCGTCGACGGGGCGCTGCTCGGCGCCGGGGCCCGCCGCGCGCTGTGGGCGGCCCTCTGGGCGGGCTTCGGCAGCATCTTCGTCGGCTTCCTCGGCGGCCGGCTGCTCCCCCGGCCGCTCGCGAAGGTGGCCCAGTGGACCGGCTTCGTGTGGCTGGGCACCTTCGGACTGCTCTTGACCGCCACCGCTGCGTCCGACGCCGTGGTGGCCGTGCTGGCGCGCACCGGCCCGTGGGACCCGGCCTGGCTGGCGCTGCGGCCCAGGCTCGTCGTCGGCGTCGTGGCGCCGGCGCTCGTCTTCGCCTTCGTCGTCGCCCGCGCGCCCCGGGTGCGTCGCGTGACGGTGGGCATCCCTGGCCTGCCGGAGCGCTTCGAGGGCTTCCGCATCGCGCAGCTCACCGACGTGCACATCGGCGAGACGCTGACCCGGACGTTCGCGGAGCAGATTACGCGCACCGTCAACGCCCTCGACCCCGACGCCATCGCGGTGACCGGCGACATGGTCGACGGCTCGGTGGCCAAGCTCAAGGACGAGGTCGCGCCGCTCGCGGCGCTGCGCAGCCGTCACGGGGTGTTCTACGTGACGGGCAACCACGAGTACTACCACGGGGGCTCGAGCTGGCAGGCCGAGGCGCGCCGTCTCGGCATGACGGTGCTGCACAACCAGCACGTCGTGCTCGAGCGCGACGGTCAGCAACTGGTCATCGGCGGCGTACCCGACCTCGAGGGCGCCCGGTTCTCGGCACAACACCAGCCCGACGCGGCGAAGGCCTTCGAGGGCGCGCCGCCGAAGGCCCCGCGGGTGCTGCTCGCCCACCAGCCGCGCTTCGCCCGGCACGTCGGCGCCACCCGTGTCGAGCTGATGCTGTCCGGCCACACGCACGGCGGCCAGCTGTTCCCCTTCATGTTCTTCGTGAAGCTCCAGCAGCCGGTCATCTCCGGCTTCGCCGTGCTGTGGGGCGTGCCGACGTACACGTCGAATGGCACCGGCTACTGGGGCCCGCCGTTCCGCCTGGGCCCGCGCGGCGAGATTACCGAGGTGACGCTGCGGCGGGCGTGACGGCGAGGCAGCGCCCTGCGCGGCGAAGCGTGCGCCGTCGAGGCGTCGGCAGCCGGGAGAGCGCCTCTCGCCCGGCGCGCGCTGGAGCCTTCACCCCTGCGCCGCTCGAGCCCCGTGGAACCCGAGACGAAGGTGGTGCTCGACGCGTCACGCCGCCGGGCGCGGCGCGAGCGCCCGAACGGCCCTCGGTGTTCCGCGGCTGGACAGGGCGGGAGCGCCGCGGACGACGCCAGGCCCGGCGACGGCGCCGGGGCCAGCTCGACCGGCCGCCCGCCGTGCAACCGCTCGTCTTCTCGACGGTGCCCCCGGCGCCGTGAGCCGCCTTCGCCGTTCGTGACACACTCCTCTCCAGGCATGGCGCTGCGGGTCGTTCAGCAAGACGAGGCGGAGCTGCTGCGGGCGTTTCGCGACGGCCGCCGCGAGGCACCCACCGCGCTCTGGCGCCGCTTTGGCATGCGCATTCACCGGCTGGTGCTGCGAACGCTGGGGCCCGACGACGCCGTCGAGGAGCTCGCGCAGGAGGCCTTCACGCGGGTGCTCGAGCGCGTCGGCTCCGTCCGGCACGAGGCGGCGCTCGAGGGCTTCGTGGTGGCTGTCACGCTCAACACGGTGCGGGGCGAGCTGCGCCGACGCCGGCGCCGCCGCTTCTTCTCGTTCCTCTTCCCAGCCGAGGAGCCGCTCACCGACGACGACCCGTCGGCGAAGCTCGAGGTCAAGCAGCTCTTCGACGCGCTCGACGCGCTCACCGTCGACCAGCGCCTGGCCTTCACCCTGCGTCACCTCGAGCAGTTCGAGTTGACGGAGGTCGCCCAGGCCATGGGCGTTTCGCTCGCCACCGCGAAGCGCCGCCTCGTCGAGGCGAAGGCCGTCCTCGACGAGCGGTTCGCAGAGCCCACGGGCCGGCCGGGGAGGGAGGGGCGCCATGGGTGAGCCCGCCGAATCGGCGCTGCGGCGGGTGGTGGATTCGGCGCGCGCAGCGCTCACGGCCGAGATGCCGGCGCCCGACGTCGACGCCCTCGCGGCGAGGGCGCGCGCGCGCAAGGGTCGGCGTCGCGTGGCCACCGGTGCCGTCGTCGCGCTCTGCCTCGTCGGCGCATGGCTCTTCGTGCGCCCCACACCGCAGCCTGCGCCCCTGGCCTTCGTCGTCGAGGGTGACGCCTTCGCGGACCAGGGCTTCGTCCGCACGGCGCCGGGCCAGCAGGCGACGCTGCGCTTCAGCGATGGCAGCGCAGTGGCGCTCCTCGCCGACACCCGGGCGCAGGTGACGGAGCGCCGCGCGGCCGGCGCCACGCTGCGCGTCTCGGCCGGCGCGGTACACGTCTCGGTGGTGCACCGCCACGACACCGCCTGGCGCGTCGAGCCAGGGCCGTTCGTGGTGCACGTCACCGGCACGCGCTTCTCGGCGGCTTGGAGCGCGTCCGACGAGCAGGCGCTCGTCGAACTCGAGGAGGGCTCGGTGGCGATTGAGGGGCCAGGCCTGACGACGCCCGTCGTCCTGCGGCCGGGCCAGCGGTTCACGGGGTCGGTCCGCCCGGGGGCCGTGGCCTACGCGGTGGAGTCGTCCTCGGCGGGGCCACGGGCCGGGCCGCCCGAGGCGAGCCCCGCGCCCCCTGTGGAGCCGCCACCGCCCGACGCCGGGCCACCGTCGGCCACCCCGTCGCGGTCCGTGCGCCGGCCCGAGGCGTCGCGCGAGCCGAGCCCGAGCGGGGGTGACTGGGCGGCCTGGTCGGCGGCGGGTGAGTTCGAGCAGGTGCTGCGGGACGCGGAGCGGCAGGGGCTCGAGCGCGTGCTGACCCGCGGGGCGGTGGCCGACCTGCTGCTGCTCGGTGACGCCGCCCGCTACCTTTCGAATCGACCCCTCGCGAAGCGCGCGTTCACGGCTGCGCACGCGCGGAGCCGGGGCGCGCCGACCGCGGCAGTGGCGTCGTTCCGCCTCGGCCAACTGAGCGAGGCCGACGACGAGGTGGCCGCCGACGGGTGGTTCCGACGGTGCCTGTCCGAGGCCCCCGAGGGCCCGCTGGCGGCCGAGGCGCTCGGTCGGCGTGTGCTGCTCGCGCGTCGGCGCAACGCCGTCGAGGCCCGCGCGCTGGCGGTCGAGTACCTGGAGCGCTTCCCGAGGGGCGGGGCCGCCGGCCTGGCGCGGGAGCTGGTGAAATGACGCCGCGCGCGTGGCGGTGGCTCGCGCTCGTGCTCCTCGCCGCGCCGGCCTGGGCCGACAAGCCGCGGGTGCTCCTGGCGAAGTCGAACGGGCCTCGCGAGGCCGGCGTCTTGCGGCGCCTCGAGGCCGAGCTCCGCCTCGCCGGCTTCGAGCCGGTCCAGCGCGAGGTGGGTGGCACCGTCGCGCGAGCGCTCCTCGACACGCTGGCTCAGCAGGAGAAGGCCTTCGCGGCGGTCGCGCTCACGGAGGCCGGTCGCTCCATCGACGTGTGGATTGAAGACCGCGTCACGGGAAAGACGCTCATCCGTACGCTGGTGGCGGACGACGATGGCGTCATCGCGACCCGCGCCGCCGAGCTCCTGCAGGCCTCCTTCGTCGAGCTCACGTTGAGGTCGACGCCGGCTCCAGTGCCTCCCGAGGTGAGGCGGCTGGTGCAGCCGCGGCCCTTCGCCGACAGGCCATGGCTATTGACCCTGGGCGTCTTCGGTGGCGGCGCCCCCGGAACGGGCGGCCGGCTCGGCGCCGCGGTCGGCGTACAGCGCGCCGCGGGTTGGTTCCTCACCGGCGTGCGGGTGCTCGGCGGCGTGCTGGGCACCGTCGTCGGAGAGGCCGGTAGCGCGAGCCTCACCGAGGTGTCGCTGCTCGCCGACGCCGGCGCGCGCCTCGCGCTCACCGAGGCGCTCCTGCTCCAGGCCTCGGCGCTGGCGGGAGGACACTTCGTCTCGGGCGTCGGCTCAGCCCTTGGGTTCAACACCGCGCGCGTGGCCTCAGCGTGGACCGCGGCCTTCGGCGCGCGCGCCGAGGTGGTGTGGGCCGTCGACGCGCGGCTCGGCCTCCGCGGAGGCGTCGAGATCGTCGTCGGCCTCAGGCCGGTGCGCGTGCTGCTCGGAGACGTCGAGGTCGCGGCGACCCCGGCGCCCCTGGTCGTCGCCTCGGCGGGCCTGGTGCTGGCGCTGTGAGCCGTGCGCGCGCCGAAGGACACTCTCACGGCATGCGCAAGCCACTGCTGCTCGTGTTCGTCGTCGTGGGGCTCGGGTGCTCCCCTTCCATCGCGCCGGTCGGCCCACCGGCGGTCAACCCCTGTGAAGGGCAGGCGTGCGGGGGCCAGGGCACGTGCGCGGTCGTCAACGGCACCGGCGCGGTGTGCGTGTGCAAGGCCGGCTTCGTCGCCGAGGGCCTCGACTGCAGGGCCGTCGTCGCGGGCGCCGAGTGCGACGGGGTGACGTGCGACGGCCTGGGCGTGTGCCTCGTGGTGGTTGGCACCCCCAACGCACCGAAGTGTGAGTGTCGCGCCGACGCCATGTCTGCCGGGCCGACCACGTGCCTGCCACGCCCGATGCCCGACGCCGGGGCCGCGGGCGGCTCGGCGGGTGGTGGCGCCGCAGGCGGGTCGACGGCAGGCGGCGCCGCAGGCGGGTCGACGGCAGGCGGCGCGGCAGGTGGTGGCACGGCAGGCGGGTCGACGGCAGGAGGCGCTGCGGGCGGCTCGTCGAACGACCCCTGCGCGGGCGTCGGCTGCTCGGCGCGCGGGCAGTGTGGCGTCGTCGGCGGTACCACGCCGATATGCATCTGCAACGCGGGCTACGTGGCCAGCGGGCTGGCCTGCGTGCTCCAGGGGACAGTGGGGGGAACCCTGGCGGTGCTCGCGGGCGCGCTAGGTGGGCCGGGGAGCGTCGACGGGGCCTCGGGCACGCGCTTCACCGCGCCGACCTCGCTCGTGCATGACGCCGCGGGGAATGTGTACGTCGGCGGGCAGAGCATTCGCAAGATAACCCCTGCCGGAGTCGTCTCGACGCTCGCCGGGCTTGACGGCCCCGGCAACGCCGGCCTCTTCGACGCGACCGGCGCCGCGGCCCGCTTCCGCAACGCCACCCACCTCGTCATCGACAGCCTCGGCAACCTGTTCGTGTTCGACACGAACACCGTGCGAAGGGTGACGCCCGGCGGGGCGGTGTCGACTATCGCGCGGGGGCTGAGTCTCGCCGGCATGGCCATCGACGGCAGCGACGTGGTGTGGGCGACCGCCTTCTGTGCGCAAGCGGCCAACCCCTTCGCTTCGGACCCCTGCCTCTTGACAATCACCCCCGCCGGGGTCGTCACCTCGCGTACCCTCACCGCCGCCGCCGGGGTCACGCTGGCGCGTGTGTGGCCCGACCTGCTCACCGTCAGCGCCGACGGCCAGACGGCCCAGATGCTCACCAGCTACGGCGCCGGCTTCGGCCAGAGCCGGGGGGGCCGACGTCGTGACCGTCGATACCAGCACCGGCTCCATCACTCGGCTGCTGGGCATCGCCCCTGCCTCGAGCGCGTGGACCGGGACGGACCTCACCGGGCTCTGCCGTGACGGCGCGAACAACGTCTGGGTGGCCGACGCCGTCTGGGGCCGCGTCTGGCGTGCGCCCGCCGCGGGTGGGCCTGCCACGCTCGTGGCAGGAGACAGCGGCGGGTCGAGCTCGCAGTACGTCGGTGACCCGGTTCACCTCGATGGGCCCGGGGCCAGCGCGCGGCTGTTCAAGCCCGCGGGGCTGAGCTGCGACCAGCAGAGAGGACGGGTCGTCGTCGCCGACCAGGGCAATCACGCCATCCGCGCCATCGCGACGGGCACCGGCGTCGTCACCACGCTGGCTGGGACGCCTGTTGCGAGCGGGGCCGTCGATGGCGTGGGCCCCGCGGCCAGGTTCCGCTGGCCCCAGCAGGTCGTCGCCGACCGCGCCGGCAACTGGTTCGTGCTCGACGTCGGGAACGCCGTCATTCGCAAGGTGACGCCGGCGGGGGTGGTGTCGGTCTTCGCGGGAGCGTTCGGAATGCCGGGCACCGCCGACGGCACCGGCGGCGCCGCGCGCTTTCAAGGCTCGGAGTGCGTCGCGAATTGTTCGAGGCGGTACAGCGCCCTCGCCATCGACGCGAGCGACAACCTCTACGTCGCCGACCGCGGCCCGAACGCCTCGATGCAGTACGCCCGGTCCCCGGACGCCATCCGCAAGGTGACGCCCGCGGGGGTCGTCACCACGCTCGCGTCAGGCAGCGCCGTGGCGTCGAACATGGCCTACGACCAGTTCGACAGCATCGCGGTCGATGGTTCGAACGGTGATGTCTACTTCAACGCGAAGGACGGCGTCCGTCGGCTCCGCGGTGGCGCCATCACGCTCGTCGTCAACGAGGCGAACAGCCTGTCGCTTGCCGTCGATGGAGCGCGTCAGAAGCTCTACCTCGCGCTGAACGGGAGCACCAGCAGCACGGCTCCGTCGCTCGCCCGCTACGACCTCTCTGGCGCGACGCCAGTTCTCGAGACGCGGCTGCCAGGGGCAACGACCCCGGTGCTGCGCCTGGCCGAGGCGGGCTCGAGGGCCGGCCAGCTCGCGGTCGCGCCCAACGGCGCGCTCCTGGTGCCCATCGCCGAGTCCGACGTCATTCTGCGTGTCGACCCGACGTTCACGCGCGTCGACAAGGTCGCGGGGGAGTTCGGAGCCCGCGGCGTCGAGGTGGGGCCGCTGCCCGCGAGGCTCACGGCGCCGACGGGCGTCGCCTTCAACGCGGCCGGGCAGTTCGCCGTCGTCATGGGGCGTCAGGGTTCTCGCGCCGGCGAAGCCGCCCTGCTGGTGACGAGCAGCTTCACGCCGTGACCGGCCCGCGCTCCGTGCGCCCGGGCCCCGGTGCCCTCAGCCAGGCCTCGTCACCCCCGCGAAGCGCCACGCGAGCTGCCGCCCGGCGTGGAACGGCACCACGTCGCCGGGCGCCAGCGGGTACCGCTCGGGGACGGCGGTGGGCTCGCGCACCAGCCGCACGCACTCGCCGTTGACCGGAAGGCCGTAGAAGCGCGGGCCGTGCAGCGACGAGAAGCCCTCGAGCCGCGAGAGCGCGCCCTCTTCCTCGAAGACCTTCGCGTAGCTCTCGAGCGCGACGGGGGCGTTCCAGATGCCGGCGCAGCCGCACGCGCTCTCTTTGTCGGTGACCCGGTGCGGCGCCGAGTCGGTGCCGAGGAAGAACTTCGGGTTGCCCGAGGTCGCGGCCTTGCGCAGCGCGAGCCGGTGCTCTTCGCGCTTCGCCACCGGCAGGCAGTAGAAGTGCGGGCGCAGGCCGCCCTCGAACAGCGCGTTGCGGTTGAACTCGAGGTGGTGCGGCGTGATGGTGGCGCCGACGGTGGGGCGCGCCTGGGTGACGAAGTCGACGGCCTGGCGCGTGGTGATGTGCTCGAAGACGACCCGCAGCCCGGGGAAGCGCTCCAGCGTGGGCGCCAGCACGCGCTCGATGAAGGCCGCCTCGCGGTCGAAGACGTCGACCTGGTGGTCCACCACCTCGCCGTGGACGAGCAGCGGCATGCCGATGGCCTGCATGCGCTCGAGCACCCGGTCGAGCCGGCGCACGTCGGTGACGCCCGCGGCCGAGTTCGTCGTGGCGTGCGCCGGGTACAGCTTGGCGGCGGTGAAGACGCCCTCGCGGAAGCCGCGCGCCAGCTCCTCGGGCTCGGCGTCGTCGGTGAGGTACGCCGTCATCAGCGGCGTGAAGGCGAGCGACGGGTCTACCGCGGCGAGGATGCGCTCCCGGTAGGCGCGGGCGGCGGCCACCGTCGTCACCGGCGGCTTGAGGTTCGGCATGATGATGGCACGGGCGAACTGTCTCGCCGTGAACGTCGCCACCGCCACCAGCATCGCGTCGTCGCGCAGGTGCACGTGCCAGTCGTCGGGGCGGATGAGCTCGAGCTCGGTCGGTGCAGTCATCGGCGGCTCCTCGCGGTGCAGGTGCCTCGCGGATAGCCAAGACGGCGCGCGCGCTCCAGCGAAGAGCGGCCCTGCGGCGTCGCGCGGTGATGAAGACGGGCGCCTCGGCGCCGGCCCCGCGTGCCTGCCCTGCAGGCCTTGAACAGCGGTCTCGATGCGTCGACGCGGCGTGGCGAGCGCCCAGGAGGCGGCGCGGTGCTCGCGCAGGCGTCGACGCATCGGGCATCGCCAAGCCGTGCCTTCTCCCTGGTGCCTTGGGGCGAGCCGGGAGCGGGCCCGCCCGCGCCAGGGACGACTGGCCGGTCGTGGAACACGACTCGACGATGGGTGCGGCTGGCGTTCAGGCCGCGTTCACGCCGTACACCCCCTCCTGGACGTTGACTGGGCTGTTCCGCGTCATGCGCGACCGGGGCTTCGCAAGCCCCATGCCGGGCGACAACCAGCTGAAATGACGCTTCGGCGTCGGGAGGGGCCCGTGGCCCTGCGCGGCGCGCGACAGCAAACTTCCAGTCGGCTGACACCGCCGTGTCAGGTAGACGGAGCGCCGATGGCAGCTGGCCTTCAGGCGGTGGTAGCGAACGCCCGGGCGACCGGTGACTGGCAGCCGCTGCTCGACGCGGTGCCGTACTTTCGCTTCATGGGCCTGATGCTCGAGCGGGCCGACGGGCGGCTCCGCGCGCGCATGCGCTTCTCCGAGCACCTCGTCGGGAACCCCACGCTGCCGGCGCTGCACGGCGGCACGCTCGGCGCGCTGCTGGAGATGGCGGCGCAGTGCGAGGTGCTCGACCGCGATGCCGCCGAGGTGTTGCCCCGCACCGTCACCGTGACGGTCGACTACCTGCGCTCGGGGAGGCCGGTCGACACCTTCGCCGTCGCCGAGGTGGTGCGCCGCGGACGCCGGGTCGTCACCGTCCAGGTGCGCGCCTTCCAGGACGGCCCGCAGACGCCCATCGCCCTGGCGACGGTGCACCTCCTCGTGCTGCCTGACGCGCCCGCGGCTTCGGCGGCCCCGAGGCCGTGAGACGGGCGCTCGACGGAGGGGACGAAGGCGCAGCCTGACGAGGGCGGTCCTCCGGCCGGCCACGGTCCCCGACGCCGCGTCCGTGCCTCAGAGGCCTTCGCGCGTGGATGGGTTGCGCCGCCGGCCCGGCGTCGCCATCGTGTGCGCGGAATGCCCCGCCCGACGCTCTCCATTTGCCGCCGCTGCGAACCCGACGACGCGTCCTCGGACGCGGAGACGGGCGAGGCGCTCTACCGGGCCGTGCGGGCCCTGCGGAAGGCGCGCGGGCTCAAGCCGCTCTTCAAGGTCGAGGGCGTGCGGTGCCTCGGCCTGTGCCGCCACGCCTGCAACGTCGTCTTCGAGGGGAAGAAGCGGTCGACGTACACCCGCTCGCAGGTCGACGCGGTGCGAGACCTCGAGGCGGTCGTCGAGGCGGCCGTGGCCTACGCCCGCTTGAGCCCCGGAGAAGAGCTGCCCGAGCGGAAGCTCCCCGGCGCGAGCGCCGACTGATGCCTTCGGGCCGCGGGCGTTGACTCGGCCCCCTCGACCTCGGCGCGGCGGCCGCCCCGGGGCCGCGCGTGTGAGAGACCGAAGGGAGGGCGCTTCGCGGCGCAGGACCCGGCCGAGAGGCGGGCCCGTCGTCACCCCTCCTCTGGCGCGTCACCCCACTGGCGTCTGCGCCGAGAAGAGAGCGTCGCACTCGGCGGCGAGGCGTGCGTCGAGCGCGGTGATGCGGTTGCCCGCGTCGTGGGTGACGAAGCGGAGGGTCACCTTTCGCCAGCGCACGTCGATGTCCGGGTGGTGGTCGGCCGCCTCGGCGAGCCGCGCGACCCGGCCGACGAAGGCGACGCCGTCGAGGAAGGTGCCCGCCTCGTACGTTCGAACCAGCGCTCCGGCCTCGACGCGCCAGGCGGGGGACCGGGAGAGAAAGGCGTCGAGGTCGGCCTGGGGCAGCGGCACGTGCGAGCTCATGGCGGCGGGCCATAGCGCACTTCCGCCGGAGCCGCGGCGGTGGCGGAGCGAGGCGATGCGTGGTGGGTCGTCGGGCAGCGGCGCGCGCGGCCACGTCACCTCGTCGCTCGTCGCGTCACCCCGGGGCGTGAGGGCTGGCGCCGGTGGCCGGGAGCCCACCTGGCGACGGACGTCGGCGGCCTCACGACAGGAGGAACCACACGGCCGCCATGATGATGACCACGAGCAGCGCGACGCCGGCGACGATGAAGGGGCTCGGCGCCGACGCCTCGACCGGGGGCGCCGGGGCGGGGGCCGACTCGACGGGCCCATGCTGCGGGAGATGCCCGCGCGGCAGCGAGCTCCGCGCCCTCGCCGTCTGGGGGTGCGGCTCGGACTTCTCGTCATCCTGGGTGAGCCGGACGGTGTCCCTGAGGGTATCGGCGGGGCGTGGGGCGGTGCCCGTCGGCGTCGAGCTGCGAGCGCCGAGGCGTGAGGCGCGCGCGCGAGGCGCCGGGGCGACGGGTGGCTCCGACCGCTCGTCGGCGCGCTGGGGGGCTTCGCTCCCGACCGGCTCCGGGCGCCCCCGTTGGTCCGCCGACAGGGCGACGCGGGCCTCGTCCGGCGCCAGTGGCGCGGTCTCCTCCAGCTGCAGGTTCAGCGGAGGCGAGGTGTGCTTCGGGCGGGGCTCGGCGAGGCGTGAGGCGCGCGCGCGAGGCGC
>JADCJJ010000475.1 GCA_020247085.1 Myxococcaceae bacterium | reverse complement strand
ATGGGAACCCCGGCGGCGGTGCGGCGTGCAAGGCTCTGGCGGCCCAGGGCGTGTGCCGCGATGGGGCGCTCGCCTGCACCGGCGGCAGCCTCATGTGCCAGGCGGGCCCGTCGTCGACCGAGGTGTGTGACGGGCTCGACAACGACTGCGACGGCGACACCGACGAGTCGGCTGGCCTCGGCAGCCCGAAGCTGTCGAGGACCTGCTACACCGGCCCCGCGGGGACATTCAGCGGTGTCTGCGGGGCCACGCCCGGGCCCACCTGCAGCCCGCTCGGCATCTGCCGCGGCGTGCCCCTCTTCTGCACGGCCGGCGCGTTCCCCACCTGCAGCGCCAGCACCCTCGCCCCCGACGGCGGCATGCAGCGCCTGCCCGAGACCGAGGTGTGCGACGGCGTCGACAACGACTGCGACGGCGCCCTCAACGAGGGGCTGTCGGGCATGGCGTGCACGACGGGCCTCCCGGGCGTGTGCGCCGCCGGTACGCAGCAGTGCCAGGTCGACGGCGGGTCGGTCTGCGTGCGCACGCGCGATGCCGGCCCCGAGACCTGCAACGCCCTCGATGACGACTGCAACGGCGTCACCGACGACAACGTGCCGCCGAGGGCCTGCTTCGACGGCCCAACGGGCACCTTCGTCGGGAGCTGCGGGCTGTCCGACGGCGGGCTGCGGACGAGCGGCGCCGGAGGCTGCTCGGCGCGCGGGGTGTGCCGCGCCTCGACGCAGCAGTGTAACGGCGCCGGCACCTGGCTCGCGTGCGGGGTGGGCGCACCGGCGAATCAGCAGCAGGTGCTGCCCGCGCCCGAGACCTGCAACAACGCCGACGACGACTGCAACGGCACCGTCGACAACGGCCTCTTCGTCGACGCCGACAACGACACCGTGCGCGCCTGCGGCACCTGCGGCGCGAATCCCGACGGCGGCTGCGACTGCAACGACGGCAACGCCAACGTGCGCCCCGGCCGCATCGAGACATGCAACGGTCTGGACGACAACTGCAACGGCCAGCTCGACGAGGCCTCGACGGGCACGGGGAAGATCTCGCAGAACTGCTACTCGGGGCCGGCGGGCACCGCAGGCCGGGGTGACTGCGTGCAGGGCACGCAATCGTGCAACGCCGCGCCTGGCAGCAATGCCGCGAGCTTCGGCGCCTGCATGGGCGAGCGGGTTCCGTCGGTCGAGGTGTGCAACACACGCGACGACGACTGCGACGGCGTCGCTGACGACGGCTTCGACGTCGACAACGACGGCTTCCGGGCCTGCATGGCCTGTGGCCTGAGCACCGGCTGTGACTGCGACGACTCGAACGCAGGCGTTCGCCCGGGCGCGGTCGAACTCTGCGACGCCGTCGACCAGAACTGCGACGGGCGCCTCGACGACGTCACGCCGCGCCCCTGCTTCTCTGATGCGATGGGCGTCAACCCGCCGCCCGTCACCTACTTCGGGAACTGCCCGGGCCCCACCTGCCAGCCCCGCGGCGTCTGTCGCGCGGGCGTGCAGAGTTGCTCGGGGGCCGGCGCGTGGGGCAACTGCGCGGGGCCCACGCTGCCACGGCCGGAGCGGTGCGACGGCGCCGACGACGACTGCGACGGGGTCGTCGACAACGGCCTCTTCGACCGCGACCTCGACTCGTTCGTCTCGTGCGCCCTCTGTGCAAGTCGCCCGGCGGACGCGGGCGCATGCGACTGCAACGACGTGGACCCGGCCATCAAGCCCGGAGCACCCGAGGTGTGCGACGCGGTGGACAACGACTGCAACGGCACCGTCGACGGCAACAACACGGCCTGCTTCTTGGGTCCGCCGCGGGCGCGGAGCAAGGGCGCCTGCCGCGACGGCGCTCAGGTGTGCGCCGCGGGCATGGGGCAGGGCGCGTGCGCCGGCGAGGTGCTCCCGGCGCCGCTGCCCGACGGTGGGGTGCCCCGGGACGAGCCCGACGGGGGCGTCAACGACCCCGAGGCGACGTGCGACGGCCGCGACGACGACTGCGACGGCGTCATCGACGACGGCTTCGACCGCGACGGCGACGGCGTCACCACCTGCCAGGGCGACTGCGACGACGGCGACCGCTTCAACCGGCCCGGCGCGGCCGAGGTCTGTGACTGCCGTGACAACGACTGCGACACCGTCGTCGACGAGGCGGGCGTCTGCAATGGGGCGCCGTGCTTCGACTTCGACGGCGACGGCTTCACCAACTGCCAGGGCGACTGCAACGACGACCCGAATCGCGGCGGCGCCACCGTCGGCCCGACGCGCAGCGAGCGCGTCGGGGACGGCCTCGACAACGACTGCGACGGGCAGGTCGACGAGAACACCGACGAGGACGGCGACGGCTTCAGCACCGGCGGGCCGCTGGCGACGCGCGACTGCAACGATCGCATTCGCGACGTCAACCCCGGGGCCGTCGAGCGGTGCGACGGGTTCGACAACGACTGCGATGGCCAGGTCGACGAGGGCTTCGACCTGGACAACGACTTCGTCGCCGTCTGCGCCGGTGACTGTGACGACGCCGACCCTGCGCGAAACCCGACGCGGGCCGAGGCCTGCGGCAACCTGAAGGACGACAACTGCGACGGTCGCGTCGACGAAGACGCCGACAGCGACGGCGACGGGGTGAGCACCTGCGCCGGTGACTGCAACGACTACAACGCCGCCGTGCACGGGGCTGCTGGCCCGGTCGCCGCCGCCGCTGAGGTGTGCGACGGCCAGGACAACGACTGTAACGGGCGCTTCGACGAGGGGTTCGACCAGGACAACGACGGCACCCCGGCCTGCTTCGGCGACTGCGACGACACGAGCGCCACCGTCGGCCCGCGCGCCTTCGAGGTACCCGGGAACCTGGTGGACGACGACTGTGACGGCCAGGTCGACGAGGGCCAGGTCGACCGCGACGGAGACGGGTTCTCGCCGGTCTGCGGCGACTGCAACGACTTCGACCCCGCCATCAACCCGAGGGCTGCCGAGGTCTGCAACCGCGTCGACGATGACTGCGACGCCTACGTCGACTCGGCCCCGGGTCGGTTCAACCTGTGCGCCGCCTGCTTCGACGCCGACGGCGACGGGCAGACGAACTGCGACGGAGACTGCAACGACGGCGACGTGAGCGTCTTCCGCGGCGCCGTCGAGCAATGCGACCTCAAGGACAACGACTGCGACCTGCAGGTCGACCTCGACCCCGTCACCGGGCGCCGGGTGTGCGTGGCCGACCCCGACGCCGGCCCCGGCGCCGTCGACGGTGGAGACGGCGGGGCCGAGCCGCCCGATGCCGGCGCCGAGGACGCAGGGGCGGAGCCGGCGCTGGACGCCGGAGACGAGACGGGTCATCCTCCCGTCGTGGCGACGAGCTGCGGGTGTGCTTCGGTCGAGACGGGAGCGTTCTGGGCGGCCTCGCTGGCGCTGATGCGGCTTGCGCGCCGGCGCTGGCACGAGGGCCGGCGACGTCGTGGGGCGGTGCTTCGGGTGGTGTCGGTGGGCCTGCTGTTGGCCCTGTCGACCGGGTGCCCCTCGGAGCTCTCCACGCCGCCGCTCGGGACTGGCGGCGGTGGTGGTGGCGGGGCCGGCGGCGGTGGCGGCGGCGACGCCAGCGACGACGGAGGCCTGCCGGAGGACGGCGGGGTCGACGCCGGCTTCATCGAGCCAGAGCAGTGGCCCTGCCCAGGGCTCGCGCCCGTCGAGCAGGCGGTGCGGAAGGTGCCGGGCACCGAATACCCCTTCGCCCTGTCGAGGCGCTTCACGGTGGTCGAGAACGCCCCGGCCCAGGCGCTGGTGTTCGCCGACGACGTGACGAACCTCGCCGGTTTCGTCCTGCAGCGGCCGGTCCCGACGGCCGTCGACCCGCAGGCCGCCGGTGCCGTCGAGCAGCTGGCCTCGCGCGAGGCCGCCGGGCTCAGCCAGCTGGGCGGAACGCCGCTGGTGAGAGACCGGCTCGAGCGGAGCAGCCGCGTCTTCCTCAGCACCGGCCGTGGCGCGCCCGACCCGCGCACGCTGCGCACCGCCTTCAGCTCGCAGCTGCTCGGCTTCGGCACGCCGACGACGGCCTTCGCGGTGCGCAACCGCCTGCTGGCGGCGCTGTCGGGGAAGGACCCCGGGGCGCTGGGCAACGTGCCCCAGGGGCCGGCGGGCGCGGCGTCAGAGACGGAGCACGTCGTGAACCTCTTCTTCCGCTTCGGCCTCGGGCCCCAGGGGGGCGCCGAGCGGCTGATGGTGGGGGTCGTGGTGTCGCCGGCCAGCCGCCTGCGGGACAACCTGGCGGCGCTGAACGACTACTCGAACGGCTCGCACCTCGCCGACCTCGGGGGGGAGCTCACCAACTTCTGCGAGCAGCGCGTGACGCCGGCGTTGAAGACCGACTTCCTCTTCGTCATCGACAACACCATCTCGATGGTCGAAGAGCAGGCGGCGCTGCAGCAGGCCTCTCAGGGCCTCTTCGACGCCTTCCAGCGCTCCGGCCTGGACTTCCGGGTGGGGGTGGTCACCACCGACAGCGACATCTTGCGGGGCAAGGGCTTCGTGACCGACATCGCCGACTTCCGCACGGCCGCCCAGGTGGGGCTCGATGGCAACACCACCGAGCTCGGCATCGAGTTTGGCCTCAGGGGCATTCGGCGGGCGAGGGCAGCGACGAGCCCGGCGCTCCAGCTGCGGGACCGCGCCACCACCGGCCTCGTCGTCATCTTCATGTCCGACGAAGACAACAAGAGCATCCGACCGGGCATGTTCCCCTCGTACGTTCAGGACTACCGCATGGAGGGCGCGGTGACGTTCGCCATCGTCGGCCCGAAGCCGACGGGGTGCATCCGCGTCGGCCGCGGCGAGGCGGCGCCGGGCGATCAGTACATCGAGCTCTCCAACGCCACGGGCGGCTCCTCGGGCAGCATCTGCAACCCCAACCTCACCGAGGTCATCGAAGACGTCGTCATCGGCGCGCTGGGGGCCTCGAGCCGCTCATCGCTGTTGCGGCGGCCCATCTCGGGGGCGCTGTCGGTGCGCTCGGCGTCGAAGGCCCTCGCGCGCAACCAGACGAGCGGGTTCGACTACGAGGCGGCGAACAACGCGATTCTCTTCTTCGGCAGCGCGGCCCCGCCGGTCGCGACGCCGTACGACACGGCCTACCAGTTCTTCCTCTACATCAACTGAACGGGCTGGACGGGGCTCGGGGCGGAGCCGGGTCGTCGGCCGTCGGTGCTCCGCGGCCGCGGGGCGCGCCTCACCGGCGCCAGAAGCGGGCGTTGTTGGGGCACGGTTGACGCCACGAGGGGCAGCGCGCAAGGAAGCATTCGCATGTCGCCCGCGTCGCGTCGTCCCGTTGGTCTGTGGCTCCTGGCGATGGCCGTCGCGGTGCTGGTGCAGGTGGTGCTGGGCGGCGTCACACGGCTGACGGACTCGGGCCTGTCCATCACCGAGTGGAAGCCGATTCTCGGGGTGGTTCCGCCGACGGACGAGGCGGGCTGGGGCGAGGCCTTCGCGAAGTACCAGCAGATTCCCCAGTTCCAGCGGCTGAAGTCGCACCTGACGCTCGAGGACTTCAAGGTCATCTACTTCTGGGAGTGGTTCCACCGGCTGTGGGGCCGGCTCCTGGGCGTCTTCTTCGTGGTGCCGATGGTGGTGTTCTGGCGGCGGCGAAGGCTCGAGGGCCTCGAGGCCCGGGTGCTGGGGCTGCTGGCGCTCGGCGGCGCGCAGGGCGTGATGGGGTGGGTGATGGTGGCCAGCGGCCTGCAGGAGCTCGTCTATGTCTCGCACCTGCGCTTGGCGGCGCACTTCCTGCTCGCCGCGGTGTTGCTGGGGTGGCTCGTGTGGCTCGGCCTTGGCTGCGTGGCCGGACCTCTGCGGGGCTCGCCTGGCCCGGTCGCGAAGGGCGCGGCGGCGCTGCTGGTGCTGCTCTTCGTACAGTTCGCGTGGGGTGCCTTCATGGCCGGGCTCAAGGCGGCGGCGGTGGCGCCCACGTGGCCCACCATCAACGGCCAGTGGCTGCCGAGCGGGCTCTTCGGCGGTGGCGGCTGGTGGTGGAACGACCCGCTGGCGGTGCACCTGGTGCACCGCACCCTCGGCTACGGCCTCGCGCTCGGCGTCGTGGGCTGGTGGTGGGCGTCGCGGCGGGCGCTGGGTGTACCGCGCCACGCCCCGCTGGGCCTCGTGGGGCTCCAGGTGCTGCTGGGCGCGCTGACGACGCTCAACGCCCTCGACCCGGCGCGGCTGCTGTGGCTGGGCGTGACGCACCAGGTGACGGGGTTGCTCCTCATGGTGTCGCTCGTCGCGGCGGTCTTCTGGGCCCCGCGCCGGGCGCGCGCGCTGACGGGGGCGGTGCCGCAGGCGGGCGCGCTGGTGACCCAGCCCTGATGGCGTGGTGGCGCCACGCCCGGCAGGCGCCTCAGAAGCCCAGGTCAGGGTAAGCGTCGGTGATGACGCGGCGAACGGCGTCGAGCTGCAGGCCCAGCAGGCGCTGGTTGTCGCCGGCCTTGCCGAAGGTACCCTGCCACCACTCGTTGACGGTGCCGCCGAAGAGGAACGTCTGGAAGACGTCCTGGCCGGTGTAGGGGTCGTTCTTCACCTCGCGGAACGTCATGAAGAGCGTGGCCGCCATGTCGACGGGGAAGAAGCTGGCCAGCTGGGGCAGCTCTGGGCGCGGGCGCGGGCAGCCGAAGGCCATGCGCCAGAGGAACGAATAGGGGCCGCGCTCCTCGAGGCGCGCGTCGCCGGGGCGCCCCGAGACGTAGGCGCTCACCATGCGCGCCCGAGCGATGTGCAGCACGTCCCACGCGCGGGCGCCGATGCGCTCGCGGGGGCCCACCTCGACGCGGGTGCCGGAGAGGCTGTTGTGCGGCGTGATGGCCGCCTCGGGCACGCCGTACATCCAGTTCGAGAAGTAGTTCCAGTCGGCCTTGCCGATGCGCACCACGTCGTCGGTGTCGACCGCGCCGCTGCTCGCGTCGCAGTAGCCGAAGGGGCGGCCCCACGCCGAGGCGACGACGTCGATCTGGTAGTACCCGAAGAAGACGTTGAACCACGGGCTCGTCGGGTCGCCGTAGCTGCCCTCTCGGAGCACCCCCTTCGGCGCGCCGCACGAGAAGCAGACGTTGAAGAGCAGGCGCGGCGCCTCTGGGAAGAAGGCCCGGTCGACCTTCTGGCCGACGTCGGCCGGGGCCTCGCGCACGTCGTCGACGTCGATCTCGAGGGCGAAGGGCACGCCGGCCGAGGCGCCGAACGTCGCGTCGTTCACCTGGGCGGTGGGCAGCA
This sequence comes from Myxococcaceae bacterium, assembly GCA_020247085.1. Lineage (GTDB taxonomy): Bacteria > Myxococcota > Myxococcia > Myxococcales > Myxococcaceae > Xiheimicrobium > Xiheimicrobium aquaticum. The sequence goes on along the minus strand of JADCJJ010000475.1, from coordinate 4,316 downwards.
GGCGCCGCCCGTCGACGTCTCCGACGAGCGGAAGCCCCTCGAGGGCCCGCTCGAGCGCCGACGGGCTCTTCGTCACCATGGCGGTGGCGAGCTGGGCGCGCCAGACGAGCGAGTCGGCGCGGGGGGGCTGCGTCTTGCGGCGGAAGCGCGCGGGCGTCGTCATGTCGGGTCACCTCACCTTGAGGCGCGCGCGTACGCCCATCGCCAGGCGCAGCGCCGCGGCCAGCTGTCTGGCGATGTCGGTGCTGGCCCGCTCGAGGTCGCCGAGCGACCGGGCCTCTTCGCGCACCTGGTCGAGCACCCGGCCGTCGCGGTGGCGAATGATGGACAGGTTGAGGATGAAGCCGGCGCCGACCTTCGTCAGCGTGCCCGAGACGATGGCGGCGATTCGCTTGTCCTCGGGGCCGGTCACCACCGCGTAGCCCTCGCCCTCGAGTTCGGTCGTCACCGCCCGCTGCACCACCTCGGCCTCGGCCGCCGTCGCCCCGAACGACGAGGGCCGGGGCACCCGAATGGTGAGGCCCTGCGCCGGAGGGGCGGCGACGACGACGCTCACGGCGAGGGCGAGGAGCACGGGCGACGATGGAGACAACAAGCGCGCACGGAATGCAATCGCTCCCGGCGGCGCGAAGGTCAGGGCGATTGAGTTGCGCGCGTGGATGTCGGCCGTGAGCTGTGCTCCTCTGCTGCCATGAGCCGCGCCTACCGCATCTCGATCAAGGAGTCCCTGTCTCAGCACGTCCAGGTCGAAGACGGGGTCAGCTCGACGCTCGAGCTGCTGCCGATTCTGCAGAAGGAGCGCATGCGCGAGCTGCTGGCCGCCGAGCTCACGCAGCGGGGCTTCGTGCGGGACGGGGCGCAGGCGCGCCGGCGTGAGGCCAACGGCGTCGAGGTCGAGGTCGACCTCGAGACCGGTCAGGTGTCGGCCACCATCGAGGGGCACCAGGACGTGAAGCTCGAGACCGAGCGCGCCGCCGTCGTCGACGAGCTGGTGAAGGAGGAGCGCGAGGCGGCGCTGCGGCGCGCGGCGCAGGCCGCCCTGGCGCGCGAGGCGAAGGCCGAGGAAGAGGCGTTGCGCAAGCAGGCGACGCAGAAGCTCGAGGCCACGCTGCGCGAGCTCAAGGGTGAGCTCGACGGGGTGGTGAACCGCGTCACCGCCACGGCGCTCAAGGCGCGCGCCGCCGAGCTCGGGCAGGTCGAGGAAGTGCACGAGGACGCGAACGGCGGCCTCACCATCAAGGTGCGGGTCTGAGGCCCGCCCGTCAGGGTCGCCCCGTGGAGTCGTGACGTGTCTCTCCTGGTCCCAGAAGCCGAGCTGCCCGTCGAGCTGACGCCCTTCGCCGCCGTCGAGGCGGCGTACCCGGCCGAGCTGGCCCGGGCCACCGACGCGCTGCGCGCGGGGCTGCCGGTGCTGGTCGAGGCCGAGAAGGAGCTGACGCCCTGGCTCTACAAGGCGCTCCGCGACCGGCTGAAGAAAGAGGGCCGCTCGTTTCTCTACCTCGACGGGCGCCCGCTGCCCGAGCTGCCGCCGCTGCAGCCCGGCATGGGGCTGGTGGCCGCCATCGTCTTCTACCTGCGCGAGGCGGTGCGCGGCGCCGTGGGGGGGAAGGTGCTGGTGCTGCCGCACCTCGACCTGCTCACCACCAGCGTCGGCGGGCTCACCAGCGAGGCCCGCGAGGTCATTCCGCTGCTCTACGAGAACCCCGAGCTCGTCTTCCTCGGGTTCAAGGACCCGTCGTTCCCGCTGCCGAAGGTCATCGAGAACCTGTTCCCGCGGCGCGAGCACCTGCTGGGCGTGCCGAGAGACCGGCTGCGCCACCTCGTCACCCAACGTGAGTCCCGCAAGCTGTCCGACGCGCGCGGGCTCAAGGGGCCCCAGCTGTACAAGCACGTCTCGGGCGTCAACGCGGTGCGCCTGCGCCGGCTCCTCTCGACGCTGTCCGGAGAAGACTACCCGTCAGACCCGAAGCCCGCCGAGCGGCAGCTGCGGCAGGCGACGCTCGTCGGCCAGCTGACGCTCCCCGACGTCGACCTCGAGAAGGACCTCGGCGGCTACGCCCGCGTGAAGGAGCGCCTCAGCCGGGAGATCCTCGACGTGCTCGCCCTGAAGGACGGGGCGGCCGACGAGGGGCAGATGAAGGCTATCGAGGGCCTCATTCCCCGGGGCCTCATCTTCTGGGGCCCGCCGGGCACCGGCAAGACGCTCTTCGCCAAGGCGATGGCGACGTCGCTGGGCGCGGCCGTCACGGTGGTGAGCGGCCCCGAGCTCAAGTCGAAGTGGGTCGGCGAGTCCGAGGAGAACCTGCGGCAGGTCTTCACCCGCGCTCGGCAGGCGGCGCCGAGCATCATCGTCTTCGACGAACTCGACTCGTTCGCCACCGCGCGCGGCACCTACCAGGGCTCGGGCGTCGAGCACTCGATGGTGAACCAGCTGCTCACCGAGATGGACGGCTTCCGCAAGGACGAGCTCGTCTTCGTCGTGGGCACCACGAACTTCGTCGAGTCGCTCGACCCGGCGCTGCTGCGCCCCGGCCGCTTCGAGTTCCACCTGCACGTGCCCTTCCCGAACGCCGAAGACCGGCGCGCCATCATCGGCATTTACGATCGCAAGCTCGGCCTGCAGCTCTCGCAGCGCGGCCTCGACTGGCTGGTGAAGAAGACCGGCGAGCTGGTCGAGGGCAGCGGCTCGCCGTACTCGGGCGACCACATTCAGGCGCTCTGCCGGGCCATCGCGCGCCTGCGGCTGCGCGAGCAGCTCACCACGCCCACCGACGTCGAGGACATCGAGCGCACGCTCGCGGCGATGGTCGACCGCGTGAAGCTGTCGCCGAAGGAGGAGCGGGTGGTGGCCACGCACGAGGCGGGGCACGCGGTTGTGTCGCTGTTCTGCCCGACCTCACCGCCCATCGAGCGCATGAGCATTCAGGGCGACTTCACCGCGGGCTACGTGCGCCACGCCGAGCGCACACACCAGCGGGTGGTGACCATCGGCCAGCTGCTCGACGACGTCTGCGTGCTCTTCGGCGGGCGCGAGGCCGAGCAGCTCTTCTTCGACGACGTGTCGTGGGGCTACTCGGCCGACCTGTCGCGGGCGACGGACATCGCGCGGGCCCTCGTCGAGGACTACGGGCTGGCCGGCGAGGTCGTCGGCATGCGGCGCGTCGAGCTGTCTCATGAGGACCCCGTGTCCGAGGTGACGAAGGCCGCGCTCGACAAGGCCATCGCCGAGCTCCTCGAGACGCAGCGCAAGCGGGCGCGCCAGCTGCTGACCGAGAACCGCGCGCTGGTGGCGTCGCTGCGCGACCTGCTCATCGAGAAGAAGGTGCTCGACGCGAGCACGCTGGCGGCCGTCATGCCCAGCCCGCCGAAGAGAGACCCCGTCGCCTCGGAGCGTTGACCCATGGCTACCATGATCCTCCGGCTCGACATCGACCCGGTGACGAAGAAGAAGAACGTGTGGGTGAAGCTCGAGAGCGACTCCGACGCGCTGCCGATGGAGCACGAGGAGCAGCACAAGCGCCTCGTCGAGCTGCTCATCGCCGGCGGTACGGTGACGCCCGAGGAGCTCGGCACGCTCGTCATCGAGCGCGAGGGGCAGGGCGGGGTGGTGAAGGAGGGGGCCGCGGCCGAGGGGCCCGCGCGCGAGGCCTTGCGGGGCGGGAGCTGACCTGTGGCGACGCTCGTGTACGACGCGCTGGCCCTCAAGCGCGACCTGTCGAACCTGTTCCGGCTGCCCATCGGCGACCGGCTGGCGCTCAACCAGTTCTACCTCGAGGCCCAGGCGCTGGTGCGACGCGCGCGCGAGGCGGGCCTTGCGCTGCCGCCGGTGGTGACCGACTGGCTCGCGCAGGCCGACGCGCGCTCGAGAGATCCGCTCCTCTCGGCGACGCAGAACGCGGCGCTGGTGGCCTGGCTCGACGCTCTCGAGTAGAGCGGCGCGCGCTGAGGCCGGGGCCGGGCCGCCTCGGCGCCCGGGGCCATCGTCGGGGGGGGCGTGGCGCTCGCCGGAGAGGGCCGGGCGCACGTCCAGCGGCGCGAGAGACGCTGGTGCCGGGTGAGGCCGGGGCCCGTGCCAGCCTGACGCCCCGGGGCCCAGGGTCACGCAGGGCGACGCCCGAGGCGGAGCGAGAGGCTCGTCTCGTGCGGGGCCGGCGTTCAGCGACCGTGGGCTGAAGGGTGAGCCATCAGCGACACCGGGATGACGGCGACCTCGCCAGCACGCAGACTTCAGCGAGCTGGATGGAGGTCGCGCGCACATGGCAGGCCGAAGAGTCTTCAACGAGTACGACGCACAGCGATGCCTCGCAGCGATTCGT
>JADCJJ010000474.1 GCA_020247085.1 Myxococcaceae bacterium | reverse complement strand
GTCGTGACCGTCGCCGTGGGCGCGGCTGGCTTGCCGGTCAGCCGCCTGCTCGGGCGACGGCCGAGGGCGGGCTACGTGGTGCGGCTCGCGCTGGCGGCCGTGGCGCTCTCGGCGGGGGCGTTCCGGTTCGCCGCGGCCCCCTGAGTGACGATGGGGGCGAGATGGCCAGCGGCCCTCGCCCTGCCCGGGGGGCACCACCGCGACGTCAGGCTTGCCTCGTGCCGACGGGACCCCCATTCTTGGCGCCGCCATGCCCCGGGAGTCCTACGACGACTTGATCTTCCAGCTGGGTGACCTCGCCCGAGAGCACCTGGCCGAGCGCCACCCCGTGCCCCGGGCGATGGACGGCGTGTTCGAGTGCGAAGAGGTGCTGCTGGGCATTCGCGACGAGATCGCGGCCCTCGAGCAGGAGATGAACGACGAAGACGCCGCCTACCAGGACTTCCTCGACCAGCAGGCCGCCGAGCGCGAGGAGCAGCAGGCCATCACCCGGAAGTGGCGGCACGCGGTGGCCGGCGTCGAGACCCGCAGCCGCGACCTGCGCAAGTCGCTGTCGTCTCAGCGCGCCGCCTACCGGTACCAGAAGAACTCCCTGCGGCTGGCCGAGGAGAAGCACAAAGAGCTCGAGCAGCGCGAGGGCCACGACGTCAAGAAGGTCGACACCAGCAGGCAGAACCTCAAGACCTTCCGCCTGAAGATGATGCGCTTTGGCCGCATGCTCGAGGACATGGAGCTCGAACTGGCGCAGGTGCTCACGCCGCGGCCGGGGCAGGTCGGCGCGCAGGGGATCCTGGCGCACAAGCGCATCCTCGAGCTCGAGGACGAGGCCGAGACGCGGAAGGGCGAGCACGAGGCCCACATGAAGGAGCTCGACGACGCCATCGGCGCGAAAGAAGCCGACGAGAAGGCCGCCGAGGGCGAGCTCGACGGGGCCCTCTTCGAGCTCGGCGAAGAGGTCTACGGCGACCGGGTGAACCACCCCGCGCTCAACCCGCTGTACGCGCGCCTCGACAAGGCCCGGTAGCGCGGCGCGCAGGCCCCTCGACTGCGCCGCGTGGCTCGCTTGACCCTGGGGCGCCTTTGCGCCTACGAGCGCGCCACTGCCCGTCACGGAGACGAGTGGGTCGACTCACGCAAACCCCGCGTGAGCCTCGAGCGGTCTTTCCCTTCAATCGGGGTGACGTACCCGTCAGCAGTCAGGTCAGGACAACCACTTCATGCAGCAGAACGTGAATCAGCAGGGCTTCTCTCCCGAAGGTGACGAGGATTTTGCGGCGCTGTTCGAGGCTTCGCTCAAGGAGACCGGCGGCTCGGGTCTCGTCAAGGAGGGCGAGGTCATCAAGGGCGTCGTGGTGCGGGTCACCGGCGAGTTCGCCGTCGTCGACATCCGCTACAAGAGCGAGGGGCAGGTGCCCATCGCCGAGTTCACCACGCCGAAGGGTGAGATCACCGTCAAGCCTGGCGATTCCGTCGACGTCTACGTCGAGTCCCGTGAGAACGACACGGGCATGGTCGTCCTCTCGAAAGAGAAGGCCGACAAGATGCGCATCTGGGACGAGATCTCGAACGCCGTGAAGGGCGACGAGATCATCAAGGGCACCATCACCGGACGGGTGAAGGGTGGCCTCCAGGTGGACATTGGCGTGAAGGCGTTCCTCCCCGGTTCGCAGGTCGACATCCGCCCGGTGCGGAACCTCGACCAGTACCTGGGCAAGGAGTTCGAGTTCAAGGTCATCAAGTTCAATCAGAAGCGCGGCAACATCGTGCTGTCCCGGCGCGTGCTGCTCGAGAAGCAGCGCGAGGAGCAGAAGAAGGAGACGCTGAAGAACCTGAAGGAGGGCGCCATCATGAAGGGCCAGGTGAAGAACCTGACCGACTACGGCGCCTTCATCGACCTCGGCGGCATCGACGGGCTGCTCCACATCACCGACATGTCGTGGGGCCGCGTCGGCCACCCGAGCGAGATGTTCAACGTCGGTGACGAGGTGCGCGTCGTCGTCCTCAAGTTCGACCCCTCGCAGGAGCGCGTCAGCCTCGGGCTCAAGCAGATTCAGGAAGACCCGTGGCACCGGGCCGACGAGAAGTACCCGGTCGGCACGCGCGTGCGCGGCAAGGTCGTCAGCCTCACCGACTACGGCGCCTTCATCGAGCTCGAGCAGGGCGTCGAGGGCCTGGTGCACGTCAGCGAGATGACGTGGAACAAGCGCGTCAAGCACCCGAGCAAGATGCTCGAGGTGGGCAAGGAGGTCGAAGCCGTCGTCCTCGACATCGACCCGAAGGCCAAGCGCATCGCCCTCGGCATGAAGCAGATCGAGGTCAACCCCTGGACCGCGCTCGAGGACAAGTACCCCATCGGGTCGGTCATCAAGGGCGTCGTTCGCAACGTCACCGACTTCGGCATCTTCGTCGGCGTCGAAGAGGGCGTGGACGGCCTCGTGCACGTCTCGGACATCTCGTGGACGCAGCGGGTCAAGCACCCGGGCGAGCTCTTCAAGAAGGGCGACGTCGTCGAGGCGGTGGTGCTCAACATCGACGTCGAGAACGAGCGGTTCTCGCTCGGCATCAAGCAGCTCACCCAGGACCCGTGGGACACCCTCTCGGAGCGCCTGCCCGTCGGCAGCCGCGTCAAGGGCAAGGTCACCAAGGTCACCGACTTCGGCGGCTTCGTCGAGATCGAGGCGGGCATCGAGGGCCTGGTGCACGTCTCGGAGCTCAAGGAGGAGCGCGTCGAGAACCCCCGCGACGTCCTGACCGAGGGCCAGGAGGTCGACGTGAAGATCATCGACATCAACACCAGCGACCGGAAGATCGCCCTGTCGATCAAGGCGCTCGCCCACGAGGGCGAGGACGACTACCGCGAGTACCTCAAGAAGCAGGCCGAGCAGGCGCGCTCGCGGCTGGGTGACGTCATGGCCGGCAAGCTGAAGAAGTAACCAGCTGAGCGCAGGGCCCGGGGCCGTTGCCTCCCGTCGGTGGGGGCAACGGCCTCGTCGTGTGCGCCGCGTGCCGAGCGCGGGTTGGAAGGCTCGCCCCGGCTGTGGCAGAGAAGCGGGGTGCGGCGGGGTGCGTTCACGGCGGCGGTCGTCGGGTTGGTGCTCACTGCGCCCGTGGTGGC
>JADCJJ010000473.1 GCA_020247085.1 Myxococcaceae bacterium | reverse complement strand
GCATGTCGCCCTGAAAGTCCCACTCCCGGAAGACGAGGTTCGTCCCCCCGGCCTGGAACGTGCCGGCGTCGATGCTGCGGGTCCCACCGTCGAAGTCGAACGAGCCGGCACGAGCCAGGTAGGTGCCGCCGGGGCATGTGTCGCCCGCCTCGTTGCAGTCGAGCTGCGCAGTGAAGCACTCGCTGCAGTTGCCGAACGTCACGTTCGCCGGCAGCGCGCCGGTGTACGGGAACGTCGGCGGGCCCGCGGCCTTCTCGAAGTAGAGTTCTGCCGTGAAGCTGTCGAGGCCTGCGTCGGCGACCTCGTACGCAACGGACGCCGTCCACCACTCGTAGTCCTCGAGGTCGTCTCCCGGCTGCCCCACCGTGAACGAACCTTCGACCGGGTCGGTCTCGACGACGTCTCCGTAGAGCGGGCAGCCGCCGTCAGCGCCGATGCCTGCATCGCTCGCTGCACCGCCAGCCATCCCGCCGGCTGCGCCGCCAGACATTCCGCCGCCCGGCCCGCCGGCTGAGCCACCGCCGGTCGCCGAGAACCCGCCGCCGCTCCCGCCGGCTCCGCCGCCCGTGGCAGCGAGGCCCCCGCAGACCTGCAGCGTGCAGCTCTGGCCGGTCGCACACGAGGCGCAGGTCGCCCCCGCCTTTCCGCACGCCGACGCCAGCGTGCCGGCCTGGCACCGACCCATGGTGTCGCAGCACCCCATCGCGCACGTCGAGGCGTTGCAGGCCGGCGCACCGCACGAGGGGACGAAGGCGGCGGCGACCCCCAGCACGAACCCGACAAAGACGCCTCGCATGGTCGATGCCCCTTACGGCCAGCTGGTCATGAAGTTGAAGGCCGCGAGGTCGACACAGCCGCCGTCTGGCACAGCGCGGAACGTCATCGGGTCGATCTGCCGGTAGCGAATGTTGGTGAAGGCGCCGTTGAACGGGCCCGACGCCCCGACGCCCGCCGCGGTGATGCTGTAGTTCCCCTGCACCCCGAAGAACACCTGCATGCAGTTGCTCCCGTCCATCGCGCAGTTCAGCCCCAGCAGCGACACCGGGTAGGCGATCGCATCTGCCGAGATCGTCTGGAAGGTCCCGGCCAGGGGCAGCACCAGCGGCGTCGCCGGCGCCTCGTTGTAGAGCGTCGCGTCGACCGTCAGGAACGGCCCCTGCGCGCTTGGCCCGCTAACCACGCCGGTGCTCAAGACGGCGGTACCACCGTCCCTGATGAACTCGAGGCTCGCCGACCCCGCGCCGCTCGTCCAGTTGATGGGCTGCAGCTGCAGACAGTTCAGACCACCGTCAACCGGCTGTCCGCTCATGCCGCCTCCGGCGCCGCCTCCCGCACTCCCCCCACCCGTCGAGGAGCTGCCACCGCCTGCGCCCGAGACCCCACCGCCTGCGCCCGAGAGCCCACCGCCTGCGCCCGAGAGCCCACCGCCGAACGGCGACGAACCGGCGTCGGGGCGGGTCGTCACGGCTCCACACCCGGACATCAGCGAAACACCCACCACGACGGACACGACGACGGACCTGGCCATATGACACCTCGACGGGAGCGCTCCAAAACGGGGCGTTGGCCCTATCACGTTCGTGTCACGGCTTGAAAGCCCCCTCCGCGAGCATGCGCCGCAACACCTTACCGCTCGCGTTCCGGGGGAGCTCGTCGACTGGCACCACGGCCTTCGGCACCTTGAAGGCCGACAGGCGGGCCCGCGCGAAGGCCAGCAGCGCCTCGGGTCGCGGCGGGCCGCTCCACACCACGCACGCGACCGGCACCTGGCCCCACACGGCGTCGGCCTTCGGAACGACGGCCACCTCACGCACGAGTCCACTCTCGAGCAGCGCCGCCTCGACCTCGGCCGGGTACACGTTCTCGCCGCCGCTGATGATGAGGTCGACCCGGCGTGCGTGGATCGTCAGGCGCCCGGCCGCGTCGATCGACCCCAGGTCCTTCGTGGCGAGCCACCCGCTGACGCGCGGCGTGACGGTCGGGCCCCGCACCTGCACCTCGCCCACCGCCCCCTCGGGCACCACAGCGCCCGCCTCATCGACCACCCGCACCTCGACGCCCTCGAGCGGTCGCCCCGCCGTCAGACCGTCGGCCTCGGCCAGCCGCTCCGTCGTCACCTGCGAACACGCCTCGGTCAACCCGTACGTCTGCAACACCGGCAAGCCCATGCTGCGGGCCCTCGCGAGCAGCGCCGGTCCCATCGGGCCGCCGCCGACGAGGATCGCCTCGAGGGCCGCGGCGGGGGACGCCTCTGCGGCGTCGAGCACCTTGAGCAGCGCGGTGGGCACGAAGCTGGCGTGCGTCACGTCGCCCCTGGCCAGCAGCGCCGCGGCGCGCACCGCGTCGAACGCCGGCTCGAGCACCAGCCGGGCACCCATCTGGGCGCAGCGGAACACCATCGCCAGGCCGCCGACATGGAAGAGCGGCAGCGTGCACAGCCAGACCTGCCCCGCGCGGGCGCCGAGGTTCGACGCGTTGGCCTCGGCTGCGGCGACGAAGTTGCCGACGGTCAACGGCACGAGCGAGGGAACGCCCGTGGTGCCCGAGGTGAAGAGCGCCGCGAGCTCGGCGTCGCGCTCGAGCCGGGGCACGCCCGCGGGCGCCGCGACCGGCTCGACGGTCTCGAACGGCGACGCGCCGGCGAGGCGGTCACGCAGCACCTCGTCCGCCAGCGCCACCCTGGCGTTCACCCGCGGCGCCAGCGACGACACCTCGGCTGCCGTCGCGCGCGCGTTGAGCGGCACCAACCGCGCGCCGCGACGGCCCAACGCGAAGAAGAGGAAGACGAGCTCCGGGCGATTCGAGGCCAGCGTCGAGACCGAGTCGCCCGGCCCCACGCCTCGCGCCGCGAGCCACCGCTCCCAGCCGCGTACCTGCGCGTCGACGTCACGCCAGGTCCACACGCGGCCGCTCGCCTCGAGCGCGGGGGCCATCGGCGCTTCGGCACCGGCGGCCGCGACTGGGCAAGGCAGACTCACACGCCCCACCCCGGGCCCGCGGGGAGCTCGATGGCGCCGCCTCGCGGCGTGCAGGCATCGGGGGCGAGGCCCTCGAAGCGCTCCACCGTCGACAGCCCGTGCGCGTATGGGGCCGACGGCAGCACCGCGGCCAGGTGGGTCGCTGCCGCCCGCGCGATGGGGCCG
>JADCJJ010000472.1 GCA_020247085.1 Myxococcaceae bacterium | reverse complement strand
GTGGCGGTTCAACGGGTGGCGGTTCGACAGGTGGCGGCTCGACGGGTGGCGGTTCGACGGGTGGCGGTTCGACGGGTGGCGGCTCGACGGGTGGCGGCTCGACGGGTGGCGGCTCGACCGCGGGTGGTTCACCATGCACGGGCGGCTGCATCATGTTCCAACCTGCGTGGACTGCGAACCCGATGACCCAGCCCCCGTACGGCAGCGGTGCCTCGGCAGTGGCCTTCGTCGACGACACGTCGTTCGTCACCAGCATCGGCGCACTCAGCACCATCTCGGGTTCCAGTAGCGGGCCCTTCGTGTCAGACGGCTACGTCTGGTTGTACGCCAGTTCAGGCACTCCGCTTCGACTGCTCACTCAGAGTTCTCGCTCCACGGTCTCGCTCGTTGTGGCTCCAGACCGGCAGAGAGTCGCTGCGGGCGGAGGCCCAACGATCCACGTCGTGCCACTCGACGGCGGGACTGTCACTCAACTGTCGGGAGGCAACGTTGGTACATCGCTCGCTTTCACTGCCGATAGCGCCTCGCTCTTTGCTGGCGGCACCAACGGGTTTAGCTTCAAAGCGGAGATCGGTCGATTCGACCTCGCTTCGGGTCAGAGCCTCCTTGCCGACCTTCTCGACACGTACGAGGTCGTAGGGCTGCTCCCGGAGGCGAACGGTACGCAGGTCACCGTGGCCACACGCGGCCTGCCCTCCCCTTCAAACAAGAGGTCGTACCGTGCCCTCCTGCGCAGTTCTGACTTGAGCGTGCAGTCGCGGCTCCCGCTCCCTGAGCTGACCACCTTCAAGCGCGACCCGCGCACCGGTGGCGACTTCGTCGCCACTCGAAACAGCGTGCAGGGCGTCACGCTGCCGGGAGCCGACATCGTCGCAGCGGCGCCGCACCCCACGCAGCCCAAGGCGGTCACGCTGCACTTCGACGGCACGTTGCGCCTCGTCGACCTGTTTCGCCGCCGCGTGGAAGACGAGATCCGCGCCAACGTACGGGGCTACGACGTCGCCGTGTCGCCCGATGGCCTGCAGGTCGTGGTTGCCGGAATTCAGCCTCCGCTCTCGGCTTTTGTGTTGTTGCCCGGGGTTCGGCCCCCTCCGGCCGGCGTGGGGCCCGCCTGCGGCAACGGACAGCGTGACCCCGGCGAAGCATGCGATGGAAACACAGGCAGCTGTACCTCCCTCGGCTTCGGTGCGGGCACCTGGCGCTGCAACAGCGATTGCACGATCGACCGCTCGGCCTGCACCGGCCTCACGGGCGGCTGGTCATGCCCCGCCCAGGCCCGAAGCGACGGCCGCTGCGACTGCGGCTGCGATGCGCCCGACCCCGATTGCGGCCCGAATCCCTCCGCCGCGGCCTGCGACACCTCGGCCTGCCAGAACGGGACTCGACCGGCGAAGAACGCTCCCTGGACGTGCGCCATCGATACGTGCGCCAACATGCCAGCCGAGGGCCGCTGCGCCCAAAACTCCTACGAGCGCTGCGACAGCGCGGGCATGAAGCACGCGGTCTCCTGCACCTGCGTGGCCCGGCGGGGGGCACCGACGTGCCAAGTTGCAACGATGCAGAACTGCCTTGTGAACGTGGGCAACAGCACAGTTTACTACACGTGCACTGGCCAGGGCGCGGCCTGCCTCTACTCGGGCCAGCCAGGCGGGGCTTGTGTTCAGAACTACGCCGGCTGCAACAGTTCGGCCCCAGCGTGCCTCGGGAGCGACAAGCTGCGGTTCACCTGCAACGGCGGCCAGCCGGTGGTTTACGATTGCTTCGCACTGGGGGGAGCCTGTCAAACAAACCGCTGCACCGGACTGCAGCGCAACGCCTCCTGCGGTCCGAACTTCGAGTGCGCCGTCGGCTTGAGCTGCACCAGCGGAATCTGTCAGTAAGGCATGCGCGCTCGGATCGTGGCCGGGTGAAGACCTGGGGCGCGGCGCTCACTTGGCCGAAGGGGTCGACAGGGCCAGGTGTCCGTCCGCCGGCTCGCCGTCGGACACGCATGACGCGTGAGCTTCAGCGTCAGCGTGACTAGCGGCACTGCTTCCAGGCGGCCGGCATCAGCGCGGGGATGTCCCGCAGACGGACACGGCTGCGCAGCCTCGCGCGGGCCTCGGAGTACTTCGAGGGCTGCGCCCGTGGCTGGCTCTTCGACAACGCCAAGACGGTGGTACTGAAACGTCACGGCAACGCGGTGCGCTTCCACCCGAGGTTGGTCGAGCTGGTGGGGGCGGCATACGTCTCGCTGAAGGTGTGCACGCCGCGGAAGGCCAACCAGAAGGGGCGCGTCGAGCGCGGCATCCGGTACCTGCGCGAGCGCTTCCTCGCGGGCCGGCACATCCACAGCATCGAGCAGGGGAACCGCGAGCTGCTCACCTTCCTCGCCGAGGTGGCCCATCCGCGGCCGCACCCGACGCTACACGGACGCACCGTTGCCGACTGCCTCGTCGAGGAGCGCCAGCGCCTCTTGCCGCTGCCCAAGAAGCCGGCAGCCAGCGAGCAGGTTGAGCCCATCCCCGTCGACAAGCAGGCCTTTAGTCGCTTCGACACCAACCGCTACTCGGTGCCACCCGACTACAAGTCCAGCACGCTGACGGTGGCGGCCGATGACGCCGTGGTGCGCGTGCTGAAGGGCGACGTCGAGGTGGCGCGCCACGCGCGGTGCTGGGGGCGCCGGCAAGTCGTCGTTTGGGGTGTCGGGTTGGCTCAGGTCGGCCCAAGGGGTGGTGGGTCGGATGTCAGTCCCCGCGTCTAGAAGGGCGGGATGAACGACTTCCCAAGGAATCTCATCGAGTTCGAAGAGCG
>JADCJJ010000471.1 GCA_020247085.1 Myxococcaceae bacterium | reverse complement strand
TGGGCACGGGCACGACGCCGCAGGTGCCGCAATGCACGACCGGGATCGGGCAGCCCCAGTAGCGCTGGCGGCTCACGAGCCAGTCGCGCAGGCGCCACACGATCGTGGGTTCGCCCGAGCCAAGCGCTTTGAGCTTCTCGCCGACTTTCGTTTTTGCGTCCTCGACTTCGAGCCCATCGAGGAAATCGGAATTCGCGAGGCGGCCGGGACCGGTGTAGGCTTCCCGCGAAATGTCGATTTTTTCGCCTTCGGGGGCGACGACGGCGACGATCGGCAGGCCGTATTTGGTCGCGAAATCCCAGTCGCGCTGGTCGTGCGCGGGGCAGCCGAAAATGGCACCTGTGCCGTAGTCGATCAGCACGAAATTGGCGACCCACACGGGCAGCGTCTTGCCGGCGATGAACGGGTGGGCGACGCGAAGGCCGGTGTCGAAGCCTTTTTTCTCGAGCTGTTCGACGATGGCGGCCGACGTGCCGGCACGCTGGCATTCGGCGACGAACGCCGCGAGGTCGGGGTTTGCGGCGGCAAGTTCCGCCGCGAGCTTGTGGTCGGGCGACAAAGCGAGGAACGAGGCACCGAAGAGAGTGTCGGGCCGTGTGGTGAAAACCTCGACGCTGTCGGAGCGACCCTCAAGCGCAAAGCGCACGTAAGCGCCGGACGATTTGCCGATCCAGTTTTCCTGCATCAGCCGCACTTTTTCGGGCCAACGGTCGAGCGTACCCAAGGCCGACAGGAGCTCTTCGGCGTAGTGCGTGATCTTGAAGAACCATTGGGACAGCTTCTTCTTCTCGACCGGTGCGCCCGAGCGCCAGCCCTTGCCGTCGATCACCTGCTCGTTGGCGAGAACGGTCTGGTCGATCGGATCCCAATTGACGAAAGCCTCCTTGCGGTAGACGAGGCCTTTTTCGAAGAAATCCAGGAACAGCGCTTGTTCGTGCGCGTAGTAGCCCGGATGGCAGGTCGCGATCTCGCGCGTCCAGTCGATGGCGAGGCCCACGCGCTTCAGTTCGGCGCGCATCGTGGCGATGTTGTCGTAGGTCCATTTGCCGGGATGGATCTGCATGTCGCGCGCGGCGTTTTCGGCCGGCAGGCCGAACGCGTCCCAGCCCATCGGATGCAGCACGTTGTAGCCCAGGGCGCGGCGATGGCGCGCCACCACGTCGCCGAGCGTGTAGTTGCGCACATGGCCCATATGGATGCGGCCCGACGGATACGGAAACATCTCGAGCACGTAGTATTTGGGCTTCGAAAAATCGTCGCTCGCCTCGAAGGCACGCGCTTGTTCCCAGCGCTGCTGCCACTGCGATTCGGATTCGCGGAACTTGTAGCGGGCCATGGCGGTTCAAACTCGTTTGTGAAGGACGTGCAAAAGTGAGGGGCCAAAATAGAGAATCAAACGCGCTGCGCAAGCCCGGCGTCGACGGCGGCGCGCCAGCTGCGCGCAAAGCGCTGTGCGTCGAGCAGGCGGCTGCCGGCCAGGGTCGCGCGCATCTGGGCGCGTGTGGCTCGCCAATGCCCGACCTCTTCGGCCAATTGTGCTGCCAGAGCCACATACGCGCCCGCGTCCTCGGCTACGAGCTGCGGCAGCCCTGCCGCCGTCAGCAACGAAGCACCGACGCGTGCCGCATGCCGGTCGCCGCGCAGCGTGACGACCGGAACGCCCATCCACAGCGTCTCGCAGGTCGTTGTGGTGCCGTTGTAGTTCAGCGGATCGAGCGCGATATCGACCTCGCGGTAGAAATCGAACGGATCTTCGCTGCGGCCGCGAAAATCGAGGCGCGCCGGATCGATATTGTGGGCGGCAAACAGCCCTCGCACGGTTTCGCACGCGGTCGCGTTTTCGAACAGACGATTGTAGCGCAGCAGCAGGCGTGCTTGCGGCACCGTGGCCAGAATTTCGGCCCACAAGGCGATCGTTGCTGGTCCGATTTTCCGAAAATTGTTGGCCGAACCGAACACGATGGGTGCGTCGGCCGCGCGCGCGAACACAGGCGGTGCGTCATGCGGCGGGCCGTAGCACAGAAAGCAGCCCTCGATATGCAGCAGCGTTTCGGTGTTGAAAGCTTCGGCAAATCCCGGCGGATCGGTGATCGCGTCGACGAGCCGGAAATCGATGGCGCGCAAGCCCGTGGAATGCGGATAGCCGAGCCACGTCGCCTGGTAGGGGGCGAGCCGGCGCGCGAAGGCAGGCAGGCGGTTGCCCTTCGTGTGGCCTGTAAGGTCAACCAGCAAATCGATGTGGTCGGCGCGCAGTTTGGCGGCCAAATCGTCCTCGTCGAGATTGGCCACACTATGCCAACTGGCGCCACGCGCGGCGAGCTCCGTGCTCATCTCGTCGAAACGGTCCGAGTCAGCGTAGAGATGGAACGCGACACCGTCCTGGGCCGATCCTTCGAGCAGCGGGCGTACGAACCACGCGACCGGATGGCGGTACAAATCCGGCGACAGCAAGCCAATGCGTAGGCCGCGTGTGCCGCTAACACCGACTTGTGCGAATTTCCGTCTGCGGCTTTCCTGCGCAATTCTGGTACCCCAGTCGCGATGCATTTTCGCAAGTACGCTAGGCGTCGTGCTTTCATCGTAATTGGCGTGAAACAGGGCGGCTTGCGCAAATTCTGGCCGGGCCACGTATTTGCGCAGCAATGCGAGCGCCTGGGCATTCTGCGCGCCTTCGGCGCAGCACTCCACAAGCCCCATGACTGCTTCTAGCCCATATACCGGATCGCCGACGCATCGCTCGAACTGGCGTTGTGCATCTTCAATTTCGTTGTTCCGCA
The DNA here is from genome assembly GCA_020247085.1 of Myxococcaceae bacterium. Classification (GTDB taxonomy): domain Bacteria; phylum Myxococcota; class Myxococcia; order Myxococcales; family Myxococcaceae; genus Xiheimicrobium; species Xiheimicrobium aquaticum. The sequence continues at coordinate 557 of JADCJJ010000471.1, read as the reverse complement.
GCAACGCACGCGCCAAACTCATGCGCGCTTGGTTGTAGCCTGGGTCGAGCGTGATCGCGCGCCGAAAGGCGTCGAGCTCGCTGTCGTCGCCCGCAAGCTTGTTTCCGGCGGCTGACCGGGCGCATCCCAGCGCGTTCCACAATTGCGGCGTCGTCGGTCCTTTGGCGATCGCGGCTTGCAGCGTCGCTTGAGCTTCGGCGTGCCGGCCAAGCCCGGAAAGCGCCAGCCCCAGACCGCTCAACAGGTCCGTGTTATCCGGCGCGAACGAAAGTGACCGCTCGAATGCTTCGCGCGCGATCGAATGCTCCTTGCGGCTCAGCGCGATGACGCCAAGAATTTCCCACGCCGTCGGGTTGCCGGGAAAGGTAGCGCATAAATCCTGCGCGGCCTTTTGGGCCTGCTTGGACATGCCGAGCTTCGTTATGTTTTTGAGCTGCTTTTCGAACTGCCGCCCGGCTGGGTTGGAGCTCGACATTCAGCCCCCCGGATGAAGCATTTGATCTGCGCATGCGTGGAGAATACATCGGGCCATGGCGGTTCAAACTCGTTTGTGAAGG
>JADCJJ010000470.1 GCA_020247085.1 Myxococcaceae bacterium | reverse complement strand
GGCGGCTGTCGTGTCTGCGCAAGCAAGCAGACCTGCTCCAACGGCGCGGGCGTCGCCTCAGCGGCCTGCGGCCCGGCGCGCTGCGGCGGATGCTGTGACGGGACGACGTGCGTCTCGCCACCGACGGCGGCCAGGTGCGGGCTCGGCGGGAGTTCGTGCACGAGCTGCGGGCTCCTCGAGCAGTGCCTCGAGGGCGTCTGCGCCGGAGGCTCCGGTGGTGGGACGGACGGCGGCTCCCTCGGATTCTGCCGCCTCACCTGCGTCACGGGCTGCTGTGACCCGCAAGGGACCTGCAAGCCCGGAGCGTCCCGAAACGAGTGCAGGAGCTTCGGAGGCGCGTGCACCGCGTGCACTGGCCCCAGCGGGTGCCTGCCTGCGTTCCCTGCTGGAGGCTCCTGTCCGTGACGACCCCAGGCCGACCGACGCAGCCCGCGCGCAGCGCGGCACCGGGCCACGCCCTCACCTGAACGCTCAATCAGCTCGACCACGTTCGACGACGCTTCATCCCTATTTCCGCCGACGGGTCTCCGAAGCGTGTACCGACCTTCCCTCGGGAGAGCGCCATGCGCCACGACGCCGTCCCCACCAGCCGCTTCTCGACCGACGCCGAGCGCGCCACCTGAGCCGCGGCGCTCCGGACCCAGCGCGCGCGGCGCGCACAGCACCTGGTACCGACGCTCGAGCCCGGCCTCGCCACGCTCGGCAAGAGCACCCACGTCATCCCCTCGCCCCAAGACGTCGACGCGCGGCTCGCGCCGCTGTCGGGCTGGAGCGGCACCTCCATGAAGGACCTCGAGAACGCTCGGCGCTCCTCGGCCCTGAGTGCGGGCCGGCAGTTCCCCATCGGTGGAGCACGTGCGCGACCCGTCAGACCTCGGCGAGACGCCCGCGCCCGACGTCACTCACGGCCTGTCGGAGCACGTGCCGTTTCTCACCGGCCGGTCCTCCGCCGACTCTTGCCAGACCCCTGGTGCCTTCGCCTGCCGCACCCTCGACGCCCCCGAGCGCCTGCGCCGCCTCGAGCGGTTCTGCTGGTTCACCATCAAGGTCGGGCTCGTCGAGCCTCCGCGTGGCCCCCGCGTCTTCGGCGCGGGCGTCGCCTCGTCCACCAGCGAGTGCGTCTACGCCCGGAGCGACCCGCCCGAGGTGGTGTCCTTCGACGACGAGCACATCTGCGCCCGCCCGTGCCGGATTGACCAACTGCAACGGCGTCTCTTCAGGCTGCCGACGAACGAGACGCTGGGCGGCCCGTTCGACGCGCTCAGTCGGGGCGGCGAGGCGTGGCTTGCGCCCCAACGCGGGGAGACCCACGGCGGCTCGACGTCGCGCGGCCCTCGCGATCTGGGCAGGCACGCCGCGCTCAAGCGGCCGGCGCCTCACCTTCGAACGCGAGCGCGATGAGGCACACCGCCGTGGTGTGGGCGTGCTCGCGGGGCCCGTCGTCGTCCTCCTCGCGGAAGGACCCGTCGTCGCGCTGGGTGGCCGCGAGCGCCTCGACGAGCGCGGGGTCGAGGCGCCGGCCGCCCGCCTGGAGGCAGAAAACCATCTCGGCGCCGGCGTCGATCTGCCCCAGCACGAGGCGCATCGGCGCCGTGCGCTCGAGCTCGTCGAGCGCCGCCTCTGCGCCTTCGGCCTCGAGCGGATCTCGCAGGTAACTCGTCCACAGCAGCACCTGGTGCGTGCGCCAGTAGGTGCGCTCCGCGTCGACGAGGCCGACCGGCTCGGGCACCTCGACGTCGAGGCCGAGGGCCTGCGCGAGTTCGGCGAGCACCCACCCGGCGAGCGCCGACTCCCGGGCGACCGACGCGATGGCGCGCTCCACGTCTGCCCTGGGCAGCCCCGGCCGGGGCAACCCATAGAGGGCGCGGAAGTAGTGTGCGTCGAGCCGGGCCATCACCACCTCCCAGCCGAGCCCGGCCGGGAGGTCCGACGGCACCTGCGCCAGGCGCTCGAGCGCCTGGTAAAGCCGCGGCTCGAGCCCGTGCGCCTCGAAGAACGCCGGCGCGTGCGAGGCGAGGCAGTGCAGCGCCACCGCGCGGTCGGCGGCGTGCCACTCCTCGCCGGTCTCGGTGAGGCGCAGGAAGGCCTCGAGGGCCCGCGCGGCCCTGTGCCGCAGCGCCGGCGACGTCACCGCCGCTTCTCGAAGAACGCCACGAGCGCGGCCTGGTGCCGGGCCCGCCAGGAGATGCACAGGTCAATGCCCTCCATCACCTGCGCGAACGAGCGGGGCCCGCCCAGGTACCGGGTCGAGCGCCCGTCGAAGAACGCCCGCGCGGCGTCGCGCTCGGCGGCCTCGCACACCCCGCCCGCGAGCCAGACGAGTCCGGCCCCGCCGTCCTTCGGGAGCCGGGCGACGAGCGCGTCCCAGTGCTGCTTCACGAAGTCGAGGGCGACGGCGCGGGTGCGGAAGTCGCCTGCCCCACCCCAGACCAGGCGCATCGCCTCGCGGGTGTCGAAAGTGTCGGTCAGCACCAGCGGCAGGTGGGAGGCGACGATGGCGCGGTCGCTCGACTCGGCCAACGCGCCGAGGAGCCGGGCGCGGTCGGCCCGGTCCTTCTCCCGCTTGGCGGCCTCGAGGAGACGGGCGTGCAGCGCGGCGTCGCCCGAGTCTCCGGCCAGGCCCAGCACGGTGTCGACGACGTCGGGGTGAATGGCTTTTCGGTCGCCAAGCCACCGCTCAGCCAGGCGCCGCGCCTCGGCGAGCACCTTCGGGTCCTTGCCCTGGTAGCCGAGCGTGGCCAACAGCGCCGGCCGCAGCATTCGCGTGTCTTCATCGTCACCTGGCTTCGGCGCCCACCCCAGCGTCTCGAGCCTCTTCGAGAAGAGCGCGCGCACGAAGCCCTCGTACCGAGAGCGCAGCGCTTCGGGCAGCACGTCGCCAGCGCCGTACGACGAGAGCCCCAGGGCGGCGCCGAGCACGTGCCGGTTTGGGTCGCGGGCGGCGAGCTGCGCGAGCTCGAGCGCCACCGGAGCGTCGAGGTCCCCCGAGCGGATGAGCGACGAGACGTCGCCGAGCACCCCCACGCGCTCGGGAACCGACAGCGCCGGCCCAGCCTTCGCCAGCACGTCGGCGAGCGACATGGGGCCTTCGAGGCTGGCGCGGTAGTAGCCGTCGAAGCGGTCGTTCGGCAGCACCCAGTCCGGGCAGGCCCTGGCGCCCTCGAGCGCGAGCGTGCCAGCGGCGCCCTCGAGCACGGCGCAGGCGCGGGCCTGCTTGCCCCGCTCCGACCAGCGCACGCAGGCCGGCACCAGCCACGTGCGGTCGGCAGCGCCGGCCGAGCCCACTGGCAGCGCCCGCTTCTGGCGCCACGCCAACGTCGGAGGTCCGCCCTTCGGGCACGAGAGGGAGAAGGTGACGACGGGCGCGCCCGGCTGGTCGAGGAACGTCTTGAAGGCGCGCGACACGTCCCGCCCGGCCGCTGACGAGACCGCCGCCAGGAAGTCTTCGGCCGTGGCGTTGCCCCACGCGTGCTTCGCCAGGTACGCCCGCACGCCCTGCTGAAAGGCCTCGCGCCCGACGAACGCCTCGAACATGCCGATGACCGAGGCGCCCTTGCCGTAGGTGATGCCGTCGAAGGCGTTGGCGATGTCGTCGTTGGTTCGAATCGGCTGGCGGATCTGCCGCGAGTTCACCAGCGCGTCGGCGCCCAGGGCTCCATTCCGCCGCTGCACCTGGTTCACGTCGAGGCCCCACGTCGGCTGCCAACCCTCGAGGACGCGCGGCGTCATCCACGTCGCGAAGGCCTCGTTGAGCCACAGGTCGTCCCACCACGCCATGGTGACGAGGTCGCCGAACCACTGGTGCGCGAGCTCGTGCGCGCAGACGCCCGCGAAGCTGCGCTGGCGCGACGGCGTGTCGGCATCGGGGCGCGAGAGGATCAACTGGTGCCCGTAGGTGATGAGGCCCGGGTTCTCCATGGCGCCGGTGCCCACGGGCAGCGCGAGCTGGTCGAGCTTCTCGTACGGGTACGGCGAGCCGAAGTAGGCCTCGAGCCGCTCGAGGATGGGGCCGGTCGTCTCCTGCGCATAGCGGGCCTCGGCCGCCTTCCCCCGGGGCGTGACGATGCGGACAGGCGTCTTCTTCTGGCCGTGCCGCCCGGCGTCGACGAACTCGAAGGGACCGACGGCGAAGGCCACGAGGTAGCTGGGCATGGGTGGTGACTTCGCGAAGCGCACGCGCTCGAGGCCGCCGGCGACGGGCTCTCGGCTCACCTCGGGCGTGTTGGCCAGCGCGGCGTGCCCGGGCTTCACCACGAGGCTCACCTCCCAGGGCACCTTGAACGCCGGCTCATCGAAGTGCGGGAAGGCGCGCCGCGCGTCGATGGGCTCGAAGCTCGTGTACGCATACCACTCGTCACCCTCGCGCAGCTGGAAGAGCCCGTCGCTGTCCTTGCGCGACAGCGTGCCCGAGAAGGCGATCGTCAGGGTGCAGGCGCCGGGCGCGATGCGGCCACCGTCAGGTACCAGCGCGACGAAGTGCTCGTCGATGACCCGCGGCCTCAGCGGTGTCATCCCATCGCTCCGCGACAACGTCGCCGACGAGAGCTCGAGCTCGGTGGCGTTGAGCCACAG
>JADCJJ010000047.1 GCA_020247085.1 Myxococcaceae bacterium | reverse complement strand
GCGACCCGAAGGCCGCGGTTCGAGCCAGCACCTCGTCGGCGAGCTTGAAGGCCTCGGTGTTGGCCGTGAGCACCTCGACGTCGAAGGCCGTCGAGCCAAGGGGCGCAAGGGCCGTACGCCGGGCGCTGAAGAGCGCCGTGCCCGCCGACAGCTGCGCGTCGCTGCTGCGGTAGACGAGCCCGATGAGCGCGAAGTCGGCCCCGGCGGCCTTGCAGTACGCGGTCAGCCTCTGGGCCATGCCCTCGTCGACGACGGCCGTAACGTTGGGGTTGGGGACGACGTTGACGGGGGCTCGCTCCGGGGCGGCGCCGAAGGCGGCCTTGACCTTCACGGGGCCGCCCTTGACGTCGACCTGCTGGCCGAAGCGCTCTCCGCGCGTGCCCTCGACGCGCACGTAGTGCAGACCGCCCGAGACACCGTCCTCGGTGACGGGCACCATGCCGAGGTCTCTGCCGTCGAGGAAGGCGGTGGCGCCCGACGGCCCGTCGACGCTCACCTGCCCCCGCGGTTGCTTGTCGACGCGCTTGAGGGCCTTCTCGAACTCGCGCTGGAAGACGGGCGGGAACCCAGGGGGCAGCGTGAAGCCCGGCGCCAGCCGCGCCAGCTCGGTGAGCGTGGCCTTGGCCTCTTTCTCCTCGCCGCCGCGGAAGTACGCGGCGGCCACCTTCACCAGCGCGTCCTGAACCTGCTCGAAGTCGGCAGTGGCGGCGTCCTCCAGCATCAGCTCGACGCCGCGCTTGAGCTCGGGGATCGCCTCGTCGAAGCGCAGCTCATCGAACGCCTTGCGCCCAGTCTGCATCGCCTGGGTCGCCTCGGCGCTCGGGGCTCGCTTGCTCCCCGCCTTGTCCTGGGCAGCGCGCGTCACCGGCGGCGCCACCAGCTCGACGTCGTCGCCACGTGACTTGAGCTGCTCGGTCAACAGGCCGTGGAACTTCGTGGTGGCGGCGTCGGTCGCGCCCTCGCCGGTCGCGAAGGGGACCAGGACGAGCCGCGGCTTGTCGGCGCGAACAGCGGTCGCCAGCACGCACGAGAGAGAGAGGATGAGTCGGAGTCGGGACATGCGAGGCATCGGCGCGCCGCGGAAGCAACGAGCCCTCATTCACCGTAGGCTTCTCCGACAGTGGCGGTCAATGTAGTACTCGACGCCCGGTGAGGCTCTCGCTCGCGACCAGAATCTTCCTCGGCTACGCCGTGGTGTTGGTCACGTTCGGCGCGGTGAGCCTCTTCGCGGTGCGCGAGCTGCACCGGGGGCAGCTCGAGATCAGGCTGCTGTCCGAGGGGTACCTGGCGCTCAGCCAGAGCGCGGCGACGCTGGAGTCGTTCCAGAAGAACCAGGCGAACGACACCGCCCGGCTGCGCGACCAGGCGGACCTGACGATGCGGCGCATGATGATTCAGCTCGCGCGGCAGTACTTCTTCGAGCAGATGGATCAGCAGCTCGAAGAGGCGCTGGCGATCACCCGCCGGCTCGAGGAGTTCGCGCCGGCGGAGGAGCGGGGCTTCATCGACGACGTGCAGCGCCGGCTCGAGGAGCTGCAGGCGAAGTACGTCGAGTACCGCCAGGACGCGGACGAGGCGTACCGGGTGCTCGAGCAGGCCCAGCCCGAGGCCTCGGCCGCGGCGCTGCGCCTCGACCGGCTGCAGGACGCCGAGGCCTCGCTGGGCGCCACCATCAAGCTGCTGCACAGCTCGCTCGAGGCGCACACCCGGCAGCGCGTCGCGCTGACGCAGGAGCGCGAGCGCCGCACGGGCATCGCCATCATCGGGCTGTCGGTGCTGGCGATCGCCGTCGGCCTGCTCGCGACCGGTTTCGCGGCGCGCTCGCTCAAGCCGGTGCGGACGCTGATCGACGGCGTGTCACGCATCTCGCGCGGCGACTACTCGGCGAAGCTCGGCATCGCGGGCGACGACGAGATCGCGGTGCTGGCGCGCGAGTTGGACGCGATGGCGCGCTCGCTCGCCGAGCGCGAGGCGCAGCTCGCGCAGAAGCAGGAGGCCCTGCTGCGCGCGGAGCGATTGGCGGCCGTGGGCCGGGTCTCGGCGCAGGTCGCCCACGAGGTGCGAAACCCGCTGTCGAGCATCGGGTTGAACGTCGAGCTGCTCGGCGACCAGCTCGAATCGGCGACCTTCCCCGAGCCCGACGGGGGCCCCGAGGCGCGGCGGCTGCTGGCGGCGGTGACGCGCGAGGTCGATCGCATCGCCGGGCTGACCGAGGAGTACCTGAAGCTGGCCCGGCTGCCAGCGCCGACGCTGCGCGCCGAAGATCTCTCGACCATCGTCACCAGCGTGGTCGGCTTCTCGCGGGCCGAGCTCGAGCGCGGGAAGGTGACGGTGACGACGTCGCTGCCGGCGGGCCCCGTGCCCGTGCAGGCCGACGAGGGACAGCTGCGGCAGGTCTTCCTGAACCTCTTCCGCAACGCGCGCGATGCGATGCCCGACGGCGGTGCGCTCGAGGTGCGCCTCGAGGTGGCCGGCGCCGAGGCGGTGGTGCAGGTGTGTGACACCGGTCCCGGCGTGGCGCCCGAGGTGCAGGCGAGGTTGTTCGAGCCGTTCTTCTCCACCAAGTCCCGCGGCACCGGCATCGGGCTGTCGCTCTCGCGTCAGATCGTCGAGGCGCACGGCGGGTCCATCGGTCTGGGCGAATCCAGCGCGCGCGGGTCCACGTTCGTGATGAGGTTCCCGCTGTCGTGAGCTTCCGGGTCTTCCATGACGTGCTGCCGTCCGCGCTCACCTGCGTCACCGTCGAGGCGCCACACCTGCACAGCGTGATGTGCGCAGTGTACGTGCGCGTGGGCTCGCGACACGAGCAGGCCCGCACCAACGGCGTCAGCCACCTGCTCGAGCACCTCTTCTTCCGGGGCTCGCGGCGGTACCCCGACTCGGTGCAGATGAACGCGCTCGTCGAGGCCGTCGGCGGCAACCTCAACGGCGTGACGATGCGCGACTCGAGCTCGTTCTTCACGCCGTGCCACCCCGACGGCCTGCCAGTCGCGCTCGACGTGCTCGGCGACATGCTGACGCAGCCGCGCCTGGTGCACCTGGCGACCGAGAAGAAGATCGTCCTCGAGGAGATGCTCGACGAGGTCGACGAGCGGGGCCGCGACATCGACGTCGACAACCTGTCGAAGCGGCAGACGTGGGGCGACCACCCGCTCGCCTTCAAGATCGCCGGCACGCCCACCACCGTGAAGCGCCTCACCCTGGCCGACGTTCGGCGGCACTTCGAGCGCTTCTACGTCGGCGGCAACCTGGTGCTGGGCGTGGCGGGGCCAGTCACCCACGCGCGCGTCCTGGCGCTCGCCCGCAAGGCGTTCGGGCGCGTACCCAGCGGGCCCCGCAACCTCGAGGCGCCGCCGCCACCGCCGCAGCGTGCGGTGTTCCACTTCACGCGGCTCGAGGAGTCGCAGGTCGAGCTCCGGCTCACCTTCCCCGCCGTGTCCGACCACCACCCCGACGCGATGCCGCTGGCGCTGCTGCGGCGAGTGCTCGACGACGGGCTGTCGTCACGCCTGCCGCACAACATCGTCGAGCGGCGTGGCCTCGCCTACTCCATCGGCGCCACCATCGAGACGTTCCACGACGCCGGCGCCTTCGAGATCGACGGCGCTTGTGCGCCCGAGCATGCGGGGCCGGTGGTGCGCGAGGTGTTGCGCACGCTCGCGACCCTGCGCCAGGGACGCATCACCCCCGAGGAGCTCCGTCGGGCGCAGCGGCGCCTGCACATGCAGCTCGACTTCTCGCAGGACGCGCCGGCTGACCTCTGCGGCTGGTTCGCCGGCACCGAGCTGTTCCGGCGCGCCGAGTCCTTCGACGAGAAGAAGGCGCAGGCCTCGGCGGTGACGGTCGATGACCTGGTGGCCGTCTCACGCCGGTACCTCGAGCCGTCGAGGCTCGTCACCGTGGCCGTGGGCCCGCAGGCGGCGAAGCGGCCGATGGCCGAGGTGATCGCCGACGCCGCCCGGCTGCTCGGGCGCTGACGTCAGCGGAGCGGCAGCGAGAGCGAGACGAACCCGCCACCCGGCGTCACCGCGAAGCCCCCCGTCGCCCCCCAGCGCCAGCGGGAGCGCCCGGGTTCAGCACGGCGAGGGCGCTGCCCACCAGGGCCGCGACGGCTCCGGATGCGACCCACGCTACGCCGACGGTGTGGGGCGCTCGGCCACGCTCGTCAGCCGCGAAGGCCTCGGCGTTGGTGCACCCGGTGCGCCGCGTGCACAGCGCGTCGACGGTGGCAGGCGGTAGAACGTCGGCCTCGCCGGCGACGCCAGGCACGCGCCCGACCTTCCTGGCGCGCGCCGTGGCCGCCGACCTCCCGACCGCTTCGTCACGGCGACACCCACGTCGACCGACCCGAAGAAGCACGCCACCACAGCGCTCCTCTCGCCCGGTCCCGTCCGCCCATGCAGGCAGCGTCGCCGACCGCCGGGCGCGCTTCGAGCGCTGCGACGGGCTCTCACTCCGAAGGGTTGCCCGTCGGCTGGAGCGCAGACGTCGTCAGAGGGACTCCTCGATCGCGTTCAACCGGCTGTCGAAGCTGCTCAGCTCGTCTGCGGTCGGCGGTGTGCTCGACTGGAGCCTGTCCCTGATCTTCTTGACCAGCTTCAGGTTCAACTGGTCGTCCTCGGCCTGGAGCCTCGCCTCGAGGGCGATGACGCGCTTGAGCCGGGCGGAGGTCTCCTGGCTCTTCGGTCCGGCGGGGGTCGGGTTGCTCGAGTGAGGTGCGAGGGGCGGCGCGGCCACCTTCGCCACGACGGGCTGCGCACTGGCGGGCGCCCTCGGTCTTGGCGTCGGCGCGGTGGGAGGAGGCTTCGCGGCTTCGACCGGTGCCTTCACGACCTCAACAGGGGCCTTCGCCGGCTCGACGGGTGCCTTCGCGACCTCGGTGGGCCCTGGCGCTGGGTCAGTGGGCGCGTTCGCCGCCTCGACGGCCGGCGCGGGCCCCGGTGCCTGAGCAGCGGCGACCGACGGTGGGGGGGCGACCTGAACGGGGCTCGGCGGCGGCTCAGCCCTCTCGGCGGGCGACACCTTCTCCGCCACGACGGCCGGAGGAGACGGCTCGATGGTTGGCTTCGCCTCCTGCCCTCCCAGCAGCACCGCCGCTCCGCCCATCAGCCCCAGGACGGACACCGCGGCGACGGCGTAGAGCCACGTCTTCGGTCGTGCCCCGGGCGGCAGCGCCTCGTCGACCGACGACTCCGGAAGGTCGGGCGGCGCCTGAACCACCGTCGCGGCGTGCCGCACCGGCGCTGGCTGGCGCTTTGGGAGCGTCGTCTCTTGAAGCGCCGGCGTGAGCTGGGTCTCGACCTCTGGCTTGCGAGCTGGGCTGGGGGTGGCGCGCACCGGGCTCTGCGGGCGGCTGTCGCTCCTCACGGCCTCGAGCCGCATCGACGGGCTCACTGACACGCTGCCGGCGAGCTCGGACATGCTGGCGCTCGACCGGGTGAGTTCCTTCTTCAGCGGAAGGAGCAGCCGCCGCGCCTCCTCGGCCGAGGCGTAACGGTCCTCGGGCTTCTTCTCGAGCAGCCTGAGCACCCAGACGTCGACGAAGTCCGGCAGCGAGAGCACCTTCTGCGACGGAGGCACCGGCGGCTCCTCCTGGTGCTTCATGATCATCTCGACCACCGAGTTCGCGACGAACGGCTGCTCACCGACGACCAGCTCGTACGCGATGCAACCGACGGCGTAGAGGTCGAGGGCCGCCGACACCATGCCGTTGCGCGCCTGCTCGGGCGCCATGTACGCCGGGGTGCCCACCATGAGGCTCGCGTTGGTCTGCGGCGTCGCGCCCAGCACGCCCAGCTTGGCGATGCCGAAGTCGAGCACCTTCACGTACTGCGCGCCGTCGCGCTGGCGGCAGAGGAAGATGTTCGAAGGCTTGAGATCACGGTGCACCACGCCCGCGGAGTGCGCCGCAGCGAGCGCAGACAGCAGCTCGTCGAGGATGGTGAGGGCGTCGGCGAGGGGCATCTGCCGGCGCGCGGCCCGCAGCGAGTCGAGCAGCCCCTCGAGCGACTGGCCCTCGAGGTACTCCATCACGATGCACTGGCGACCATCAGGCAGCTGCCCGAAACCGAAGACGTCGATGATGCCGCGGTGTCCGACCTGGTTCACCGCGCGCGCTTCGGCCACCAGCCGCTGCACGACGTCGGGGTTCTCGGCGACCTCGGGACGCAGCACCTTGATGGCCACGCGCTTGCCGATCACCGGCTGCTCGCCCTCGTACACGATTCCCATGCCGCCGGAGCCGAGGCGCCCCTTCACGACGTAGCCCGACACCTGGGTCCCGATGACGGGGTCTCTCGCGCCGTGGCCTGCGAGCGTCGGAGACGGCGGAGGCGCCGGCCGCACGGTGGTCGCCTCATGGCTGGCCGGGCTCACGGCCGAGCCCGAAGCCTTGAGGAGCGTCGCGCTTCCGTAGTCCTCGTCCGAGTTGCCGTCGTTGCTCACGGGTACGGCCTCCCCTGCTGCGGGTTGGAGCGAGCTTAGCGCGCGAATTGCCGTTTTTTCGAGCGGTTCCATGTCACTCCTTCCCGACGTCGAAAGGAGGTGTCTCGAGCGTGCCCTTCCCTTTCGGGACCCCTCGGGGCCGGGCTGCGAGCGGCTGTCACCAGCGGGCGCCGAGGCGGGCCCCCACGCCTCCTGCGGGAGTCACCTCGACGCCCAGCATCAGCTCGTGGGTGAGCCGCCCGTTGACGATCGCCAGCATGGTGTCGAACAGCAGCAGGAAGCCTCCCTGAAGCAGGAGCGCCTGGCCGAACCCCAAAAGGCTCCGGTCGGCGGTGGCCTCGCCGCGCTGCCACAAGAAGGCCCCGGCAGCGAGGTAGGCCACGTCGAGCCCCGCGTTCACCAGCAGGATCTTCTCCTGGGTGTTGCTGGCCTCGAGGCTCTGCTTCGCGTCGAAGCTGGCGGGGTCTTTCCTCCAATCGGCGGCGAGGCCCGCGATGGCGAGCGCGAGGTTCACCACGTTCCAGCTCGCGTTGCCCAGGTGGAGCCACCGCACGCGCTCGTCGCGCTCGAGGCCAAAGCCGACCGCTCCGACGCCGATGTTGGCGACGGCCCACGTCCCGAGAACCAGCATGGCGACGCGGTTCGTCTGCAGGCGGCGGTGGTTCCAGTCGGTGAGCGCGAAGGGCTCGGCCGGGCCCTTCGCCCCGGTCGGGGCGGCGCCGAGCGCGAGCGTGAGGGCGATCGAGAGCATTCACGTCGGAGTAACCCGCGGGCGGGCGCGCCGCATCGGCCTTGTCTGCGTCGCGTTCATCTGGGAAGCCCTCGATGCCGCGATGCCTGCCACCGCTGACGAACGCCTCGACGCCGCCGCGCGACAGCGCCCGGCGCTCCGGGCCAGCCTGCTCGAGTGGTTCGATCGCGCCCGGCGCGACCTGCCCTGGCGCCGCACGAGCGACCCCTACGCCATCTGGATCAGCGAGGTGATGCTGCAACAGACGCAGGTGGACCGCGTCGTGCCGTACTTCGAGCGCTTCCTCGAGCGCTTTCCGACGGTGACCGCCCTCGCTGCTGCCACCGTCGAGGACGTGCTGGGGGTGTGGCGCGGCCTCGGCTACTACTCCCGCGCGCGGAACCTGCACGCGGCGGCCTGCGTCGTGGCCGGGGCCCACGCCGGCCGGCTGCCGGACGAGGTCGAGGGGCTGCTCGCGCTGCCCGGGTTCGGCCGGTACACGGCGGGCGCCGTGGCGTCGATCGCCTTCGGGCGCGAGGCCCCGCTGGTCGACGGCAACGTGGCGCGGGTGCTCTCGAGGCTGTTC
>JADCJJ010000469.1 GCA_020247085.1 Myxococcaceae bacterium | reverse complement strand
CTGCCCCGGGCAGCTTCCCGGGAATCGACGAGGTGTCGGGCAACCTCGCCCAGCTCGCGCAGCCCTGCTCGTTCGCGTCGGACGGCGGGGTGATGACGGTGAACCTCTCGGGTGGTGAGTACGCCCTGCTCGGCCGGGCGGCGCTCGCCGACGGCGGCTTCGGCATCACCGTCAACGGCACCATCTGCGGCAACGCCGGCAACAACACCCAGCGCATCAACGTCACCAGCCCCAACGACGGCGGCAATGAGACGGTGATCGTCGACTTCCTCGACGGCACCTTCTCGCTGCCCTCGAGCGCGACGGGCATCGGCATCAACGTCGATCTGCGCAACGGCACGGCTGACTCGCTGCGCGTGCGGGGCTCGTCTGGGGTCGACGACTTCACCTTCGCCACCACCGTCGCCGACGCCGGCAGCAACGGCATCTACTCGGTGGCGGTCGGCATCAACGGCGCGGCCAACAACGGCCGTCGCGCCATCTCGTTCTCCGGCGTCGAGAGCCTGGTCGTCAGCACCGGCCCGGGCGCCGACGTCTTCCGCACCGGCGGGCAGGCGGACGCGGGCATCGGCGGAACGCCGTACGGGCGGGTGCTGTCGGGCACGGGCCCCAGCCTGACCATCTGGGCCGGCGACGACGCCGACACCTTGAACGCGGGGACGTCGAAGGTCGGCAGCGCGGTGACCTTCAACGGCGGCGCGGGCGCCGACGTGTGCGACTTCTCGGCGCGCACCCTGGCGATCTCGTGCACCATCGGCGGAGGCGCGGTGTGCGGTGAGGCCAGCGAAGGAATGACCGTCGCGAGCGACGTCGACCAGGTGAACGGCGGCTCGGCCGACGACACCCTCGTCTGCGCGGCGGCGGCGGCCTGCACCCTCAGCGGCAACGGCGGCAACGACAGCCTCACCGGCGGCGGGCTGGTCGACACCCTCAACGGCGGCGCTGGTGACGACACCATCATCCCCGGGGCCGGGAACGACACCGTGGCGTGTGGCGCCGACCTCGACACCGTCTCGTACTCGGACCGCTCGGCGAGCGTGACGGTCAGCCTGGGCGCCGCCGGTGCGGCGTCGACGGGCAACGGCGTGTCGGGTGAGGACGACTCCATCGCCGCCTGCGAGAACATCGTCGGCGGCTCTGGCGATGACACCCTGACCGGCAACGAGCTGGACAACGCCATCACCGGGCGCGGCGGCAACGACACGCTGTCCGGTGGCGCTGGCGCCGACACCTTCCTTCAGTTCTTCAGCGGCCTGAGCGGCGACGATGGCGACGACGTCATCGACGGCGAGGGCGGCGTCGACACCGTGAGCTACAGCGGCCGGTCTGGCGACCTCACCCTCACCCTGGCGCTGCTGCCCGACGCGGGCGTGCCGGCGACGAACGGTGAATCGGGCGAAGGTGACTCGTTCGAGAACGTCGAGAACCTCATCTGCGGCGGCGGCAACGACACCGTCACCGGCAACGCGAGCAACAACCTCGTGGAAGGTGGCGCGGGCAACGACACCATCGACACCGCCGACGGCGACGACATCATCGAGCCGGGCGCGGGGACCAACGCGGTGACCTGTGGTGGCGGCAACGACATTCTCCTGCCGGGCGGCACCACCACCAACTCGGCGAACGACTGCGAAGGCTGACGAAATACCCGAAACTGCCCTGAAGTCGCGGGGCTGACGTGTCGAAGACAGAGGCGCCGGTCACCTCACGCGGGTGACCGGCGCTTCGCCTTTCTCCGGGGTGACCTGTCGATGCGCCTCACTGGTGCCCGAGCCGTGACGCTCCTGCCTTGCGCGCTGGCGTTGGCCTGCGGAGACGGTGCGTCACCCTCGCGCCCGCTTCCGGTGCGCGCCCCGGCTGACACGACGCTCGGCCTCGCCCAGCCCTGCGCCTACGCCGCGAACGTGGTGACGGTGGTGCTGTCGGCGAACGAGACGGCCACGGTGACGCTCGACGGCGCGGGCGTGCTCCGCGTCAACGGCCAGGCCTGCGGGGCGGCGACGCAGGCGAACACCCGGCGGCTCACCGTCTCGGTGCAGGACCCGGGCAGCGCCACCGACGAGACGCTGATTCTCGACGGCACCAACGGCTTCTTCGCGCTCGGGGCGTCGGGCAGCAGCGGCGTCGCGGTGTCGTTGGGCGCGGGCACCGACGCGGTGCAGCTGATCGGCACCGCCGGCGGCGAAGCGATGGTTGCGGGCCGCTCGGCGTCAGACGACTGGATCATCGTCAACCAGGACCTCTTCAAGGACGTGAGCCTCGTGGACGTCGAGCGCATCACGCTGTCGGGCGCCGGCGGCGCGGACGTGCTGAGCGGCTCGGGGCTGCACCCGGCGTGGGCGCGCTCGAGCCACTTCACGACGGGGCTGGCGACCACGCGCGCGGTGACGCTCGAGGGCGGCGCCGGCGACGACAGCCTCACCGGGGGGGACGGCGACGACGTGCTGCGTGGCGGGGCCGACGCCGACACCCTCGTGGGGAGCGCCGGGGCCGACGCCACCTCTGGAGAGGCCGGCGACGACGTCTTCCTCGAGGGTGCGGCGGCGAACGGGGCCGACGTGCTCAACGGCGGCACCGGCACCGACACCGTGCGGTACGCCGACCGGACGAACGCCGTCACGGTGACGGTGGGCAGCGGCGCGAACGACGGGGAGCCCGCCGAGGGCGACGACGTGCGCGACGACGTCGAGGTCGTCCTCGGCACGCCCGGCGCGGACACCCTGACGTGCACCGTCACCACCGGGTGCACGCTGCGCGGGGGCGCGGGCGACGACACCCTCACGGGGAACGCCGGCGCCGACACCCTCGAGGGCGAGGCCGGCGACGACGTGGTGCGGCCGGGGGCCGGCGCCGACAGCGTCACGGGCGGAGACGGCACCGACACCGTCACCTATTCGGAGCGGTCGGTCGCGGTCACCGTCGTGCTGGGAGCCCCGGGCGTCGCGTCGACGGGCAACGGGGCTGCGATGGAGGGCGACAGCCTGACGGACTTCGAGAACGCCGTGGGCGGCAGCGGGGGCGACACGTTGACGGGGAACGCGCTGGGCAACCGCCTCACGGGTGGTGGCGGCAACGACACCGTGACGGGCGGCGCGGGCGACGACGTCTTCGACGAGGGCGCGGCGGCGAACGGCGGCGACACCCTGGCCGGCGGCGATGGGTTCGACCGGGTGGACTACTCGGCGCGCTCGGCGGCCCTCACCGTCACCCTCGACGGGATGGCCAACGACGGCGCGGCGGGCGAGGCCGACGACGTCGAGGCAGACGTCGAGCGGGTGGACGGCGGCAGCGGCAACGACGCCCTCACCGGCAACGGCAGCGCGAACGAGCTCAACGGCAACGGCGGCAACGACACCCTGACGGGGCTCGACGGCCGAGACGTGCTGTCTGGCGGGGCGGGCAACGACACGCTGCTGGGCGGAGACGGCGACGACATCCTCGAAGACATCGTCGACGGCGGCAGCTGCGACTGCGGGCCCGGGCTCGACATCGCCATCTGCCCGTCGCCCGACGCGACCTGTGAGGTGCGGTGATGACACCCTGGATGCTGACCCTGGTGCTGGCGCAGCCGTTCGTGCGGACGATGACGACGCCCAACGAGCACGCGGCCTGCCTGTGGTGGCAGGGGCCGGTGCTCTCGTTCCAGCAGGCGACGGTGGGGTTGCCCGGGCTGGGGACGACGGCGTCGCTGGCGGCGGTGAGCGGCGCCTTCAGCGCGTGGAACGACGCCATGCAGTGCTCGATGTTGAACGTCTTCGAGGGGCCGCGGGTGGCGAGCCGGCGCACGGGCGTGGCGACGTCGGGCGCGAACGTCAACCTGGTGCTCTTCCGCACGCGCAGCTGCGGCAAGGTGGCGCCGGCGAGCCATGCGTGCTGGCGCGAGGGCAGCTGCTCCAACACCTTCGACTGCTGGGACCAGCCGTCGAGCCTGCTGGGTGTCACCACCGTGTCGTTCGACAGCCAGACGGGGCGCATCTTCGACGCCGACATCGAGCTGAACGCTGCCGATCACGTCTTCTCGGTCGTCGACAGCCCCGTCTGCCAGCCAGACGCGGTGAGCTCGCGCTGCGTGGCGAACGACGTGCAGAACACCGTGACGCACGAGGTGGGCCACTTCCTGGGGCTCGGCCACACGTCGGCGGCGAACTCGACGATGAACGAGACGTCGCCGATGGGAGAGCGCCGCAAGCGCACCGTGGACCCGGGCACGCGCTCGTTCCTCTGTGACGCGTACTCGCCCGAGCTCGGCCCCGATGACTGCGTCACGCCACCGATGCCCGAGGCGCTGGGGCCGGCGGCGCGAGGTGGGTGCGTGGCGATGCCGGCGGGGCCGCTGCTCGGGCTGGCGTTGCTGCTCCTCGTCCGGCGCCGGCGGCTGGCCGTCGTCGCGGCCGCCCTGGGGGCGACGGTGGCGAGCGCGGCCACGGTGCGCAGCCTGACGCTCGAGGCGCTCGTCGACGGCGCCGACACCATCGCGCGGGTGAAGGTGGTGGGGGTGACGGCGCGCTGGACACCGGACGGCGCGCGCATCGTCAGCGACGTGACGCTCTCGGTGCTCGAGGGCTGGAAGGGGCCGGGGCGTGAGACGCTGACGGTCATCGTTCCGGGCGGCGTCGTCGGCCGCGTCGGCCAGCGGGTCGAGGGGGCGCCGCGCTTCACCGTCGGGCAGGAGCTGGTCGTCTTCCTCGAGGCGCGGGGCGACGTCTTCGTGCCGCACGGCTGGAGCCAGGGCGTCTTCGAGGTGACGACGCGGGGCGCGGGCGAGCGCGTGGCGACGCAGCAGCAGTCCGAGGCGCAACGCCTGGGGTGGGACGGGCGGACGGTGGACGAAGCGCCGCGCGCGCAGCCGCTGGTGACGTTGCAGCGGCTGGTGTGGGCGAGGCTGACTGGCGCGGCTCAGGGCGCCGATTCGAACCGCGCCGGGCCCCTGGCCTTGCCGACGCAGATGAGCCGGTAGCCGTCCTGGAGCTCCTTCTCGGACAGGCAGGCGTCGGCGGGCACCTGAATGTCGCCCGACTGGAGCTTGACGCGGCACGCGCCGCAGGCGCCCATCTCGCAGCCTGACGGCAGCTCGTAGCCAGCGCGCCGGGCGGCGGCGAGCACGTGCTCTCCGGGCTTGACGTCGAAGGGCTTCACCTTGCCGTCCTGTACGAGCTCGAGGGTGGTGCCGGGCCCGTCGCCCACCGCGTCGACCGAGGCGCTGAACTTCTCCTCGAGCACGGCGACGCCGGGGAACCTCGCCGACACCACCTCGCGGGCGTTGTCCATCATCGGCTGGGGCCCGCACATGGCCATGAAGGACGGGGCCTCGAGCGAGGCGACGAGGCGGGTGAGGAGCTCGCGGGTGAGGGGCCCCTCGCGGTCGTCGGTGACGTGGACGCAGGAGAGCTTCCCACCCGACTTCGCCTGCAGGGCGTCGAGCTCGGCCTTGAGGATCTGCTCCGAGGCGTTGCGGTTGCCGACGATGAGGGTGATGGGGAATGGCCAGCCGCGCCCGTCGAGGGTGTGGAGCCACGAGAGGAACGGCGTGATGCCCGAGCCGCCGGCGATGAAGAGGCCGCGGGTGACGATGGCCGGGAGCACGAACTGGCCGTAGGGCCCCTTCACCTCGAGGCGGTCGCCCGTCATCAGCTGCGTGGTGAGGTGCGTCGACACCTTGCCGTTCTCGACGCGGCGCACGGTGAGGCGCAGCGGCTGGCCGGGCGCGCGGCTGAAGGAGTAGGCCCGCCACGGGAGCGCGGCGTTGGGCCGCAGCAGCACGAACTGGCCGGCCTCGAAGCCGAGGGTGGCGTCGACGCCGAAGGACACCGTCGTGGGGGTCTCTTTCGTCACCTCGGTGACGGTCCAGGTGCTGACCGCGGGCGCTTTGCCGGCGGCGGCGGGCGTAGAGGCCCGGCGAGAGGCGACGAGGGCGACGATGATGACGACGGCGATGACGATGCCGATGATGACGACCGGAGACATGGCCCTGTCTTTGTCGCGTCGAGGGCGGCGCGTCGAGAGAATTTGCGTTCAAGGGGGCGCCGCGGGCGGAGCGTCTTCTCCATCGGCGACGCGGTCGTGCCGGGCCCCGTCGACGTCGAGCGCCCCACCCTTCTCAACGCCCCACCGCCGGGGCCCAGCGTGGCCTGGCAGGCAGCGGTCGCGCGGAGGAGCTTCACGTCGGGGGCCCTCGCCCACGCCAGCGCGACGAGGGCGAAGGTGCCCAGCGCGAGCGCAGGAAGCTCCCACGCCGGCCCTATCGCCCGCGCGGCGCCCCGCACGCCCCACACCGCCAGGCACGCGGCGCCCAGGCAACAGGCGATCAGCACGGTGTCGAGCAACCCGGTGCCGGCCGCGCGAGCCCCCGTCCGGGCGAGCGGCTGCAGGCAGAACCACGCGGCGCAGCCCAGCAGCTTCCCGTACAGCAACTCGGTGGCCTCTATCGGCAGCAGGAGCAGCACCTTCACCCCGTGGCCATCGAGGCCAAATGGGTTGAAGGGCAGAAAGCCTGACGCGAAGGCCACGTAGCCGTAGGCGACGCCGAGCCACGCGCTGACATCCAACGCCTCTCCGATGAGTGGCATTGGGCGCTCCCTGCTGCCCAGGAGGGCAATCTGAGTCAGCGAGACCGCGACGAGCGACGTCCTGAGCGAGCTGCGCCCGGAGAAGCTGCCCGCGAAGGACACCCACTGCAGCCGCGCGACGCCGGTGAGGGGTGACCGGAAGCTCCGCAGGCGCTCCGGGCGCCGCGGCGTCGCGCCACCCGAGGCGCGCTCACCGCTGCCGAGCTGCCAGGCCAGCGCGAAGAATCCGACCGCCAGCGCGAGGCCTCCGAAGACGCCCGGCGCCAGCGCGCCCCACGTCCAGCGTCCGCGGGCCAGCGCCGAGGCCCCGCCCAGGGCCCAGCGAGCCGGCATCCAGAACGTCAGGCGCTCGAAGGTGAGCGACGCCAGGTTCGACGTGAAGACGATGGCCGTCGCCGACAGCAGCGCCATGGCCGCGGTGAGCGTCTGGGTCTTGAGGCTGCTGGCCAGCAGCTACGTCAAGCTGACCAGCGTCCGCTGCACCGTCAGCAGCGCCACCACGTGCGTCACCAGCGCCCACAGCAGCATCGGGCTCGCCGCTGGGGCCGCCACGCACGCCCCGGCGACGCCCATCGTCATGGCGCCGATCAGGAGCAGCGGGCCGAGCCTGAGCGCGCTGGCGCAGACGTCGGCGAAGAGGACCCACGACCGCCCCACCGGGAAGCGCTGCAGCCGCGCTGCGGGCACCCCGGCGCCTCCCGTCACCCCACCGAGCCCGCCCAGGATGAGGAGCGTGGTCATCGCGATGGCGGCGAGCTCGACCGCCAACCCCGCGGTGGTACGCAACCCAAACCCGCTGCGGAGCGCGCGGCCGACCCAGAACCCGAACACACCCGAGAGCGTCAGGGTCGGCAGGAAGACGAACGTCGCCACGAGCGCGACGGCCGCCGAGAGCGTGGCCACCCCGGAGCCACCCGTGCGCTGCCACACCCAGTTCCAGCTCGCCAACAGGTGCGCCTCGGCGAGCGCCCGGGCGAGGCGCGCGGGGAGCAGCTCCGTGTCGAGGAGGAGCGACTGCGGGTCGCTCGCGCTGTGCTGCCGCCCACCACGGCGGAGCTCGGAATCACCAAGTGTAGCGGGCCAGGCGTCGATGGCTCCGGGGGAGGCACGCGCAGTGGAACGTCTGGTAGCCTGACGCGGTGGACGCTGAGCGCGCACGTCGAGCGGCTGAAAGGGCCCGGTGGCCCGGGCTCAAGGCGGACCCCTCGACCGCACCGGGCGCGGCGGCCCTCCGGGCCGCGACCACCCCGGAAGAGCGCCTTGCCATGATGGGGCCGCTCTCGGAGGCGGCGTGGTCCCTGGCCGGGCA
The DNA here is from genome assembly GCA_020247085.1 of Myxococcaceae bacterium. Lineage (GTDB taxonomy): Bacteria > Myxococcota > Myxococcia > Myxococcales > Myxococcaceae > Xiheimicrobium > Xiheimicrobium aquaticum. The sequence continues at coordinate 18,420 of JADCJJ010000469.1, read as the reverse complement.
GCCGCTTCCGACCTACGCGAGGTCCAGCATGCCGGGGCGCGTGCTGCGACCGGGTGAGCCATGACGGTCGAGGCGGGCCTCAACGTCGACTTCCTGGACCTGCTCGAAGCCCTCTCTGGAGCGGGGGTCGAGTACATCGTGGTCGGCGCACACGCGCTCGCGGTGCAGGGAATCGCCCGGGCGACGGGCGACCTCGACGTGCTCGTGCGCCCCACCCCGGAGAACGCCGACCGCGTCATGCAGGCGCTCCAGGTGTTCGGTGCGCCGCTGGCCCAGCACGGCGTCACCGTCGCCGATTTCACGAGGCCGGGCAGCGTGTACCAGATGGGTCTCCCTCCAAGACGCATCGACATCCTGACGCAGGTCAGCGGCGTGGACTTCGACGAGGCGTGGGAAGGCCGAACGACGGTTCCCGTCGGTGGCAGGCCAGTCCCCTTCCTCGGTCGCGAGGCGCTGCTCAAGAACAAGCGCGCCGCCGGCCGACCGAAGGACCTCCTGGACGTGGAACTCCTCGAGAAGCTCCATTCCTGAACTGGCCCGCTGATCGGCATAGGGGCTGACGGCAGATCGCCGTCAGTCCCCTGCCACACCACCGGACATGCGGGTCCGCATCAGGCGGTTCGAAGAGTTGAGGTCAGTTCGCAAGCCGAGGGACCCCTTCGGCGTCGAAGGACGTGTTGGGCAGGGCGACGTTCAGCGTCATGGCCGAGTTTCGCCACCAGCGTCGCGAGTGTCGCGCCACCTCTCGGGCGACATCATCGGCAGCCCCTCGCCGCCTCTGCTCCCGGTAAATGGTCTTCGCTCGCTTCCACTGTTTCAGCTGCACCTGTCGCAGGCGATGGCGGACCCACTCGTCGAGCCCCCGGAAGAGGCGCGGCGTGTCGGCCAGCTTGAAGTAGTGCTTCCATCCTTCGAGGTAGCTGCGCAGTTCGGCCATCACCGCCTTCATGCTGCGGCCGCCGTTCCGCGAGGTGATGTCTCTCACCCGCTCCTTCATCGCCTCAAGGGCCTTCGGCGACACCTTCCGAATCACCGTCTTCCCCGGCGCTACCCAGAAGCTGTAGCCCAGAAACCTTCGGTCCCACGGACGGCCCACCGCACTCTTCGCTTCGTTGATTCGCAACCGGAGTTGCGCGTACAGCTGCCGCAGCGTCTGCATGGCCCGCTCGCCCGCCCGCTTCGACCTGACGTACACGTTCAGGTCATCCGCGTAGCGCACGAAAGAAAGCCCGCGCTTCTCCAGCTCCTTGTCGACTTCATCGAGGAGCACGTTCGCCAGCAGCGGAGACAACGGGCCGCCCTGCGGCGTCCCTTCGTACCGCTCCATCACCACCCCGTTCGCCGTGATGCCGGCTTCGAGGTAGCGACGAATGAGTCCCAGCATCCTCTTGTCGCTGATGCGCTTCTCCAGCCTTCCCATCAACACGTCGTGGTTCACGCGGTCGAAAAACTGCTCGAGGTCCACGTCCACCACCACCCGCTTGCCGCTCTGGATGTACCGCTGGGGCACGGTACTTCTCCCCTGGGCTAAGTCGGCGTCTCCTCTAGAGTTGCGGGGGCCCGCAACGGGGGCCTTCCGAGTACCTGATGGCACTCCAGTTCCGCGTGCCCAAGGGACGGCGGGCGGCGTGACTGGTCGCTGGGTGGGTGGCCCCCTCGCCGCGCGACTCAACTCCGCAGCCAGTCCTCGAGCACGAGCCCGGGGATGCGCTCGTAATGCTTCCGGTTCCCAGTCACCAACGTCGCCCCTCGGCTCAGCGCGAGTGCGGCAATGAACAGGTCGGCGTCCGCAATGACCTGCCCCGCGTTCGAGAGTCGCGCCTTCACTTCGCCGAACAGCCGCGCGCTGGCGAGGTCCGGAGGAAGCACCGCGAGCGTGTTGAGGAACCGGACGACGACCGCCGCGTTGGCGTCGGGCTTCGAAGACTTCGCCGCCCCGTAGAACAGCTCGGACGCCGTGACCCACGTCGTGACGATTTCATCGACTTCGGCTGCGCGGCGGTCCAGCACCTCGGTACGTCCGCGGAGAATTCCGATGCACGTGTCCGAGTCGAGGACCTTCACAGGTCGAGGTCTCTGCCAGGGCTACGCGCGGCGTACAGATCGGCGACTTCGTCCTCGAAGGGACGGTCGGACCGCCAAGATCCCGCGAGCGCCCTCCACGCTTCGACCTGCCGCTCGGCCCGCTCCTCTGCAGACTCACGCGCGCGCAGGCCCCCCTCCAGTAGCACCAGCGCCTCCTGGTTGAGGCTGCGCCGCTCGCGCGCAGCAGCTGCGCGGAGGCGGGAGAGTAGCGCTTTCGGGACGTCCTTCAGGGTGATCGAAGTCATCACTCTCTCCTTGGTTCCATTACGACACCATAACGGAATCAAGGCGAAGCGACCAAGGGACCCAGCGTCCGACCTGGGAACACAAACGCCCGGTCGACCTCTCGGCTGACCGGGCGCTGGCTTTCAGAGTTGCGGGGGCAGGATTTGAACCTGCGACCTTCGGGTTATGAGCCCGACGAGCTACCTGGCTGCTCCACCCCGCGAGATGTGAACCTCCACTACGTGACTTCGGCGCTTCTCGTCAAGGAAGGAAATCGTGACCACTTCCTGACGAAGGGCGAACTACACCTCCCACAATGACCGGGAGCCCACGCGCCATCGGCATCTCAGGCCTCGTCGGCGTCGTGTTGAACGTCGTGGCGGTCGTGGCGCTGCAGCCCTTCACCTCGCCCTACTCGCCGGCCGACGTGCCCGGCTGGCTGGCGAGCTGTGTCGAGTACCCGGTGCGCACGGCCGTCTCGGCGTTCGCCTTCACCTTCGGCCTCGTCGCGCTGGCGGCGTTCGCGCTCGGGTTCGCCCTGGTGCGCCGCTCCGGGGCGGCGGTCGTCGCGGGGGCATTCATCGGCTTCGGCGCGCTCCTCGACGCCGCCGGCACCACGGCGCCCCTCGTCGCCCTCAACACCGAGCCCGCCCTCGGCCAGGCCTTCCTGCGCTTCACGCTGCTCCTCGACGCCACCTTCAACGGCTGCCTCGGCGTGGGCCTCATCGCCGCCTGCGTCGCCACCCCCGATACGCGCTGGCGCTGGCTCGCGCTCGCCGCGGGCCTGCTCTCGCTGCCCGTCGCCTTCCAGTGGGCCTCGCCCGACGCCGCCCGCCTGCTCGCCCTCGCCGGCCCCGCCTGGCTCGTGTGGATGACGGCCACCTCGCTGCAGCTGCTGAGGAGCGACGCGCCGTGAACGCCGACGGCTCCCGCTACGCGCGCCGCGCCCTCACCATGCCCGCGATGGTGCTCGGCCTCGCCCTGGGCCTGGCCCTGGCGCCCCTCGCCCTCCCCCTCTGTGCCCTCGTCGACCTCGCCCGCCGCCGGCCCGGCCAGCCGACCGTGCGCCTCGCCGCCTTCTTCCTCTCGTTCGCCTTCACCGAGTGCGTCGGCCTCGCGCAGCTCTTCGCCCTCTGGGTCGCCTGCCTCGGCTCGCGCGAGCGCCTCGCCCGCCGCACCTGGCCCGTCCAGCGGCGCTACGTCGCCATGCACCTGTGGTTCGTCGAGCGCCTCTTCGCCCTGCGCTTCTCGGTCGAGGGCGACGAGCTCGTCACCCCCGGCCCGCTGCTCGTCTTCATCCGCCACTCGAGCATCGTCGACACCCTCATCCCTGGCGTCTTCATCGCCAACCGCCACCTCATCGAGCTCAAGTACGTGCTCAAGAAGGAGCTCCTCGTCGACCCCTGCCTCGACGTCGCCGGCAACTGGCTGCCCAACCACTTCGTCGCCCGCGACGGCGCCGACTCCGAGGGCGAGATCGCCAGGGTGCGCGCCCTCAAGGCCGGGCTGCAGGCGAACCAGGGCGTGCTCCTCTACCCCGAGGGCACCCGCTTCACCGCCGGCAAGCGCGCCCGCGCCCTCGAGCGCCTCAAGGGCGACCCGCTGGCCCTCGAGCGCGCGTCCCGGCTCGCCCACCTGCTGCTCCCACGCCCCGGCGGCGCCCTGGCGCTCCTCGACGCCGCCCCACCCTGCGACGTGCTCTTCGTCGGCCACACCGGCCTCGAGGGCTTCTCGAGCTTCAAGGAGATCTGGAGCGGACGCCTCACCGGCCGCACCATCCACATCCGCTTCTGGCGCGAGCGCGCGGCGTCGATCCCCACCTCCCGCGAGGAGCGCCTCGCCTGGCTCCAGCGCTGCTGGGAGCGGATGGACGCCTGGCTCTCGGCCACCACGCCCGCCCCCGCGCCGGCGCCGCCCTTGCGAGCCACCGGGTGAGCGCCCTCGCCGCCACCCTCGGCGCCGTCCTGCTCGTCATGGGCGCGCTGTGGCTCGCCTCGCTCCGCCTGAAGGACTCGAGCATCGTCGACCTCTTCTGGGGCCTGGGCTTCGTCCTCGTGGCGTGGCTCTCGCTCAGTCTCCACGGCCCCTCGCCCCGCGGCTGGCTCGTCTGCGCCCTCGTCACCGTCTGGGGCGTGCGCCTGTCGGCCTACCTCACCTGGCGCAACCACGGCCGCGGCGAGGACCCGCGCTACGCCGCCATGCGCGCGAAGGCCGGCCCGGCCTGGCCCCTGCGCAGCCTCCTCGTCGTCTTCGGCCTCCAGGGCGTGCTGCTGTGGCTCATCTCGATGCCGGTGCAGCTCGCCATCCGCTCCCTCGGCGCCCTCACCTGGCTCGACGGCATCTCCGCCGCGCTGGTGCTCGTCGGCGTCACCTTCGAGACCGTCGGCGACCTGCAGCTCGCGCGCTTCAAGGCCTCCCCCGCCAACAAGGGCCAGCTCATCACCACCGGCCTGTGGCGCTACACGCGACACCCCAACTACTTCGGAGACGCCGTCACCTGGTGGGGCCTCGCCGGCTTCGGCCTCGCCTGCGGCGCCTGGCCCACCCTGCTGAGCGCCGGCCTCATGACGTTCCTCCTCGTGCGCGTGTCCGGCGTGCCCATGCTCGAGTCCGCCATGAAGCACCGCCCCGGCTACGCCGAGTACGTCGCCCGGACGAGCGCCTTCATTCCGATGCCGCCCAGGCGTCTGCCTCGCACGTAGCTTTTCGGTGCGCTCGAAGCCTGCTGACGCGCGGGCGACGCTTGCACTTGAGCCGCCCCCTTCGAAGCACGGGGGATCCCTGTCGATGAGCCGACGTGCCTCGACGACGTGCCCGTGCGCGGCTGCCGGGACACGACGGGGCGCTCCTGCTTCGTCGTCACCGACGCCCGGGGCTTCGACACAGCGGCTGACGAGCTGATGCCTGGGCACGACCCGGGCCGCACCTGGAACGCCTCGACCTCGCTCGCGCCGTACACGCGCCCCTGAGGCCCCGGGCGCCGGCTATTCGAACGACACCTTCACCTTCTGTACCTCGTTCGCCTCGACCCGAACCTGTACGGTCTTCGACTGGCCCAGCTCGCCGTTGGTGAAGACGCAGCGGTACTCGCCGGCCGCCATCTGCTTGTCGCCGAACGGCGTGTCACCGAAGGACTTGTACGGCGGGCACTCGACGGTGGCGTAGGGCGTCGCGACGAAGCGCACCGTGCCGACGGCGGACGGACGCACCTCGGGAGGCCGCTGCGCCTTCGGCTCCGTCGTCGTCTTCGGCGTCACCTCGGGCTTCGGCGCGACGGGCACCTCGGGCGTCAGCGTGAAGGCGCGCTCCAGGTTCGGCTGTCCGGCGGGCACCGCGAGCTGCGCCACCTCGGGCAGGTACCCGCCCAGCTCGAGCCCAACGGCCACGGCCGCCCCCTCGGGGAGCGTCAGCTCGAGCGGCGTCACCCCCCGGGGCGCCCCGTCGATCGTCACCGTCGCGCCCGGGGGCGCCGAGGTGAGCCGCACCGCCACCTCCGCCGGGAGCGCCGCGGGCACGACCTTCGCGGCCGGCGCCGGCTCGAGCGTGAAGGGCGCCACCTGCTCACCGCGAGCGGCGACCGCCAGCGACGTCTTCACCGGGCGAAACCCGTCCTTCACGAGCTCGAGCGCGTGCTCGCCGGCCTCCACCGCCGGCAGCGTGCAGGGCGTGCGACAGTCGAGCGCCCGGCCCGAGAAGCGCACCGTGGCCCCCGGCGGGTCGCTCGTCACGACCACGTGCGCCCTCGACGAGCCGACGAGCGCATAGGCCGCCACCCCGGCGGCCACCGCGGCCGCCACCGCCAGCACCGCGAGCGGCCCGGTCCGCGAGAGCCCGGGCTGCATCGGCAGGCTGTTCTCGGTCGGGGGCGGCTTCACCTCGTCACCGAGCGCCACCGGCTGCGAGATGGGCCCCGAGCGCACCCCCTCGGCCCGCGTCATCTGGTCGCGCGACGGCACCCGGGGCAGCGGCTCCCGGGTCGCCTTCGAGCGGACCGACCGCGTCGGCTTCGCGGCGTTCGGGGTCGCCTTGTCGAGCACGTCCCCCTGCGAGAGCTCCTGGCTCGACTCGGTGAACAGCAGCCGCCCCTCCTCGGCCTCCCGCGCCAGCCGCTCGGCGTAGATGTCCTGCATGAAGGCGGCGAGGTGCACCGAGCTCGACGGCAGCTTGTTCTTCAACAGCCAGCCCTCGAGCGCCTCCTGCAGCTCCCGCGCGTTGGCAAAGCGCTCCTCGCGCTCCCGCGCCAGCGCCCGCATCACGATGTCGTCGAGGTCTCTCGGCAGGCGCTCGTCGATGAACGACGGCGGCTGCACCTTGCACTCCGTCACCGCCGAGAGCGTCTGAATGTCGTTCGCGCGCTTGAAGAGCCGCGTGCCCGTCAGCAGCTCGTACAGCACCACGCCGAGCGCGAAGACGTCGGTGCGCGCGTCGACCGGCTGGCCCTGCGCCTGCTCCGGAGACATGTACGAGTACTTGCCCTTGAGCACGCCCGACTTCGTCACCGTGGCCTGGTCGGCCGCCTTGGCGATGCCGAAGTCCACCACCTTCACCCCGCCCTCGAACGACACGAGGATGTTCTGCGGCGAGATGTCGCGGTGCACGATGTTGAGCGGCCGGCCGCTCACGTCGGTCTTCTTGTGCGCGTAGTCGAGCCCCGCGCAGGCCTCGATGATGATGCGGCAGATGAGCGGCACCGGCACCTGCGTGCCCTGGCGCTCGGCCTGCTTCCAGACCTTCCGCACGTCGTCGCCGTGGATGTACTCCATGGCGATGTAGAAGGTCTCGTCCTGCTGCCCGAGGTCGAAGATCTGCACCACGTTCGGGTGGTTGAGCCGCGCCGCGATGCGCGCCTCGTCGAGGAACATGGTGATGAAGTCTTCGTTCTCGGCCAGGTGCGGCAAGATGCGCTTGACCACCAGCAGCTTCTCGAAGCCCTGCACCCCCGACTGACGCGCCAGGTAGATCTGCGCCATGCCCCCGGTCGCGAGCTTCTTGATCAGCTGGTAGCGGCCGTAGGTCTCGAGTGACACGGAGTTCCAAAAAAAGTGAACCGCGAGGGTACGGCGCCGCCTCCTGCCCGATCAACCGCCCGCCCGGAAGGGCCCTGCCCGTGTCACCGCCCCTGGCGGCGCACCCGGCGCTTGTCGCGCGTCTCGCGGACGAGCGCCTCGAGGGCGTCGAGCTTCTTCTGCAGCACCGGCCTGAGCAGGGGGTTCGCGTCGACCCGGTCGAAGAGGTCGAGCACCTCGTCGACGTCACGCTCGATGGTCTCGGCCCGCTCGGGAGAGATGCGACGGAGCAGCAGGTCGGCGCCGGCCTCGATCAACACCCGCGCCACCGCGTCGCGGTCGGTGAGCGGCTCCTCGCGCTTCTGCCCGAGGCCGTTGATGACGCGGAGCTTGGGCGAGGCGTTCAACGGCAGGTCGAGCTGGCGTTCGTCTCTCTTCATGCGCGCCCACCTTACGGGCGCCGCCGCCGAGGGGAATTTTCCCGCCGGCCTGCTGCACCGCTGTAGCGGCGCGCCGACCGGCTATGCTGGGGGGCGTGCGAAGCCGGAGTCGCCGTCCCCCGCGAGCCGCGCCGGCGCCGTTCCGGCGTCGCCAGCCCGTACCGCTTCGGAGTGATGGGGCCCTGCTGCGCGACGAGCTGGGGCGCTGACGCGACGATGCCGAACCCGCTCCGCATCCTCGTGGTGGACGACTCGGCGCTGAGCCGGGAGCTGCTCCGCCGCACGCTCGAGCTCGACCCGCGCATCAAGGTCGTGGGCGAGGCGAAGACGGGCGAGGAGTCGCTCGAGCTGGTGCGCTCCCTCTCACCCGACCTCGTCACGATGGACCTGCAGATGCCCGGCATGGGCGGCCTCAGGGCCATCGAGGCCATCATGCGCGAGCACCCGACGCCCATCGTCGTCATCAGCGAGCGCAGCTCGGCGGGCGCCATCGACCTCAACTACGAGGCGCTCTCCCGCGGCGCGCTCGACCTGGTGCCGAAGTCGGCGGTCTTCGGCAAGGGCGGCGCCGACGTTCGGCGCTTCGCCGAGCGCCTGCGCCGGCTGGCCGAGGCGGGGCAATTCGACGACGCGCCGGCGCCGGCGCCGCGCCCGCCGACGATTCCGCTCAGCAGCGAGCCCCCCGTGCTGCTGGGCGTGGGCGCCTCGACCGGCGGGCCGCGGGCGCTGTCGACGTTCTTCGGCGAGCTGCCGCTCGACTTCCCCATCCCCATCGTCGTGGTGCAGCACATGGCCGAGGACTTCTTCGAGTCCTTCGTGCGCTTCCTCTCGGAAGCGACGCGCCGCCGCGTGGTCATCGGCGCGCCCGGGCAGCTCCTGGTACCGGGCACCGTCTGCCTCGCCCCGCCCCGGCAGGAGCTGTTCGTTCGCGAGAACCTCACCGTCAAGCTGCTCAGCCCGCCGCCCGGCCAGCTCATCTCGCCGTCGGTCGACAGCCTCTTCTTCTCGATGGCCACGGCGTTGAAGGACCGCGGCATGGGCGTGCTCCTCACCGGCATGGGAGACGATGGCGCGCAGGGGCTGCTGCGCATGCGGCGCATGGGCGCCCGCACCGCCGTACAGGACCGGCTGACGTGCGCCGTGTTCGGCATGCCCCGCGCGGCGCTCGAAGCTGGCGCCACCGACGTCGCGATGTCGGTCCCGCAGCTCGCCGCCTGGGCGTCGGCGCAGGCGCGCAGCGCGCCCCCACCTCACTCCGGCCCCACGAAGCGTCGGCGCGTGCTGGTCGTCGACGATGAGCTCACCGCCCTCGAGGCCACGCGCACCGCGCTCATCGCCGCGGGCTACGACGCCACCGGCCTCGACAACCCCATGCTGGTGCCCTCGACGTTGCGCCGCACGCCAGCCGACCTGGTGCTCCTCGAGAGCGAGCTGCAGACGGTGTCGGCGAAGGTCGTCGTCGAGGCGATGCGCCAGAACGGCCTCGGCCACGTGCCCGTCATTCTCTGCTCGTCCCTCGCCGGTGAGGCACTGCGCGCCCGCGCCGTCGAGTGCGGGGTGCTCGCCTTCGTCTCGAAGGCCGACCCCGACCGCCTCGCGATCATCCGCAACCTCATCGGTGGGTCGAGCGCCTGAAACGAAGAAACCCCCGGGGTGTCCCGGAGGTTTCGTGTGCCCAAGGGGGGATTCGAACCCCCACGCCTCGCGGCGCCAGCCCCTCAAGCTGGTGTGTCTACCAGTTCCACCACCTGGGCGAGGTCTGAGATTCAGTTGTCGTGACGACGGCCACTACCAGAGAAGCTGACGCCGAGTGAAGCAACTTCGTCAGGGCGCCTTCTCGGACGGCACCGCGTCGGTGGCCTTCGGCGCGTCGGCGGGCGGCTGCGCCGGCTGAGGCGCCACCACCTCGCCCGGCTTCACCTCGGTCGGCGTGCCCGTCGTCGGCGCCGCGGCCTTCTCGGCGTCGGCCTTGTCCTTCTCGGCCTTCTCCTTGTCGGCCTTCTCTTGCTGCTTGGCCACCAGCGACGACTTCTCGACGAGCGACGTCTTGAGGCCGACGAGCGACAGGCCGAGGGAGGTGACGAAGAAGGCGACGGCGCAGACGGCCGTCACCTTGGTGAGGAACGTGACGGCGCCACGACCGCCGAAGGCCGACGAGGCCGCGCCTCCGCCGAGCGCCGCGCCCATGCCCGCGTCCTTCCCGGGCTGCAGGAGGATGACGAAGATCATGAAGATGCACAGCAGGACGTGAATGGTCGTGAAGAAGGCCAACATGAGGGGCGCGCCTTAGGTCGCTTCGGTGTGAACTGCAAGCGCCGGCGCGCTCAGGCGGTGGCCTTGGCCTTCACGATGGCCGCGAAGTCTGACGCCTTCAGGCTCGCGCCGCCCACCAGCGCCCCGTCGATGTCGGGCTGGGCGAGCAGCTCGGCGGCGTTGTCGGGCTTCACCGAGCCGCCGTACTGCAGCCGAACCTTCGCGGCCGCCTCGGCGCCCCACAGGCCCGTGAGCAACGAGCGAAGGTGCGCGTGGACCTCTTGCGCCTGGCGCGAGGTGGCCGTCTTGCCCGTGCCGATGGCCCAGACCGGCTCGTAGGCGATGACGAACGACGCGCCCACGTCGGCCTTGAAGCCGTCAAGGCACCCCTTCACCTGCGCCGAGACCACCTCGAGGGTGCGGTTCGCCTCGCGCTCCTCGAGCGTCTCTCCCACGCAGACGATGGGGAGCAGCCCGGCCTTGAGCGCCGCGCCGATCTTCCGGTTCACCCCGGCGTCGGTCTCGTGGAAGAGCTGGCGCCGCTCCGAGTGGCCGAGAATGACCCACGACGCGCCCGCGTCCTTCAGCATGGGCGCGGCGGTCTCTCCGGTGAAGGCGCCCGACGGGTCGGCGTGGCACGTCTGCGCGGCGACCTGCACGTTCGAGCCCTCGAGCGCCTTCGCCACCGGGTACAGCGCCGGGAACGTCGGCGCCACCGCGATGTCGACGTGCCGCACCATCGACACCAGCCCGCGCAGCTCGCGCGCCAGCGCCAGCGACTCGGTCACCGTCTTGTTCATCTTCCAGTTGCCCGCGATGAAGCAGCGCCGCGTCGTCATGAAGTCCTCCGTGAGAGTCCGTCAGCCCTCGAGGGCGGCCAGGCCCGGGAGCGTGAGCCCCTCGAGCAGCTCGAGCGACGCGCCGCCGCCCGTCGACACGTGTGACAGCTTGCTGGCGAAGCCCAGCTCGTTCACCGCCGCCGCCGAGTCGCCGCCGCCCACCACCGTGAGCGCCTGCGTGTTGAGCGCCATCGCCGCCGCCACCGACTTCGTGCCCTCGGCGAACTTCGCCACCTCGAACAACCCCATGGGCCCGTTCCACAGCACCGTCTTCGCCCCGCGGATGTGCTGCGTGAAGAGCGCCCGGGTCTTCGAGCCGATGTCGAGCCCCATCAGGTCGGCGGGAATGTTCCGGTCGGCCACGTCGATGGCCGCGCTCGTGGCGTCGGGCGCGGTGCCCGCGACGTGATCGATCGGCAGGAGCAGCTCGACGCCGTGCTGCTTCGCCACGTCGAGCAGCCGCCCGGCGAGGGGCACCTTGTCTTCCTCGACGCGGCTCCGGCCCACCTGCGCGCCGGCGGCCTTGAGGAACGTGTAGGCCATCGCCCCGCCGATCAGCATCGCGTCGCACTTCGGCAGCAGGTTCTCGATGACCTTGATCTTGTCCGACACCTTGGCGCCGCCGAGGATCACCACGAAGGGCTTCTCGGGGCTGCGCACCACCTTGCCGAGCTTCTCGATCTCCTTGCGCATCAACAGGCCCGCGCACTTCTCCTTCACGAAGGCCGCCATGCCCGCCGTCGAGGCGTGCGCGCGGTGAGCGGTGCCGAAGGCGTCGTTGCAGTACACGTCGGCGCAGCTGGCCAGCTCGCGGGCGAAGGCCTCGTCGTTGGCCTCCTCCTGTTTGTGGAAGCGCAGGTTCTCGAGCAGCAGCACCTGGCCCGGCCTGAGGTCCTTCGCCATCTTGACGACGCCCTCGCCGACGCAGTCGTCGGCCATCAGCACCTCGTGGGAGCGGCCCAGCAGCTCCGACAGGCGCCCCGCCGCGGGCATCAGCGAGAGCTTCTTGTCGACGCCCTTCGGCCGGCCGAGGTGCGAAGCGAGCACCACCTTGCCGCCCAGCTCGAGCGCCTTGCGAATCGTCGGCAGCGCCTCGCGAATGCGCGTGTCGTCGGTCACCCGCTGCCGCTCGTCGAGCGGCACGTTGAAGTCGACGCGAATGAAGACCCGCTTGCCGGACAGCGTGAGCTCGTCGAGGTACTTGACGGTCATGGCGTCGCTCGCTCGGTCGGGGCCGGTCACTTCTTCGAGGCGAGGAACTTCGCCACGTCGACCATGCGCTGCGAGTACCCCCACTCGTTGTCGTACCAGGCGAACACCTTGAGGAAGGTGCCGTCGAGGAGCTGCGTCTGCGTCGAGTCGAAGATCGACGAGTGCGGGTTGTCGTTGTAGTCGATGCTGACCGTCGGCTCGGTGTCGTACTGGAGCACGCCCTTCATCGACCCATCGGCGGCGGCCTTCATCGCCTGGTGCACCGCCTCGACGGTGGTGGCCTTGCCCAGGGTCACCGTGAGGTCGACGAGCGAGACGTTCGGCGTGGGCACGCGAATGGCCGCGCCGTTGAGCTTGCCCTTGAGCGCCGGAATCACCTCGCCGATGGCCTTCGCCGCGCCGGTCGAGGTGGGGATCATCGAGAGCGCCGCCGCGCGCGCGCGCCGCGGGTCCTCGTGCACCAGGTCGAGGATGCGCTGGTCGTTCGTGTACGAGTGAATCGTCGTCATCAAACCACGCTCGATGCCGAAGGTGTCGTGGAGCACCTTCGCCACCGGCGCGAGGCAGTTGGTGGTGCACGACGCGTTCGACACGGTGTGGTGCTTCGCCGGGTCGTACTGGGTGTGGTTGATGCCGAAGGCCACCGTCAGGTCGACGCCCTTGCCGGGCGCGCTGATGAGCACCTTCCGGGCGCCGGCTCCGAGGTGCAGCTGGGCCTTCTCCTGCGAGGTGTACTTGCCAGAGCACTCCAGCACGACGTCGACGCCGAGCTCCCTCCACGGCAGCTTCGAGGCGTCCTTCTCGCTGGTGACGCGGTACGTCTTCCCGTCGATGGTGATGCTGTTCTCCGAGTGGGTGACGGTGCCAGGCCAGTTGCGGTGCACCGAGTCGTACTTGAACAGGTGCGCCAGGGTCGCCGGCTTGTCGAGATCGTTGATGGCGACGATCTCGACGTCGGCCTCCTTCCGGGACAGGGCAGCGCGCAGCACCATGCGGCCGATGCGGCCGAAACCGTTGATCGCGAACTTGAGGGCCATGACGTTCTCCTGAAGGTGGACGACCTTGAAAAAGGCGCCGCTCCCTTAACCGCCCCGGCCCCCCAAGTCGACGGCTCCGAGCGCTGCCTACGGGAGCGTCACCGGCAGCGGAGACGGCGCGCTCACCGGCAGCGGCGCGCCGAGCTGCCCCTGCGTGTTGTCACCCCAGCACCACACGCCCTGCGCCGTCGCCGCGCACGCGTGGTTGTGGTGGCAGGCGACCTGGCGCGCCGGGGGGAGCGTGTCGGTCGGTGACGGCGTCGAGGTCGACACGAAGGTGCCCGTGCCGAGCTGGCCGAAGCCGTTCGCCCCGAAGCAGCGCACGCCCGCGTCCGGCATGACGACGCAGGTGAAGTTGAGCCCGGTGCAGACGTCGGCGACCGGGCCCAGGCCCGGCACCGGACGCAAGGGCTGCTCCCCAGAGCCCGAGACCGCATAGCCGAGCTGGCCCTCGCCGCCGCGGCCCCAGCACTCGAGCGCCGCCGTGTCGGCGCGAATGAGGCACCCATGGTTGGACCCGGCCACGAGCCGCCGCACCCCACCGTCCGACACCGGCGCGGGCACGAGCCCGAGCGAGAAACGCCCGAGCGCTGAGCCCGTCTGCAACACCACCCCGTCGCCACGGCGGACGACCGTCGAGAGCCCGCCGGCGAAGAGCGCCGCCACGCCGGCGTCGATGGGCATCGCCGTCGGGACCCGGACCGCGGTCGGCGTCGTGCCGAGGCCGAGCTGCCCGCCAAACCCCGCGCCCCAGCACACCACGCCGGCGTCGCGCAGCAACGCGCAGTGATGCGTCGACCCGTTGGCCACCGCCGTCGCTTCACCCTGGAGCGTGAGCGCAGGGCTGAAGGCGTTCGCCGCGGCCCCGTTGCCGATTTGGCCCAGGGTGTTGTCGCCCCAGCAGCGCACCGCCCCTGAGGCCAGCAGCGCGCAGCTCGAGTTGTCCGAGGTCGACAGCGACACGGCGTCGGCGACGTTCGCCGCGAACTGCGGCAGCCGGCCACCGTCCGTCGCCCCCGAGCCGAGCGAGCCGGTGCTGGCCAGCCCGCCCCAACACACCACCCCGCCGTCGTGCCGCACGCAGGCATGGAAGAGGCCCGCGGCGATCATCCGGGCCTCGGTGCAGGCCGCGCCGACGAGCGCTTGCCCCGGCGGGCACTGTCGCGTGCACGCCCCGGCCTGGCAGCGCTCACCGGCGGCGCAGACGGCGCACGCGTCGCCGCACGCCTGGTCGGTCGCCGGAACGCACTGACCGCCGCACCGCGCCTGCGCCGGGCCACACCGGACGCTGCAGGTCCCGGCCGTGCAGATGGCGCTGCCACCGCGGTCAGGACAGGCCATGCACGTGGCGCCGCACTCGACGACGGAGTCGTCGGCGACACAGCGCACGCCGCACCGGTGAAACCCAGAGCGGCACACGAAGTCGCAGCCCCCGTCGCCGCACACCGCGTCCCCATCTGCCGGAGCCAAACAGGCGCAGCCACCGCCATCCGACGAGCCGCCACCTGCGGCTCCACCACCGACGGAGGAGCCCCCCGACGAGCCGCCACCAGACGAACCACCACCCGCCGAGGCGCCACCCGAAGAGCCACCGCCGACGGCGTCGCCGCCCGACGAACCGCCGCCGATGGAGGCGCCTCCCGACGTGCCGCCACCGAGCGAGCCTCCACCCGCGGAGCCACCGGCGCTGCCTCCGCCTGGAGCGCCTCCGTCCACCTTCAGGGGCGTCACGGGGGAGCACGCCACCAGGGCCGAGAGGGCCACGACGGCTGTCAGCCCTGGCGCCTCTCGTCCGTGGAAGGGCCTCGGCGCGGCAGAGGCACGAGGCACGAGCATCGAGTCGTATCGGTTCGCCACAACACGACTATACGGCTCGCTCCATGAGACGGGCGGCACAGATCGCGGTGGTCCTCGTGGCGGTCGTCGCGGCCGTTGGCGCGTCACTGCCTCGCGACTTCCACGTCGAGCGCACTGTCGTCGTCGACGCGCCGGCCGACCGGGTGCTCCCATCGGTGGCCTCGCTGCGCCGCTGGCAGTCCTGGGCCCCGTGGGCCCGCAGCGACGCAAGCGCCGTTCACTCGTTCGTCGGCCCCGAGTCCGGCGCGGGGGCGCGCTGGCAGTGGAGTGGCCCTGCCTCGGGGCGGGGCGCGCTCACCGTGGTCGAGGCCAGCGCCCAGGGCGTCCGCCTCGAGGGCGCCATCGAGTCCGACACGGTCAACACCTCCTCGTGGCTCGCCTTCACGCCCGAGGGCGCAGGCACCCGGGTGACGTGGACGGAGCGAGGCTCGTTGCCACCCCTCGGTGGCTTCTTCCGTGGACGCGTGGAAGCCCGCCTGTCGAACCAGCTGGAGCGTGGGCTCGTGGCGCTCAAGGCCCTCGTCGAGCGGGAGCCCCCCCCCAGGCCGCTGCCCCCTCCTTCGTCGCTCGGAGAGCGCGACGGCGGGCTCAGCCCAGCGCCCTGAAGTAGGCGACCGTCTTCGCGAGCCCTTCGTCGAGCGGCACCCGGGGCTCCCACCCCAGGAGCGTCTTCGCGCGGGTGATGTCCGGGCGACGCTGCTTCGGGTCGCCCTCTGGCAGGGGCTTGAAGACGATCTTTCCCCCGCCGCCCGCCGCGTCCCTGACGGCCTGCGCGAACGAGAGCATCGTCCGCTCGTCGGGGTTGCCGAGGTTCACCGGGTCGGTCACGTTCGACGCCGCGAGCTTCACCAACCCGTCGACGAGATCGTCGACGAAGCAAAACGAGCGCGTCTGCGAGCCGTCTCCGAAGACGGTGAAGTCCTCGCCTCGCAGCGCCTGGCCGATGAAGGCCGGCACCACGCGCCCGTCCTCGAGCCGCATGCGCGGCCCGTAGGTGTTGAAGATGCGCACGATGCGCGTCGACACCCCGCGCGAGCGACGGAAGGCGCTCACCAACGCCTCGGCGTAGCGCTTGGCCTCGTCGTACACGCTGCGGGGCCGCGTCGGGTCCACGTTGCCCGTGTAGCTCTCGCGCTGCGGGTGCTCGAGCGGGTCCCCGTAGATCTCCGACGTCGACGCCTGCAAGAAGACGGCTCCCTTCGCCTCGGCCAGCTCCAGCCCCCGCAGCGTGCCCTCCGAGCCCACCCGCATCGTCTCGAGCCACAGCTGCGCGTAGTCGATCGGCGACGCCGGCGAGGCCAGGTTGAAGACGAAGTCGACCGGCCCCGCCACCGTGAGCGGCCGGCACACGTCGTGGAGCACGAAGTCGAACCGCGCGTCGCCTTCGAGCCCCGCCAGGTTCCGCCGGTGGCCCGTCACCAGGTTGTCGAACACCACCACCGCCTCGGCGCCGTCGCGAAGCAGCCGCTCACACAAGAACGAGCCGATGAAGCCCGCTCCGCCCATCACGACGACCCGCTTGCCCCGGTAGCTGTTCACCGCCCGGCGTGTAGCCCACCACCGCTGGTGAGGGGAGAGCTCGTCGACCGCGAGGCAGGCCGCGCGCGGCCTGACGGGCGGGCGCCGCTCAGAGCCCCGGCAGGCGATCCTGGCCTGGCAACTGCTCCTTGTAGCGGTCCAGCACCAGGTCGATCCCCTGCCGGATGTACTCGGCCACGGGCACCTTGGTCTTCTGGTTGAGCAGCTTCAGCAGCTCATTCTGCTCGGGCGTGATGTAGATCGTCGTACTGATCTTCTTGCGCGCCATGGCCATATATGACGCTATGTCGGCTCGGCTGGAGGGCAACAAAATGACCTCGAAGACGCTGGTGGTCCCGCTCGCTGCCCTCCTGGTGGGGGTCGGCTGTGCCTCGAACAAGGCAGCGGAGAAGACGGACAACAAGGGCGGCGAGGGCGACGCTTCGGGCGCGAGCGAGACCATCCGGCAGCGTAAGTCCGGCGACGAGACGGTCACCGAGACCGACCTCAACCGCGACAAGAAGCCCGACGTGTGGACCTACACCGTGAAGGCGAAGTCGGCCGACGGGAAGGACATCGACCGGCTGACGCGCAAGGAGCTCGACATCAACGGCGACGGCAAGCTCGACATCAGCCGCTCCTACGACGAGCGCGAGCAGATCTCCCGCGAGGCCCTCGACCTCGACTTCGACGGCAAGGTCGACCAGGTGAACTTCTACGAGAAGGGCGTCATCGTTCGAAAGGAGCGCGACCTCTCGTCGTCCGGCAAGCCCTCGCTCTGGCTCTTCTACGAGAAGGGCAAGCTCGTGCGCCGTGAGCGCGACACCAACTCCGACGGTCGCGTCGACTACTGGGAGTACTGGGAGAACGAGCAGGTCGACCGCATCGGCGAAGACCTCGACGGCGACGGCAACGTCGACAAGTGGACGAAGAACCCCGACTCCGAGACGTGAGCGGCGTGGGCCTCGGCCGCCCGCTCGACGAAGGCGCAGTCGCTTGACGTTCTGTGCCGCGGCCACCAGAGCGCGCCCCGGTTCCCCTGGTGAGCGCGCTCCTCTGGGCCACGCTGCGCGTCAGTTGCTGGTGACGATGCCCGAGATGGACGTCTCGCGCTTGAAGTCTCCAAGGTAACTGCTGGCCGCCTCCTTCGAGGCGAAGCGCCCGAGCCTGACGCGGTACCAGACCCCCTTCCCGGGCACCTGGGCCTCGACGATGAACGGCGCGTAGCCCTTGTCACGCAGGCCCGCGGCGAAGCGATCGGCCTCGGCCTTGTCCTGGTAGGCCGACAGCTGCACCGTCCACGCGCCGTCGGTGGTCGGCGCGACGGGCTCCTGCCGCGCAATCTTTCCGAAGGCCTCCTTCAGCGCGCCAGCGTCGTTCGTCCGGGTCGTGACGGGCTCGGCCCTCGGCGTCTCGGGCAGCCGCGGCTCCCCCTCGGGGGGCGGTCTGGGCTCGGGCTTCGGCTCCGCGGCGGCGACGGCCTCGCGCCCGCTCGGCGACGGCGCCGCCTCTGGCTCGGCGGCGCTTTCGGGCCGTTTCACCTCGGCGGGCTTTGGCGCCGGCGGCTTCGGCGGCTCGACGGGAACGTCGGCCGGCTTGCGCGTCAGCTCCTCCTGAAACGTCAGCGGCGCAGGCTGCTTCTCGGCCAGCGCGAGCGCCTCGGTCTTCCGGTCGACCGTCGAGAGAATGTCCTGCGGCTGGGTCAACTTCTGCGTCTCGTTCGCGAGCTTCTTCCCCACGACGACGCCCAGCACGAAGACGCCGCCGAGCACGACGATCGACGAGACGGTGAGGGTGACGATCTGCCGGCTGTCGAGTGACAGCTCATACTTCTCTTTGAGGCGGTGAGAGTCTCGCATGAGTCGGAGCGGAGCGGCCGAAAGGGCCCCTCGCGCGAAACAGGACGGTAGCGCGCTGGAGCGATGGGTCAATTTCAGCGCCCCACCCG